>NZ_CANLDZ010000036.1:0-25834 GCF_947489545.1 uncultured Ruegeria sp. | reverse complement strand
GTTCGGTATTGCGACCGACAAATTGAACCAACTTGTTTGGCGTCAGCACCGATGAAACAAATGCCTACTGTGGGCTCGAACCGGTCATCTGACGGATTCAGTTGTTCATCGGGTCGGTTCGGACGGCATCAAGGTCGGCCTAGCGGGACTTTGCTGCCTTTCGATAACCTATCAACTGAGAGAATTTGCAAAGTAATCTTGGATTTTTAACCGGACTGTTTATGCTTGGGATTCTGGGGGAGCTTTGAGTTTTGGGACATGAACTAAATGCCTGACTTTGATCCCTCAGAGTTAACTCTGGAAGAACGCGGTAGGATCGCGAAGCGGGCGCGGCGGAACGTCGGATCAGAGATAACCTTGATCCTAACAGCAGGGTTTTCGCTTGTAGCGGTCACACTGTTTTTCTTAGGGAAATTCACTTTTTTGCCATTGGCGGAACTAATGCAGTTGCGGCCTACGGTCGTCTGGATTGGTCTGTCTTTCTTGATTTCTCTCATTGGCGGCTTGGTGCATGGATGGGTTGCATCGAGCAGTATTGCGCGAGCGCGTGAACGCCAATTTTTAGTACATCAATTTGACGGATCCAAGAAACGAGCCGAAACGGAGAAAAAAATCAAAGCTCTCAAGTAAGACGTACTACAACAGCATACACTCTGGGCTCAGACTGGTCATCTGATAATTTCAGTAGGCCACCGGGTCGGTTCAGATGGCATCAAGGTCTGCTGAGCGGACGAAGCGGTTGTTGAAATAGCGCTCTCAGGTGAGTTCTGTTAACACGAGCGATTGGTCTTTCAGGTCAGTTCTGGGTAGAGCGCTCTCGATACCACTTCAAACCATAGTATAACGCTTGAATGGGAAAGCCGAGAAAACACACCACAATGACCGCTTGGCCTCGACCCCTTGGCCACTGAATAATGCTCTCGTACCAGAAGGAACACGCGGCGATCACAACCGCCCCGATGAAAATCGTGCGTAGCGTCTTTTGTTTGTTGGATAGGAGCTTCCAATTAAGTTGCATATCTTGCCATATGTTTGTTTCAGTCATGAAGTGTGCATTGGTTGCTCATCAGCCTGCAACCGCGCTCATATGTATACTCGTTTATGGAATGTATGACGCGGTAACAATGCAGGTAAATTGGGTTCGCAGCCGACATTCGGTCATTTCACTCAGACAATTGACGGGCACCAAGGGGTCAAGGTCGGCAAAGTGCAGTAAGCAGCCTTGTGCACTCGCAGCTACCAGATCACTCGGCTATGTCTGGTAGGGGCTCTTTCTGCCGAAATTGACTGGACTTTAGTTGCCCTGGAAGCAGTACTGACAATGGTCAGGATTCGCCCGGAACAGCCGGGCTCCACTCAGTACAGGGCGCAGGGTTGGCCCGTGCCCGCAAAGTGGAGACATCAATGAAAACTTCATCTGAAACAGAAAAAAACTCGCCTGCCAAACCCGCCTGGAACAACCTGACACGGCAGCAACAGTTACAGAAACTGCTGTCCCGCAAGGCTGGTGCCACGATCACGCAGATTCAGAACGCCTTTGGCTGGCAGCCGCATTCTGCACGCGCAGCGATTTCGATGATGCGCAAGGCGGGACATACTGTTGAGCGATCAGGATCTGACAAAGGTACGGTCCACCGGATCGTGAAGGGGGTGTGATCGCCATGGATGCTACGCGCGCGGAGCGTGACCTTGCAAAGGGATTCTATAACATTGAACACCTGGGCCGTCCTGGCTCTCTTGATCTATGGCGGGAAGTGTTCGGTCGGCCCCCGCCGAAATACCTGTCCCCGCAGTTCATGAAGAGAGTGCTGATCTGGGAACTACAGAACCGGGACCTGGGCGGGTTGTCCGCTAGAACAAACCGTCGACTGGAACAAATCGCGTCGGGAAAAGCCCCACCACCTGCTCTCAAACCGGGATCACATCTGGTGCGGGAATGGAATGGACGCACCTATCAGGTTGAAGTGGTTGATCGCGGGTTCGTCATGAATGGTAAAACCTGGCGCTCCCTTTCAGCCATCGCAAAGCACATTACCGGAGCGCACTGGTCGGGACCGCGCTTCTTCGGGGTTCAGTGATGCGACGTATCCGCTGTGCCATCTACACGAGAAAAAGCTCGGAAGAGGGGCTGGAGCAGGATTTCAATTCGCTGGATGCCCAGCGAGAAGCCTGCGAAGCTTATGTCGCCAGCCAAAAGCACGAGGGTTGGGAACTTCTACCGGATCACTATGACGATGGTGGTATCTCGGGCGGGCATCTTGACCGCCCGGCGCTACAGCGGCTGATGCAGGCTGTCGATGAGAAACGCGTGGACCAGATTGTTGTCTATAAAATCGACCGGCTGACACGCGCGCTGGCTGACTTCGCTAAGCTGGTCGAACGCCTGGATGCGGCAGACGCATCTTTTGTGTCCGTTACCCAGTCCTTTAATACGTCTACGAGCATGGGGCGCCTGACACTCAACGTGCTGCTCAGCTTCGCCCAGTTCGAACGCGAAGTCACCGCAGAACGTATCCGGGACAAGATCGCAGCCTCAAAACGCAAGGGTCTTTGGATGGGCGGGAACGTTCCGCTCGGGTATGAGGCGGATGGGCGAACGCTCAAAATCAACGAGGAGGAATCGGCAACAATAAGGGCACTCTACGATCTCTATCTGAAGCATCATAGCATTCTCGATGCGAAAGAGCGAGCAGAGGCACTGGGGCTCCGTTCGCGCCGCCGGGAACGTCCGGGCGGACGCGTGACGGGCGGCACGTTCTTCGATCGGGGACACATCCATCACCTGCTCAGCAATCCAATCTATGCTGGGCGCATCAGGCATAGAGATCAGGTCTTTGACGGGCAGCACTCTGCCATCATCGACCCGACAGTGTGGGATCGGGTGCAACAGCTGTTGACGGATGGAGCGGCAAGGGAGCGTGGAGTAAGGCAAAAGGCAAAGCGATCATTGGTGGCCGGAAAGCTCTTTGATGAGACCGGAGATCGACTGACGCCCAGCCATAGCCGGAAGAACGGCAAGCGTTTGCGTTACTACATCTCCGGGCGGCTGGTGACGGATCGCAGTCAGAAGCATCCGGATGCGTGGCGGCTGCCTGCAGAACAGCTTGAGAGCCTCCTGGCCGAATTGGTCAGACAACATCTGAACCGACCGAACGCGGTGACATCAATGGCTCGGGATATGTCAGCGGCCGAAATTGCCTCAGCGAAGGAGCTTCTCAGAGATTGCCAATCCGTCAGGAAATGCCTCGGCCTGATTGCGCGGGCAGATATACGACAGGGGTCTCTGGTCATGCAGCTGGATCTTCAGGCGCTGGCCCGAATGATCGCGTGCAGGGCGGATCAGGTCGATGCAGAGCAACTACCGGTCGAAGCGCCATTCCGGATGCGCCGCAGAGGTGTGGAACTGAAACTTCATCTTGGCGATTCACCTCCTGAGATCGATCAAACGCTTGTCCGCAACGTCATCAAAGCGCGCCGGTGGCTTGCGATGATATTGGATGGCAGAACGTTCTCAGAAATCGCGGAGGCAGAAGGCACCTCCAAACGCCGGGTGCAGGATGTGGCCGATCTGGCAATGCTGGCACCTGACGTTCTGGATGCCATCGCTGACGGTGAGCAACCCGATGGTCTCACTACGGACCATCTGATCAAGACGCGGTTCTCTGCTGTCTGGTCCGAACAGCGCAAGCAGTTCGCTACGCTCTGAAACACACCACCCTGAAACCTGCAAACTCGTACCGCCGGACTCGCAAACAGAGACTACGGGACGAAATCAGCCCAGTTCGCGCTCTTTTCTGCGTCTCTGCTGATATCCCTCTCCGCCAAACATCGGAAAACACGCGACATTTGCGCAGCAAACATTCAGCGTATGAAAACAGGGAAGTATGTGGCTGGGGTGGTAGGATTCTGATTTTCTCAAAAAATACTTAATTTCAATAACTTGCGACTGGTTTGGCGAGAAAATGTTGCGGGAATTTCTGCAACGCAGAAACCTGTCATTTCTTATCGCGTCTTTGAATCGCGTCCAATTGGGACTGGGGCAAAGATGCATAGACTTCGTCGACATGCTTCGGTTCTGAGATCATCTTCTCTGCGACAAGGTTTAACAACCGGAACAGGGTTTCGGCGGTCGCTCGGTCGTCTCGAAGGTCAATTTGGCCCGGGTGGACGGCATTGTTCCCTATGACGCGCACAGCATCCAGCGCCTTTTGAACACGAGTGTCCAAACCATTCTGAACAAGGGACTTAATGTCTTCATTTATGTTCTTGCCCGACTGCCCAAGCTCCACACATAGCTTTTGTATCGCCAGACGGATTAGCGCCGCAGCACCTCGAGGTGACACATCAAGAATCGCACTTGCCTCGTCGTAGTCACGCCTAATTTCGGCTGGTAGATCAGAATTCGCTTCTGGGGCACTCCCAACAACAGGATAAACTAAACGATTGTAAATCCAAACCGAAAGCTGATCGCAGTTATAGCAGCGGCTCAACCAGAGGTTCCCAATGTGAGAATTTACGTACTTTTCATCCTTTTCAAAAAAAGGAGCACCGGTTGCGCAACGCTCGACCAATCTTCGCATATCCTCGCGTACTTCGTCCTTAAACTGATCAAAGTCGAAGTTGTCGACTCGTTCGCGCGTCCAGATTTGAGGTGTCGCGTCTTTGTCCATTGGATGCGCGTAGGCGGACCGCCAAAACTGTTTGGCCAGCGCGCCACAATGTGGGCAGTTGAATGCGGTTTCTTCAGTCGACGGTGGAACGTATTTCATCTTGCCTCAAACAAAAAGGGACTCCCCAATTATTTCAAAGCCTTAGTGAAAGCGCCAGATGCAGGCAACTTCAAAAATGTTGCGGGATTTCTCCTCATCCCGCAACATTTACGGAACGAGATTAAAAAATCTTGTTCAAAATCAATATGTTACGGGAAAATCATGGCTGGGGTGGTAGGATTCGAACCTACGATACACAGTACCAAAAACTGCTGCCTTACCACTTGGCTACACCCCAACGGTGAGCGGCTATCTACGACTGTTGTTGGCAGGGTTCAAGAGCTTTTGGATAAAAAATTTGAACACTCGACTCTTAGTTTCTCATGCCTTCAGATTGTCTCGATCAGCACCGCGCCGGTCCGATTGCCGGCTTGTACCAGGTCGTGCGCCCTCGCGCAGTCACGCAACGGCAGAACCTTTTGGATGGGGCAAACCAACGCCCCGTCTACTAAGGCAGCGTGAAGCGTTTCAATGGCGGTTGCTCTGGCGTTCCCGGGCAGAAGGTAGATCAAAACCACCTCAAGGGTTACTGCTTTGAACATTAAGGGATAGAAAGGCAAGATGGGCGTCATGTGCTGAGCAGAGCCATACGCGTTTATTCGGCCATTCTCGGATATGACAGTCGTGTTTGTTTCGACGTTCTGGCCAAACTCAACGTCAATGATTCGGCCAACCGTTTGCCCTTTGTTGGCATCGAGTATTTGGTCGGCAAGGTCATCAGCGGAATAGTCGATCACAAAGTCTGCACCGGCGTCGCAAACGCGTTCAAAGTCGCGCGGGCTGGCTGTTGCGATGACGCTTGCTCCCGCCCATTTAGCCAGCTGCACTGCCAGATAGCCCACTGTGCCTGCACCCCCATGAATCAGAATCGTCTGGTCTATGGGGTCTCCGCCGGAAAACACCGCATGGCAGGCTGTCAGCCCCGGAATTCCAAGAACGGCTCCGGTTTCCAGCGAGACTGGATCTGGCATTTGGACGGCTTGCGCCTCGGGCAAAGCGATCTGCGTTGCGGCTGTTCCAAACGCACGCTTCCATTGGCCGTTCCAAATCCAGACACGCTGACCAATCCGCGAAGCAGGGACGCCCGCCCCAACGGCCGAGATCACCCCAGACCCGTCGCTATGTGGAATGATCACGGGAAAAGGTGGTTTTGTAATGCCTGGTCTAGATCCGGCGCGTGCCTTGATGTCAGAGGGGTTCACGCCTGAAAAGGCCAGATCAACGGTGACCTCACCAGGCCCGGGTGTTTGCAGCGGCATGTTTTGAAGCTGCAATACATCTGCAGCGTCGCCGAAGGTGGTGTATGTGACGGCTTTCATGAATGATCCTCTGATCCTGACGCGTCACAATAGCTGCGCCAGTGGTCAGGGCAAGCCTCTGAGACAACACGAGGCGAGACATTTTCGGATGCGATTGAAAGGCAAAAAGTCTATTCCCGGATCTCAGACGGGTCCACACCCCAGAGGTTCGATTTCATCGTCCAGCCACGGTGACCTCCGGCTGACACCTTGCACCAGTCAAGCGAGCAGGACCCAAGGCGCGCCACGACACCTGTTTCGAAATGAGCACTAACCGGCGCGCTGGGATCAGGGCGAGAATAGACGGGTAACATTTCGGATTCGATCAATACCGTACGGACACCTGACAGCAACGCGTAGTGAACCCAGCCGCCAGCCCCGTCGCGGTCCTGAACTTTGCGCCAATTGCCGTATTCGGCTGTGATCTGCAATGGCATGCCGCGACGCTTGAACACCCAATCGATTCGATGGGTCAAAGACGGCCCGCGGCGCACGTTCCCTTCGGCGGCTTTCATCGAGACATAGCGCGGCAGCGGCAAGTTCGTCACCGGGCCACGTTTGTCCTGTGCGTGAGCCGCAATCGGGACCAACGCAAACAAGGAAATGGAAAGGACCGCCCAGAAAAGGCGTTTCACCGATAGAAGGCCGTTCACTGACTAACTGCTCTTGTGCCTGTTGATCTGCTTTCGAAAAAAGGTCGACTCAATGCCTATGGGGTTCTTGTGCCCCGCCTTATCCTGCGCCACGATGCCATGGAGCGCGCGCGTTTGCAAAGCAGTGGGAGGGCTAAAGTGCCACGAGAACGTCTGAGTGTTGTTGTAACGCGACGGTTGCCAGAGGCGGTCGAAACCCGGCTAAGCGAGCTTTTTGATGTCCGATTGCGCGACAATGATGCGCCCATGACGCGTGAAGAATTGGTCGAGGCGGTCAACGAAGCAGATGTATTGGTGCCAACGGTCACGGATTCGATTGACGGAGGTTTGCTGGGACAGGCGGGCGAAAGGCTGCGGTTGATCGCAAATTACGGTGCAGGTGTCGACAACATCGATGTGGCGACGGCACGCCAGCGCGGAATTCTGGTGTCGAATACACCCGGTGTCCTGACAGACGACACTGCCGATATGACCATGGCCCTTATCCTTGCGGTCACCCGTCGCATTCCCGAAGGTCTGGGGGTGATGCAGCAGGGCGATTGGTCAGGCTGGGCGCCAACGGCTTTCCTTGGAGGTCGGATCGGCGGGCGACGTTTGGGCATACTCGGTATGGGGCGGATCGGGCAGGCGGTCGCCCGCCGCGCCAGCGCGTTTGGGATGCAGGTGCATTACCACAATCGCCGTCGTCTACGCCCCGAGATCGAGCAGGAGCTGGAAGCCACATATTGGGAAAGCCTCGACCAGATGGTGGCACGGATGGACGTGATATCGGTCAATTGCCCCTCGACCCCTTCGACCTTCCACCTGATGAACGCGCGCCGATTAAAGCTGATGAAGACATCGGCGGTGATCGTGAATACCTCACGCGGCGAAGTCGTCGACGAAAACGCCCTGACCCGAATGATCCGATCCGGTGATATCGCAGGGGCGGGCTTGGATGTTTATGAGCACGGCACCGATGTGAATCCACGGCTGCGGCAATTGCCGAACGTGGTTTTGCTACCTCATATGGGGTCTGCCACTTTGGAGGGGCGGATCGAAATGGGTGAGAAGGTTATCATCAACATCAAAACCTTCGAAGATGGACACCGTCCACCGGATCAGGTCGTGCCCGCCATGCTGTAACGCAACGGGAAGGAGGCAATGTCGGCTGTGCGGACAAAGCTACCGCTCCGTCATCCCGCTTTTGACTTTCGCCATTTACGTATGCGGCCTTTGGCATTCTCATACGGCGACGACGAATTGAATTGGATCATCCGCCCCTTAGTCCACTTCCCGTGCCAAGGTGAACCATACAGCTCTTCATCGGTTCGCTTGGAGATTTCGGACACCAGTTGATCTTTGACGGCAGCAAACTTGTTCCGGTTTTCTTCGAAGCTGTATGCGGAATAATCCTCATAGAATTTCTGAGCGAGGGCACCAAGCTCGTTCCACTTGTAACCAACCTCAGGAAATTCAATGTCTTTCCCTTTGGCATCCTGATCTAACCACTTCAAAACAAGCTCATTCCAGCCGATGAGATAAGACACGAGATTATTGACGCTCATCATCGTGTCTTTCGCATGACCTTCCATGCTTTTTTCGTCGGCAATGTCGGGCGGCACAGCTTCCAAGGCCGAGTCAAGAATCGCGAAACGTCCATTGATTGCTGAGATCAGTTCGTCTTTTGTGGATGGAATAGCCATGCCAGAAAACTACCAGAAGCAGCTTCAAATGGAAGTCGGCATCGTTGGTAGGTTTGGGCTCAGAGCGGTCATCTGACGGTTTCAGTAGGACGTTGAGCCGGTTCTGAGGGCTTAAGGGTCTGCTGAGCGGACCAAGCTGCCATTGCTTGGTTGCCACCAGTCGATCATTGTTGTCCAATTGCAGTTGTCATTAGCGGAATAAAATCGTGCCGAATGCCTCGGAAGTTAATGCAGTTTTGAACGAACTAACCAATGATGAAAGACGTTCACTGATCCTATGGTATCGAAACTACATGGTGTCTGTTACTGGAGTTGATCCCAGCCTGTTTGGAGTGGACTTTCAGGCGAATATGGATGCCGCGCTGCTGGATGGCGATAAGAATGGTAGTCTCAGAATTGGTGCGAAAGACGTAATCGTTGCAATCAACCACTCCGAATTGGGCGAAGAAACGGTCGAAATGAGAAGGCACTTTCACCAAGAGCTCGGAAGTGAACTGTGGTTACGGCTTCCGGCGATTGGAAGCGGTATCTAGATGGGATTGGCACGGTCGCTTTGGGCTCTTTCCCTTCGGGGCTGATTGCAGAGAACGGCCGTAAGCGAGCCATCCTACCAGATGCTGCACTCACCCCGAATGGCTGCTTTTCGATCATATTTGCAATTCGCTATATGGGCAGACGTCGTCTTCAAACGGAACGTTTCTGCGTCGAAAACTGCTGTAAGCGACGGTTTCCGGAGTGGTGATACGGTCCATACGGAAGTGGCGGAAATCCTCGCGCGTTGGGTCCCAAGCGACGAGATACCAAAGCGGCGGCAGGATCAGCATGGCTTGCGGCTCCACTTCGCGCTTCGTACGTTGACCTTTCGCATCGCGATAGTCAAAGCGGATCAGGTGTCGCCCCAAAAACGCTGCTTCAAACGCAGGCAGAAGTTCGGGATCCATTTCGCCCATATCGGACAGATCCTGCAGCGGCGACAACTGACCGATATGCAGACAATCAAGGAACGCGCGCAGATCGCGCACCTTATCTCGGGGTAAAGCCTTTTCGATCTTGGCAAGCCCGGCATCCGCCAATTCCGAAAACGGAAGGTTCCCTGCTGCGCGCATCGTCGCGACACTGATCAGCAAGGCCAAGACCTCTGGCACAGACAGCTTGGCCGTCGTTTGTATCGATTGCGGGTCAAGCTGTAACCCGCCACCGCGCCCGACATCGGAATGGATAACATAGCCCTCGTCCCTCAGCTTGCTGATATCGCGCAACACTGTCCTGCGGGATGCCCCTACCTCATCGGCGAGGGCGTCAATGGTGGATGTGCTGTTGCGGCGGAGGGTCCGCACGATGGAGTCATGTCTGAGTCGAATGTTCATATTGGCACGATATCATAAATAGTGCCAGTTTTTGGCACTATTTTGATCTACACCGATTCCAGTAACGCAACACAAGGAGATTGCAACATGGAACGGACCGCAGTGAACCCATGGGAATGGTCAATCAAGCTGGGCTACAATCAGGCAGAGGTGATCGATGGTGCGACCCGTCAAGTCATTTGCGCAGGTCAAACTGCTGTGGACGAAAATGGCGCACCACAGCACCTGGACGATATGCGCGCACAAATCCAATTGGCCTTGGACAACCTGGAAACGGTGATCAGAAAAGCAGGAATGGATCTGAGCAATGTGACCAAACTCGGCATCTATGTCACCGATGTGGATGAGGCCTTAAAGAATTTTGACCTGATGGGGATGCGCTTTGGCCCTTATCAGGTAGCCCCGCCTATGACCTTGCTGGGTGTGACGCGCCTCGCAGTCCCCGGACTGATGTTCGAGATCGAAGCGACGGCAATGGCCTAAACCGAAGCACAGCAGTCATTTGTTTCGAAACCCAAATGGCCGTTTTTGGTCTGCATTGCCGTCAAACGTCTGAGGGGACCGGACATTCAGCAACACTTAACTGGCCGTTCGTTCTGGATGCAAAGAATGCCCGGTTCGATCCCAATTTGACCGATTCTGCACGAGGCACTAACGACCGCTTTTTTTGCCTGCGATTACTTCACTAAACTCTCTTTGCTATCCCGCAGCTCGAAAAAACCATCCTGAGGTTCATTCAGTTCAAAGACCTGATGCTGGGAGAGGTCAGAATAAATTCCTCGAAGAACTCGAGAGGTCAGACCGTGACAAACAACTAAGTTGGTTTCCGCGAATGATGCCTCTTCGCACCATGCAGATACCCGTGCATGCACATCTGCGTAAGACTCGCCAGAAGGTGCTGGGACGTTCCATTTGTCCTTCGAACGCGCTCGACACTCTTCGGGGTAACGAGCTTTGATTTCAGAGGTGGTCAATCCCTCCCAAATTCCGAAGCTGCATTCCATCAATCGAGACTCAAAGACGATAGCTTGTTCAGGAATTCCAAGGTCCTTAGCCATTATCAAAGCCGTTTGCCGTGCTCGCCCAAGCGGACTTGCAAAAAACGCGACTTCTCTGTCGAGAGACATTCGCTTCCGCAACCGCATTGCGTTTTTTTTTAGCCTGAAATTCACCTCTCTCCGTAAGAGGCGAGTCGAGGTGACCCTGCCTTCTACCTTGTACGTTCCAGTCAGTTTCGCCGTGACGAAGCAGATAGATAGCGGTGTTCGAATTCATACCAGATTGGGCCTCAGTGCGTTTGCACACAGGATCATTCTTTCTTCAGCTCATCAATATAAAGCTGCCATTGGCGCAGGTGTAGCGAATTGTCGCTTTCTCCTCGCATTTTTTAGGGGACTGCTACTACTGTGCAGCTCACGGTTTTGCCTTCCATTGCACTGTTTCGACCTTGAACGGGCATTTGCTAAAATCCAAGCTTCTCTCTCAGGCGCAATAGGTGCTGTATCGCGTTATACTGCCAACCCGGTTGATAGTTTTGGCGGAACGCGGCTCCACCTGACAACTCAAGGAAGGGACGCGCCTGCATTGCAACAAAGTGTTCACCAGACCCATCCAGAGCGTGGCTCTTGTGAAGATTTAGCCAAGTCAAATTTTCGATTTGTGTAACAGGCAGCAACGTTTCAAGTTGTGTTTTGCCGATATCAAGGCGTTCAAGTGATGGTATCGTTGAGAGGGGCGATACATCAGAAACCCAGGTGTCGTGAAGGTAAATCAGTTTCAAATTCGGCAAGCCCTGAAGCGGTTTGAGATCTGAAACCTGTGTCATGTTCACGTCAAGCTGCTCGAGTGTTGCGTTACCTTCCAGCCCAGACAGATCACTTAAGTTGGTTTCTCGTGCTTTCAGATATTTAAGGTTTGGAATGTCACTTATGTTGGCCGGAAGGCTCCTTAGTTCAGTGAGATCGTTGAAATTAAGACTATTGGTTCCGGCAGAGACTACTTCCGCAACCCGCTGTTCAGCTATCAAAAGCTGTTGGTTTGCAGTTCTCAGCAATTTGTACTGCCAGCCGGCCAAGGCAGCTAGAGCAACAACAAGTATTAAGACTGTCTTTCTCATGCTATGGGCGGCTATCGCGCCACTGTGGTCAAATTGTGACTACCGCGTGCTGTGACAAAAGCAGGTTTTCATGCAAGCCGCAGCATTCAGTACTTTGGCCCCATATGACCCGTCCGAACTGGCCGCAGAGAGGGGCCGCTGCGAGCCCAAACCTACACACTTCGTTTGTCTAAATTCCCGCTGGAGCGCCTCCTGTTACGGGTAAATTGATGCCGGTCACATAGTTGGCCTGTGGTCCGGCGAGATAAGCTACAGCATTGGCAACATCCATCGGTAAACCGGCGTCGCGCAGCGCTACACTCTCATACCTTTTGGATTTCACGTCCTCGATCGTCATCCCGTGCTCTGACGCCAGTCTTTTGTTCGCCGCCATGTGCATGTCAGTTGAGATATAGCCTGGGCAGACCGTGTTGCAGAGTATTCCGTTCACACCAAATTCTGCCGCTATGGTTTTCGTAAGGCCGACCAGACCATGTTTCATTGCAGTGTATGCGCCAAAGCCGGGCTCTGCGCCCAGACTTCCGGTCGAGCCGATGTTGATAATCCTGCCGCCACCGGACTTTTGCATAATCGGTATGACAGCCTTAGCCATCATCATCGGGCCTAAGATATTGACCTGAAAGCTGGTTTCCCATTGAATAGGTGTGGTCGAAAGGAAGTTATCCGATCCTGCAAGCGACCCCGCATTGTTCACAAGAACATCTACCGTATCAAACGCAGCAAGAGTAGCAGCAATGCAGTTATTGACATCGGATTGTATTGTCACATCCAGCTTGATCGCAATTGCTTTGCCCTGACCTGAGGAGATTGTGGAAGCTAAATTCTCAAGCAGGTCTATTCTGGATTGGTTTTCACCATCTATGGCCAACACTCCGTCGATATCTGCGACAACCAAATTTGCTCCATCCTGAGCAAGCCTGAGCGCAATCGCACGGCCAATGCCATTGGGAGCAGATGCTCCTGTAACGATTGCGGTTTTTCCCGAAAGGACGCTCATAATACCTAACTCACGAAAGCTGATTACCCGAAGACATAGGCTCATGAAGGGATCGAAGACGCAACCAATTAGCGAACGTTGGCTTAGTTGCGTCTCTCGCTTTTCTAACCTGGAAAATCCAACGTCCGATTGGTGCAGCTTGCAACTTGCCGCACAAGCGAAATGTTGAAGCATAAGAAATGGCAGCAATCGGCTCTTTTGAACCGTCCGAACTCGTCGCAGAGAATAACCGCAAGGAGCCCAGTACCGACGTTTCTTCGCAACTCTACAAAGACCATTTCAATGCGGAGGAACAAGCTGGTTCGGAAAACACTGGCGCGGTGCGAATAGCAGTTTCAATGCTGGTGAACGGTCAGTTAGCGTACCGTCACTTTGATTTTGGTTCCTGCAACTTCAATCGTCTCTCGACCTTTCTTTTTCGCGGTAAATATGACCTCAACCGCTGGAGTCCATCCGCCACACGTTCGACTTTTCGTCACGCCCCACTTTCCGTTGCTTAAGATACCAAGCTTTGTGTTTCGTGTTCGGTTTGGATCGACGTTGTTTGGTCGGCTACCGCACTCCCCTCTGTATCCATTCACTACAACAGATTGCCCGACTTTCAGGTCAACTGATCTATGCGTGGGAATTTTAGTGTTCGGATCGGCGCTAACAACTGAACCAAGTATTACGCAAATTAAGACAATAGTGCGAAACATGAACCTTCCTCCAGTTAGCCAGTTCACAATAAGAAGGCTCGTCATTCGGTCAAACATAAAGGCTAGCGGTTGAGTTGTCCGCACAGCACACAATATGCTGACTATAGTCGAACGTCAGCTTACAACGGTTTGCGACTTGCTGCACAAGCGAAATCTTCAGTGGTGGTAGAGGTCTGGTAAGGGCTTTTATCACCAATCGATAAGACTCGCAGAGAAAGTAGGTTTTGTGGCCTTAATCCTTTGCCCTGCCTGAAAGATTGCAAACGTGGCGATTGTCGGCAAGGTCCGCCTAGTTGACCTTGTATCCGCCGGAACCGGCTCAATGTCCTACTTAAAACGCCAGATGACTGGTGTGAGCCCAATCTGCAAGTTCCTACACCCTGAACGAATGGGGGCTATTTGACCTGACCGTATACATGGCTTCATAGCCACATGGCGACATCACGTTTTGCTAGATCAAGAAAGTCGACAGGCGTGGAGCGTAGCTAAGAAGAATTAACACACCAGTTACGGCAATCAAGAAAGGCCAAAGCGATCTCAGAATAGCTCCGGGCGTCGTGCCGCTCATTGACGAAGCGATGTAAAGGCCGATGCCAACAGGAGGTGTCAGCAAGCCAAGCACTAGATTCAGGCACACCACAACGCCGAACTGATAGGGGCTAATATCGTAGGAGCCGATGGCAATCGGCAGCAGTATTGGCGTGATCAGAATGATGGCGGCGATACCGTCAATCAACATGCCCACCAGAAGCAGAGCGGCATTAACGATCAGCAGAAACATGAACGGATCAGATGTGACGGATGTAATCAGCCCTGCCAGATGCTGCGGTATCTCTTCGTAGATGATGACCCAGCCAAAGACGCTGGCCGCCGCGATCATGAACAAGATCATCGACGCGTTTGAGGCGGTGCGTTTGAACATCTCGCCCAGATTCTGCGGCTTTAACTCGCCGTAGATCAGCCATCCGACCAAAAAAGCAATCAGCGAAGCAATAGCCGCGGATTCAGTCGGGGTGGCGATGCCGAACAGAATGCCTCCGATGATCGAAACCGGGATCAACATGGCGGGCAGGGTGGAGATCAGGGTATGTGCGGCGTCTTTGTGGGACATCCAGACACCCTTGGGAAACTGTTGGATCCACCCGATCAGAGCGATCACCAGCGCAAAGGCTCCGGCCAGAAGAAGCCCGGGAATGATGCCGGCAATGAACATTTCGCCGATGGGAATCTGAGCGAGAACACCGAAGATGACGAACATCATCGAAGGCGGAATGACCGGGGCCAACAGACCTCCGGCGGCCGTTGTGGCTGCGGCGAAGCCTTTGCTATAGCCCTCTTCCTCCATCGCGGGCACCATGGCGCGGGACATCACGGCAATCTGCGCGGTGGCCGAGCCGATGATGGCCGCCATGAACATGTTGGCCAGTAGGTTGATATAGGCCAGCCCACCCCGGAACCCGCCTACAAAGACGCGCGCCAGAGCCACCAGGCGACGTGTCATGCCGCCTTCGTTCATCAGCTCTCCGGTCAGCATAAACAGCGGAATAGCCAGCAGACCGTAGTTTTCCAACCCTCCAAACATCTTCTGTGTGAAGCTGTCATAAAGGATCGTGTTGCCGCTTTCCCAGATGTACCAGGTCGCCGTAATCGCCAGCACGATGGCGACGGGCACTGACAGCAGCAGGGTGGCCAGAAATACAATTGGGCTCATGCCTTTGTATCCTGCGTTGGCCGTGCCAGCAGGTGCATCGTGGAATGCAGCGTTGCCCCCAATGCAAACAGCCACATGACCAGCCAGAACAGAAATTTCGGCAGCCCGAGGGTTGAGGTCGGTTCGGCATAGATGAAGTTGAACGTGTTGCCCTGAAAGGCCACCGTATCAAACCCGGCGCGCGCAATGTCCCATGGCAAAAACCAACGCCAGCAGAACCACAGCATCGCGATGGCAAAGACGAACACGACCACATCCACTGCCTTACGGATGATCGCCTTGATATGGGATGGGACCAGATCGACAAGGATCGTGATCGAGACCGAGCTGCGGTGATGCAAAGCCGCCGAGGCACCAAGGAAGGTCATCCAGACCATGGCATAGATCGCCAACTCATCGACCCAGAACAGGGCGTTTCCGGCTGTGCGCGTCACCACGTTAAGCAAGATCAACACGGTGACGCATACCACGAGCGCTGCGGCGCACCACAACTCAACCCGTGCCCATGCAGCCGACAGCCGGTACAACATTCCCGATCCCCTATGAATAAGGGCGCAGGATCGACCCGCGCCCTTTCTTTAAAACGTTCAACTTTACTTGGTTTCTGCCGCAGTCTCCCGCAGCGCGTCAAGGGACGAGGTTTTTTCGGACCAGATGCCGTTCCATTCTTCAATCGCATCGCCAAAGAATGAGGCGTCGACCTTTTTGTAGGCCTTACCGGTGCCCTCGATCTGTTCCAGCCACTTCGCTTCGTTGGCAACATAGGCGTCGATGGTGCTGTCAACGTGCTTTGCCATCAGATCACCGATCATCGCGCGGTCTTCTTCGGACAGTCCGGCCCAAACCTTGGCAGAGACCAGCCCGACCATTGGGAACATCATGTGATCGGACTGTACGATGGTGTTGGCGTGATCATAGTATTTCAGTACCCAGATCAGTTCGGCATCCATATCGATCGCATCGACCTGCCCATTGGCAAGCGCGTCATAAACCGCAGGCAGCGGCATCGGCGTGGGTGCAGCGCCGACCGCGTTGTAGAAATCCAAAATCGGCGTGAACGGCGTGATCCGCAGTTTCAGACCGGACAGATCCTCGGCCGAAGACACATCACCCCGGCTGACGATCTGGCGCAGTCCGGCCATGCCATACCCAAGGCCAACAACGCCCACCTGACCGGGCAGGGGTTCCAGCATCGATTTTGCGGTATCCGAACGCAGGATGCGCCCCGCGTGGCCGATATCATCCGCGAGATACGGCGCGTAAAACGCACCCAGCTCAGGTGCGCGGTTTGATACCTCGGCCACGGTCATGAAGGCCATGTCCAGCGCGCCAGTCTGCAATTGTTGCAGCATCTCTGCCTCGTTGCCCAACTGACGGGCAGGAAATACAGATACGGTATGGGCACCACCGCTGGTTTCGTTCAGATCGGCCCCAAAGGACTCGGCAGCTTTGGTCCAGATATGCGGAGGTGGCGTGATCAGGCCCAGACGGAATTCATCTGCATGGGCAGCCAGCGATGTCACAGCAAGCGCTGCAGCCGAAGCGGCGATCTTAGCAAAATGTTTCATGTTCTTCCCTGTTGTTTGTTCATCTCAGAGTGTGACCCAGCCCTCTGGCGGCTCTTTTCCCGGATGCACGGTCTGGCAGTTCGGGCATGTTCGGTCTTCTTCTGATGAATAGAATTTTTCGTAGACCGGCGGCAAGTCCTTGACGATAGACTGCAATTGCATCTCGGCCCGGTGAACGCGGGTGCCACATTCAAAGCAATACCATTCGACCGCGTCCAGCTCGCCTGTCTGCCGTTTGGGTTCGATGACCAATCCGATTGAGCCTTCCTGCGGTCTTTGTGGTGAATGGCGCACATGCGGCGGCAGCAAGAAGATCTCACCTTCGCGGATCGGAACGTCATAGAATTCCTCTCCGTCATACAGCTTCAGCACCATGTCGCCTTCCAGCTGATAGAAGAACTCTTCAACTGGATCGTCGTGATAGTCGGTCCGCTTGTTCGGCCCGCCGACGACGGTGACCATCAGGTCTGCGTCTTCCCAGACCTGTTGATTGCCGACCGGCGGTTTCAGCAGGTGACGGTGTTCGTCGATCCATTTCTGAAAGTTGAATGCACTTAACTTCGACATGTCCCACTCCCTATTGGTAGAAGTTTGGCCGGTTTTTTCATAACCGCAAAGAAATTGTCCGCATCTAGATATCCGATTTGCTTATATCGATGGGGCTATGGCTTCAGGCCGCTTTCCGCGAACCCCTTGCGGATGATCTCTTTTTCCGCCTCGGTCAGTTCCAGCATCGGGGGCCGCACACGCCCTCCGGTCTGCCCCAGAAGCTCTTGCCAATACTTGCCAAAAGCCGTGGGTTTGTCCGTAGGCTTGGTCCGCCTCATCGCCTCACGCACCGGGTTCAAACTGTCAAACACCTTGCGCGCCTCATCCGCTTTGCCGGCAAAAGCCAGCCGCGTGTATTCGTTCATGCGCTGATCGTTTTTTGTCTGTATCTGGTAGGGTGGTGACGAACACAGGTACAGTTTCCAATCCAGTTCCAGAATATTGTCCAGCCACTCATGTTCGGCCGATGTGGAAACATGGATTTTGTCGCCCACCATATGCGTCAGTTTCACATACATCTCACGCGGGACAGAGTATTTGATGGCCACGATGTTAGGCAGATCCGCAATCCGCGCGCATTCTTCGGGCTGCATCAGGTATCCGCTGTCCGGGTGGCTCCACATCGCGATCCCGATATCCAGCTCATCGCAGAACCGCTTGTAGTACTGATATAAAACCTCTCCACGATCTTGAATAAAGCTTAGAACAGGGGCATGCAAGACGATGTAATCGGCCCCACAATTCTGCGCATGACGGGCCAGTTCCAGCGCAGTGTCCATGTTCTGGTCTGAGACCGAGACAATCACACCGGCTTTGCCCGCGCATTCATCAACCGCAATCTCAAAGTTCCGCTTGCGCTCATCCAGGCTCATCGAAAAGAACTCGCCCTGTTTGCCCGCCACGAACAGACCTTGAATATCCAGATCGTCAATCCAGTGCCGGATGTTTGACCGCAAACCCGTCTCGTCCAGTGAAAGATCATCATTGAAAGGGTTAAGGGCAGCCGCCCAAATCCCGGTCATGTGTTTGCGCGCATAGGCTTTTGCATCTTGTTTGGAGTATTTCATTTGGAACAAGCTTTCCGATTTACACGCAATTCTGGCGTATCCATGAAAGCCTGATCGTACCGGTTGATCCAATGCGAAAGCCGGGAACTGGATATCAGAAAATTGCATACCCATAGATTATCAATTTAGAAATGTTTGGCGCTGGTCTAGGTTTGCCGCATGAAGATAGGATTGATTGGTAAAGGCGCAATTGCGCAACACGTCTCGAACGCTATGCAGGCGCGGGACCATTTGGTACATGCGGTTCTGGTGCGACCTGAAAACATTTCACAAGACCCGAACCTGTTCGTGGGCTCAGTACAGGACCTTACTACCGAGGCGGATTTGGTGATCGAATGCGCGGGTCATCAGGCATTGGCGGCCTATGGCCCTCAAGTTCTGGCGCAGGGCACCGACATGATCACCGTATCCGTCGGCGGATTGGCGGATCAGACGGTTGCGGACACGCTGGAAAGCGCCGCCCGTGATGGTCGGGCAAAGCTACATTTAGCCAGCGGCGCAATTGGGGCCCTTGATTGCCTTGGTGCTGCTGCGACCGGAAAACTGGATCAGGTCACCTATATCGGGCGCAAGCCACCGCTGGGTTGGAAGGGCTCTAGGGCGGAAGACACGCTGGACCTTGAAGCGCTGACAGGGGCCGAAGCGCATTTCATCGGAACAGCCCGACAGGCGTCCTTGGCCTACCCCAAGAACGCGAACGTGGCGGCGGCAGTGGCTTTGGCCGGGATGGGGTTTGATGAAACGCGGGTTCAATTGGTCGCTGACCCGTCGATTACCCGAAATATCCATGAGATTGAGGCCGAGGGCGAGTTTGGGCAATTTCATTTCCGGATCAGCGGCAATTCTCTGCCAGACAATCCACGCAGCTCGGCTCTGGCCGCGATGAGCGTGGTGGCCAAGCTCGAACATCTTTCAGAACCGATTGTGTTCTAGCCATGGTAGGACGTCATTCACGCATCGTCGACCGCGCGCTGACTCGGTTAAAATTGCGCCAGCTGCGCCTGCTGGTAGCCGTGGGTGCCCATGGTAATATCCAGAACGCGGCGCGCGAGTTGGGCATCTCGCAACCCGCAGCCACCAAAATGATACAGGATCTGGAACTGGACTTTGAAGTCAAGCTGTTCAGCCGGACCAATCGGGGTGTCATCCCGACCGTGTTTGGAGAAACCCTGATCCGGCACGGAAAGCTGATCTTTGCGCAGGTCTCGAATGCCGCGCAGGAACTAGATGATCTGAATGAAGGAAACGCGGGGCGTGTGGTGGTAGGTACGCTGCTGGCGGCCTCAAGCAGCTTGTTGCCAGCGGCGATTGAAATCCTGCTGGCCGACCGCCCGAACGTGGCGATCAAGATCAATGAGGGCACGAACGAGGTGTTGATGCCCAGATTACTGTCAGGCGAAATAGACATGGTGGTTGGTCGGCTTCCTTCGCACCGGCACCGCGACAAGATCAGGCAGGAAAAGCTGTTGGAAGACCACATTCTGGCAATCGTCGGCAATCTGCATCCTCTGGCCGGACGTCGGAACATCTCATTCGCGCAAACTAAACCTTTTGGCTGGATTGTGCCGCCGCTGGAAACCACGCTTCGGCGTCAGCTTGATCATTTCTTTGTTGGTCAACAGCAATATGTACCATCGGTGATGATCGAATCCGTGTCTTATCTGACCAACCGCGAGTTGTTGCAATCGCGCGATCTGATCGGGCTGATGCCCGCCGAGGTTGTCTCGCAGGACATCACCCACGGTTATCTCGCACCACTGGATTGGGACGTGCCATTCGGTCAGGGGCCAATCGGCGTCTCGTTTCGGGCGGATGCCGACCTTTCCCCCGCTGGCCGGGCTTTCAAATCGGCGCTGCATCAAGCGGCGCGGCAGAAATAGGGTCAGGTATTCGCCAAATTGATACCAGTATTCATCCAATTCACTTGAAGTAATGCCAGCCATTGCGTGAGTTGAAATGATCCAAATCCGGAGGCATCGGTTTCATGTATCCTGAGCTAAAGTTGTTTATCGCAGGCGAATGGCGCACAAGCAGCCGGGACATGCCGGTTGTGAACCCGGCGACCGAAGAAGAAATCGCCCGCCTTCCCCGCGCCTCAATACGTGATCTGGATGACGCCTTGGACGCGGCTATAAACGGGTTCCGCATCTGGAGCCGCACCTCTCCTCGCGAACGGGCAGACACCATCCTGCGTGCCGCCGCTTTGATGCGGGATCGTCAGGAAGAGATTGCCCACGCCATCACCCTGGAACATGGCAAACCTCTGAAGCAGGCCCGTCTCGAAGTGATCCGAGGTGCCGAGTTCTTTGAATGGGATGCGGGCGAGGCGATGCGAACCTATGGGCGCGTCATCCCCGCCGCACCGGGTCACAAATTCTCAGTTCATCACCAACCCATCGGCGTGGTCGCAGCGTTTTCGCCCTGGAACTTTCCGATGAGCCAACCGGCGCGCAAAATCGCTGGCGCACTGGCCTCGGGTTGTTCGATCATCCTGAAGGCGGCTGAGGAAACACCCGCCGGTGCTGTGCATATTGCGAAGGCCTTCGAAGATGCCGGACTGCCGCCGGGCGTTCTGAACCTGGTGTTCGGGAAACCGGCTGAGATTTCCGGCCACCTCATCCCGCAGGACCCGATCCGATTGGTGGCCTTTACTGGCTCAACCGCTGTGGGGCGCCACCTGACCACGCTGGCCTCGGAACACATGACTTCGGTTCTGATGGAATTGGGGGGCCATGCCCCCGTCATTGTGTGCGAAGACACCGATGTGCGTACGGCAGGGGTGACCAGCGCGGTGCGAAAGATGCGCAATGCAGGGCAGGTCTGTACGTCGCCGACCCGTTTTTTTGCGCATGAAAGCATCTTTGAAGACTACGCTGCCGCCTTTGTTGAGCGGGCCGCCGTGACCGTTGTCGGCAACGGGCTGGACGCGAATGTTGAAATGGGCCCGCTTGCCAATGATCGCCGCGTGCCTGCGCTGACCGATCTGGTGGAAGATGCCCGCGCCAAAGGCGCGACGGTCGCTACAGGTGGGGCCAGACACGGGGAGAAAGGATACTTCTTTCAACCCACGGTCCTGCTGAACGTGCCGGAAAACGCCCGGATCATGCAGGAAGAACCCTTTGGCCCGGTCGCTGTGGTCAACCCTGTGTCCTCGCTGGACCACGCCATCGAACAGGCCAACGGGGTGCCCTATGGTCTGGCCGGTTACGCGTTCACCAACCGTGCCGACTACATTGATCGGCTGGTGGATGAGGTGGCGGTAGGCAATCTGTCGATCAACACGCTCGAAGCGTCAATGCCCGAAACACCCTTTGGCGGCGTCAAATCCAGCGGCTATGGCCGCGAGGGCGGGACCGAGGGCTTGGACAACTACATGATTGTAAAAAACGTATGGCTATCCGCAAAAATTACCTAAGACGGGAAACCCACAATAGCTGCGCTCTCCGAAGCGGATATTCGAGCGAACAAAGCGAAAGCCCGCTTTGTCCGCATCTCTGGAATTGCAAACTTTGCTAGTGAATGCCCGCTTCGTGCTGCCACCGGCCACACGAAAGGATTGCAAAGAATGGCAGCTCCGAGCCCACTTCACCAAATGCTGCACAATGCACGAAGGTCAGCTTTGACGACTCAGCCCTCGAACGTGGCTTTCATCTTTGGGGCGTCATACTCAAGAAGCCATGGCTTATATTTGTCATACAGGTGAGCCAAGTTTTCCTTGTCCATCGATACAACGTCCATTCCTCGGTCGTCATAGGGATGGAGCGCGATGCTCTTGTCAAAATCAACAATGTATATGTCAGCATGTATTGTTGGTTTGATGCCGAGTTCTGAGCCCAGAGTTAGCCAAAGAGCTTCGCGAAGTTGGTCTTTATCAACAAGCTTAGCGACATCCCAATGGCGACAAGGGTCCGAACCAAACGCATCAATGTGATCGCTATCCTGCTGCGGAGTGGCACCAAGGTATTCAAATGATGACTTAGTAAGGCCACAGAACTTGTAAGGTTTTAGTCTTTTCTTTTCCGGACGTTCAGTTCCATACGTTGACGACAGCAGCCAAAGCGACGATGATTTGTTAAACACGCATGAGGAAACTGCATCAGCTCGTGAGAATGCTTGTGCGAAGCGCTTTAGAGGTCGGGATGTAGAATTTCCCTCGCCGCCGAGTTCAAATCGGAGCCCGATGTCGAACTTGTAAAACATCCCATGTGGGAATTCTGCAAGGGTGAAATCGCTCTCAAATCGTTGAATGAATTCTTCCATGGAGACTGGCTAGAGTAATCGGAAACCATAAACAATAGTTCGAGCCTGCATTCCAAAGCAGATCTTGGACCTTCGAAAACCAAAGGCATCTCTGTCGGCATCACCGCCAATTGCAAGCCGGACAAGCAATGTCCGGAATTGGTGTTTTCGCAACTTGCTGCATAAGCGAAGCTTAGAACGTTGACGGAGGTCTGCAATGGGCTCAGGGTATCGGATGTTCGAAAAGATTCAGGCTGCCGCCAATCGTGATCAATTTGGGCCTCTCAACCATAGCCAATACACGAAGCCGTTCCAAATCAACGGTATACCCGCATCCGGATGTGCGTCTGGTGAATGGCGTGGCGAGCTATATGCACCGAGACTAGCTAAACTCGGTCCGCCTGATCACCGGTACCGACGGGGCCGAGGACAGCCAGTTGAAGCGTCTGTCGAGTTATTAGCTGTAGTGGTTCAGATGTGATCTGACAGTTGTCCGTTTTCTGGCGGCGTCAGTTCACATCGAGACTAATTCACCACCTATTGAGGGATCCACGTATGCGTGTGTATGTCTTACGGTCCTGCCGGATTATCGAGGCAGCGCGTGCGGATACTTCGAAACAAGCTTAGTTTTTTTCCTTGCCCCGGAGACGCCTGCCTAGGTCGCGAATCTTGTAGGCTTGTTCTCGCAATACTGGATAGGCCTTGGCGCGCGGTTTCGAGTCTATCACCTGTTGTAGGGCGGCTTGTAGGGCGGCATCCCGCTCCAGGACCCTCGCCGAAATCTGATGAGAAAGCGAAGTCGTTTCCAGTGCATGTTGGTGGTAAAGTAGCTCTAAGGCATTGGCCGGATAATAGCGCCCATTATTCTTCTCAGCATTAGCTTCACGTGCTATTTCCTCTTCTGTCCACGCGTCAAGCTGCTCCTGAGATGGCATTTCTGAGGTCCCTTTCGGTCGGCAGATTGCAAAGGTGAAAAGGTTCGTTTCAGGCGCGGTACGAGTAAGCTCTACATCTGCCTTGAGAAGCCCCTCCAGCAGCAATTTGTTGGCATCGCTGTGTTGATTGGCTAGCAATCCCGCTGAGCCAAATAACAATTGGTGGACCAAACCGCCACCGAGAGCAACATGCTGTTCGAAGTCGAAATAGCGCGCCGTTAGATCGAGTTGCAACTCAGAATGAATCGCTTCAGTTGGATCCAGCGCTAGCATGGTCGGCATATGGGGATATTTTAATGCGGTACGGTACTCTTCCGGCAGCGTGGCATTAGACTTGATAATCTGCTCCCAGGCAGTCCATGAATACTGGTTCCGGTGCGGGCCGGTATAATCGATAATGACATAAAGCCCGTCCGGTGCCAGCGCGCCGTGTACCTCTCGAAGCAGCCGATCCAGAAACGCAATGTGGTGGCAGGCTCCGTTGTTGACGACTAGATTGTAGCCATCCTTAGGCAGGTTAATCTTGTTCCCATCCTCGACGGAGTACGTTGACGGCATCCCGATCTTTGCGGCCTCAGTCCGGGCGGTTTCCAGCAGTTCTGGCAAGATATCAAAGCCAGTTGCATGTCCAATCAAACCGGCCTGAAAACAATCCCTTTCAACCCATCCGTTTCCACAACTTACAAAGAGCGCGCGTTCGAACTTACCAAATTCCAGCAGCAGGTGGTCCATCCAACCCATATCAGAGTTGCCGGATATCAGCTCATTCCACTGATCAGCGAAGATGTCGAAAGTGTTGAAGAAAACCGTTTCCGGAGCATAGTAATCAAAGCCTTCGCTGGGTTTGAGAGTATCGTCATTCATCGGATTTTCCTATTCGGGCGTGCGCATGCATTGATTTGCCGAGCTTAATTCTTTTCCGAAAATCCACTTCAAGACTCACCAGTTCTGCTAACACGTATTCACAATTGGAATTTCCGTTCGTTCATCTACGCGTTGAACCAAGTGTCGATCAAGCTCCGTCGGAGCAACTATCTAAGTTTGAGCCGCAATTGGTCCCAATAAATGGCAGCTTTGTTCCATCACGTCAGAAACGGCAGCGTCCGTCTGCTAACAAAAACTTGTTCGATTATTGAGCCAAATGCTCGTCGAGAAAGTCAGACACGCGCAGAATCGCGTCTTTTCGGGCCGCTTCGTGCGTGCCGATTGGTGGAAAACCACCGTCCCTCATTTTTGGGAAGGTCCGCGTCCGCGTCCGCAAGTCTGGTGCGTCGAAGGAGTGGGCGGCTTCCGGGTGTCCGCCGTCAGGCATTGAGGCCAATCAGAGAAGTTCACAGTAAGGAGCGGTGCAATGTCTGCTAAGGATTCCGACCTTCATGGAATCGCACCTAAACTGGTCAAAAGTGACCACCAATCCGCCATTCGCTGCGAGTGCAGGACTGGACCTGAGCGACGGTCGCAATGCACAGGAGGCAGACTTTGGATCAGATGCAGCATTTTGCAGACTTAGACGGCAGCTAAGGGCCGTAAGGCTAAGACGAGCCAACAATGTTGCTTTGAGTTGAAACGCGCTCTTGACGTCAAAATCCACATGAAATAGGTGATGTCACTGTTGAGCGGGCGTTGTGTAGTGGTAAGACCTTAGCCTTCCAAGCAATGATGATCAGTTTCACTGAGTATCGTGTAGTTGCTATATCTTTCATTTAGTTCAATAATATGCTGCACCACGTATCATGTGGTAGCAGCTTGTATCATACCGTTTCCGACAAAAAGCCGATAAAATGCCAAAGCTCACAGAGACGTTCGCGCGCAAGATTCCGCAGACAAAACAAGGCACCGCCAAGCACTGGGATGGCGAGATAAAGGGGCTTGTTCTCTTCGTCGGGAAACAGTCAAAGACCTGGTACTTTCAGAAAGACGTTGGGGGTCAGACGCGGCGGGTGTTGATCGGACGCTACCCGATGATTTCCGCAGATACTGCACGCCAGACAGCACTGGGATATGCGTTGGACTGGGGCAGGGGAGCTGGTAAGCGTATTCAGATCGGAGCGCCGACGCTTGGGACAGCCATGGAAACCTATCTCGCCCGTCCCAAGCTTCGGTCGGAGGCCCACCGATGCGGCGTGCGCCAGCAGTTCGAGCTGCATTTGAAAGATTGGCTGCGCCTGCCGCTGGATGAGAT
>NZ_CANLDZ010000035.1:0-27869 GCF_947489545.1 uncultured Ruegeria sp. | reverse complement strand
GGTAAGCCTGTGAAACTTGTAACGTTAGAAGGTAATTTGGTTTTGGACGGATCAACAATAGGTGGGCATGCCACACTGCGGCATATTGAGGGAACTTTGAAATGGTTCTCGGCCAAGAAAGGATACGGTTTTGTGACCTGCAATGTGTCGGGAGAGGATGCCTTAATGCATCAGAACGCGCTGCATGATTTTGGCCAGACCTCAATCGCAAACGGCTGCACACTAGAGGCATTGGCAAGTGTCAAACAGAGAGGGCTTCAAATCGTTGAGATCCTGAGCATCCGGTCGGAGGCTTCCTCGACAGCCCCGCACAACAAGCAAATTGAACTCCAACCGATCAAGCCGGCTTCAATACTGCCTGCAAGGGTCAGGTGGTTCTGCAAGGAAAAGAACTACGGCTTCGTCAATGTCTTCGATGACAACAGAGACTGTTTCTTGCACACAAACGTACTTGAGAAAGCTGGACTCGGATCGGTGGATGTCGGAGAAGCACTATGCGTCGAAGTGATCGACCGGTCTGGCGGACGAGTTGTCGTCTCAGTTCGACCCTGGACCTGAGTCAGCTTCCGCTGGATAGTCGTTCAGAAGGATTAGGTATTCGCCTTCAAATTGCGGATAGCGATAATTCCACCCTGACAATTATCTATTGGGTATTGCCAAGTTGCTTGCTTGGATGCGCCGCCGCATCTTCGCCAAACCCCCACGTTGACCCAGCAGGACCGGCCCAAACCTGTCGTTTGATCACGTTGGAGTTCGCTTCGCTGCGGCCCGTTAGCGGAGGCATTCGCTGCAAGCGCAAAAGTGAGAATTGGATACAAGTCTGAAACGCCGGGTTTACTGCCGTTGGCTGCGCCTGCAATCTGTTGGTCATGCCACAAAGCGGCCAAACGTCATGGTCTTTGTTCAACTCCTGAATCGCGCCACAAGGATGGATCTGTAGTTTTTCAGTGCGCGTGACTTCGATTTCAGGAGAAAGGGATTTCGGCACACCTGACGAAAGCCCTGTAATCATCCGGGCACCGCAGCAGGCCATAGAGGCAGCACACCAGAATGCGAACGGCTGGCCTATGGAAAACTACCGGTCCCGGTCGTCAGAGCGGCCCTGGCATAGACTGTTACGGTCCAAGGTGCCCCATACCAGGGTTATGGCGCCCAGCGTTATAAAGTGAATTTAGCAGAAGTCAGGAATCGGCAAGCATCAATGGTACGAGAACTGTCTAAGCGTCGTTTGAATCGCATGCATCCAGCTCTGGATCAGACAATTTTTAGCGTGGCCTAGACATTTGCAGATTGAAAATAGTAATGGTCTTAAACAATTATAACGGTACTTGAAAACCGCAAGGTAGAGGGATGGGGCAGCAACTTAACAAGGAGATGCCATCCTAGCACCCATAAATAAACGTTTCATCTTCACGCCGAACGCACTTTTAAGTAGAAGTAGCCGCTCGGAAAACGAGATTTTCGAGATCTGCGCGGCTTTCCATGTGCAAGTTATTAACTTAATTGAGTTTTTGTTTCATTACTCAAGGTCGTGAATCTGATCAATAGACATTAAAGCCGACGAGCGTCGCTTGTATTTTTTCCTTGGGCAGAGAAGAAATCCCGGTGGTGGCGACCGTCCTGAACTGGTTTGCCAGATTGCCCTACGTCGCTCTTGAAACGATTCTGTACTACCTGCGCCGAAGCCCCGTACTACGTGCTCTTCCGGCGGCGACTGCAAAGGCGTTGGCTGGTCGTGCGCATCTTCGCTGTTATCAGACAAAGAAACTCGTATATGCCGAAGGTGATCCGTCCGATACGATCCGTTTGGTTGCGAACGGATCGGTCGACAAGGTTCTTGTTGGGGAAAACGGACGCGAAGTCGTTTTGCGCAGTTTCCGGGCACCGGACATATTTGGCCTTGCGGATGTAGAAAATCACCGCCCCCGACAGGCAACATGTATTTGTGCGGAAAGAACTACCATTGTTGAGCTTGCGGCCCGAGACTGTCACATCATTCTCAACCTCACTCAACTGCAGGGCCCTTTGCTGGATAGGGCGCGTAAGGATGTCAGACATCTGGAGGAGATGCTGCGGCGGCTGGCTATTCTGAGCCTGGAACATCGGGTGGCATTCTATCTAAAAGACCAGCTGGGCCCAGCAGAGCGGATTTCGGGTCAAAGGGTCGAGATTAAGGTTACCGAAACCCAACGTAGGATTGCGGCCAAGGTAAATGCCACTCGCACTCGAGTGAACATCACACTTCAAAACTGGGTTAAGGCAGGCGACATAACATATTGCGACAACCGGGTTGTCATCAATGACCCGCGACAGTTTTGGAAGCGCTACTTCACAGACAGCTAAATACCTTTCGCGGTTACGTAGGTAACTGACCCGTTTCGGGTGTTAGTACCACTCTGCCTCAGAGCGGAGGCGGACATGATCAAACAGCCAACTGATAACTGTAGCCCACCTTGTCGCGAGTGCTTCTTACAGGTTGAAGCGACTTGGCGAAAAAGTCATCGCGCATTCCTTCGGCGATCGCGGCACTATGCTCATGGGGATCGGGATCTCGCGGAATCGTTCCTGTCCCGCGCAACGCTTAAGATTTTGCACTTCGCCGCCAGATCAGACCGCCAGATCGAGAACGTCGAGGCTTTGTTCTACGTCTCAATAAAGCACATCGCAGCAGATCACTGGCGTAAGAATGCGCGACACAATCAACAACGACAAGCGCTAGAGTTCGAGTGGCCGGCCGACACCTTGCACGACACGCTGGATACCCTGATCGCCGCCAATGACTTGCTGCAGGTGGCGCGTGCAAGCACGCTTTTGACCCGACCGTTGCGTCAGCTTTTGGACATGCACGTCGTAAAGGGCCTTAGCTACCGAGAGATATCGGCCTCATTGAACATATCAGAACCTCTCGCACGAAAGCGCATGCAGTTGGCGCGCCGCAGGTTGCGCAGCCTGACCCAAAACATCGCTGAAGCAGAGAAGGTTGCGACAAAAGTTCACGTCTCACCAAGTGGCGCGTCAAAACCTTTGAACAACACATTTCCAGAGCAGGGTTAGACGATGCCAGATAGCAACCCGAAAATACCTGTAAACTCACAAATCACAGATGCGGTGACACAGACCAATGTCAATGTTGTCGCCTCTTCACCGGCTGAGGCCCTTGGCGTTCTGTACCAGATGGCAACCCATTCGGCGGGGCTGTCGATGCAGAACTCGGTGTCGAGCCAGCAGAACCTGAACCAGATAGCTAATGCGGTTGTGGCAACAGCCGTGCGCGAGATTCTTGCGATCTCGCCCAGTGGCACAACCGAAAGCAGCACAAAGTCCACCTCTACCTCGGGTACTGAGTAAGCCTTTGATCAGGGAGTCTGCGCATGTCCATATTTTCCAAGAAAAAACCCGACCAAACACCCGAACAGGAGCATTCGGATGATGCGGCCGAAGGTGCTTCCGGTGGCTTGGCCAACAAGCTCAAGGACGAGTTTGAAACAATTGAGAAGAACCTTCTGGATAAGATTGAAGACCCTGCCAAGCAGGCTTTTGATAAGGCCAAGGACAGCATCGAATTCGATCTGATGGAAGGCGAAACTGCCGTAAAAGAAGCAGGCGACCACGTCAAGACTGCTGAAGAAACCGCAGGCTCGACGCTTAAGGATGAACTGGAGATCGTTGAAGAAGCTCTTGACCAGCTGGATACAGGTGAACAATCTGCGCCATCTCATAAATCACCCCTGTCCCGTTACCGTGATCTGCAATTTGCGCAAGCCTCGGTCAATCTTGCATCCACGCCGAAAGAGGGTGCGCCTGCTGTTGGGGGCGGTCCGACGTCGCCCCCCGTTGGAACGCCTTCCCTGAACGACACGGCGACGCAATCGGTGCAGTTCTCGAACGCGGAAACCGCTGGGTATGCGCCCGCAATGATCACTACCCCAACGGATCAGATGATCGGACAGGCCGCAGGTTTGGCAGCGCAGGCGTCGGCCCAGTATTTCGACAGCATGACCAAGGTGGTCATGGCAGCGCAGTCGGTGATCGTGAAGAAGCTGGCTCAGGATGTGGCCGACGGCAACGAAGGCGAGGCCGCACTGGATGGTCTGGTTCTGGCCGAAACCGAAATCCTGCTGGCCGGCGCCATGGCCGTTGCCGCCGCCGGAGGGGCGATGGAGGCAGAGGCCGCCAGCTTTGGCATCTCAAAAATCAACAGCAGTCTCTCGGGCAAGAAGGCACCGTAAAGTTTTGACAACAGGAGAATAACTGCATGTCTTTTCCAGCCAAAAACAACCTTTCCCAATGGCGCGTCGGCACCGATTTCGGCGCAACCCGCGCCGCCATCCGTCAGATCGACAGCGTCTATCTGGGCCGCATTCTGGACACGACTTTCAAACAGAGCGGGTCACTTTTCACTGTCGGCAAAACCATGCAGGACATCTGCACCGAGGCCGCAAACGTTGTTGCACAAGTGGACGCCAACGACGTGAATAACTTCGGAGAGTACAAGTTTGCCAACGACAGCTCGCTATGGGCTGGATGGGACAATGATGGGCGTGGTGGCAGCAAACCGGTGCTGGAACAGATGCGCGGTCTTGCCCGGCTGCGTATCTACCGTGGCGACACGCTTGAGAACCCACTCGCCATTGGCGATTTCCTTCGATTCTTCGCGGATCTGTTTGAGGCTTACAAACACACAACCGGTGACGCCGGAAAAGCGCTGAGCCAGTGGCTGGAGACCTTACAGAATCCTGCCGCGTTCAACAAAACCACCAATCGCATCCGGGTTCGGCGCAGGGACATTCTGGAGCAATGGCCGGATGTAGGTGCCGCGCACTGGTATCTGCCACCCGAAGATGTGCTGGGCGCGATCGACCGCCTGTTTGGGTATTATGAGGTCGGCGATATCTCGGGGTCGACGACCGACGCGCTTGGCGCGCTGGCAATCCTAATGACCTGCGACAGCAAAAAACTGGGCACCGCAGATGCGGCAAAGCCCAAAGTCGTTACATTGGCGAATGACGGGCGCGCCTTTTGCGCCTTTGCCGGGATGGTCATCCAGATGCACCATTCGCTGCCCGAAACGATGATGGCCATCAACCTGATCCCCCCCGCATCTTTGCCCGACAACCCGAAGATCAGCCGGATCTATTCGCCGATGCTGACCAATGCTGACCTTGCGGAGATCAATGCAGATTACACCGCCTGGCAGCTAGCGCGGAATATCGCGCTTGCGCCACCGGCCGGGCCAGAGGCCGAAACAGCCTATACGCTGATATCCCTGCAAGACGTGTATCAGATGCCGAATGCGCCCAGCGAAAGTCATGAGTTCGGGGTGGTCGCCGCCTTTGACATCAGCGGCGGCGCGATTGCCAACAACAACAACAATTCCGCAATTTTCGGAGCCGGCTTTTACAACGCGATCGTCACCGGCCTGATGAACCCGGGCCCCGGCCCCGCAATAACGCTTGAACGCCTGTCGCGCAGCGTATTGGCGGGCGGACCACAACAGGTCATTCTGAGCAATTTCAACCCACCCATAGCCCCTGACCGGATCAAGACCAGTGTTGTCAAAGCCATTTCCGGTGGGATGAACATCAAAGAGGCCGCGCTGGGTGGCGTCACGAACTACGTCAATGCGACTCAGCTGTTCATCGATCCGCTTTACGGCGCCATCGATGCTGTGCCCGCCTAAACGTCAATCAGCCCTAAAAGGAGAATGCTATGGACCAAGAAATTCACAGAATCCGCAGTGATATTGAACAAATTCTGGGCCAGGTTCTTGCCGACTGGGCGCAAACGTTAAGTATCCCCGGCGATGACATACCGCCCGAGTTCTCGGACCTCGCATGCGAGTTGAGCGTCGCGCGCCATGCCATGATCAAAGCCACAAAACTGATCGAACAAGAGGTCTTTGAAGCCGATATCGAGGTGGAAGATCCCGATGATGAGGTGTTGCGCACCATCAAGATCGACGTCGAAGAAAAAGACGTAAAGCGCAAACGCCCAACCAAGGGGCGCAAGAAATGAACCCTTGGGATGAAAACGCCGCAAAGGTGCTGGAAATCGGTCGCGTCTGGCTGGGCCGAGAGCTGCGGGACGACGAGCGCCAGCAATTGCTGGACTGGGCGCGGACCGCACATCTGGGCCCGCAGCCTCAAACCCCCACTTTGTCCCAGCCTCCGCCCGGCGGGATGCTTGCGCAGGCCGAAGCGGTCATCGCCCAGGGTCAGCGCGATGCGCAGGCGGCGATCACCAATTCCCTACGTGCGGCACGGCAGATCGAAAACACCCGAACAGGGGGCGGCCCTCTTCCCCCTGAGCAAGAAGCGCATCTGACTCAGGAAATGCTCGAGGCCGTCAAACAAGCCGCTGAGCTGGAATTCTCGTCATCTCGCACAGCTCAACCTTCGGCCCAGCGGCAATCACGGCGCAACCTGGACGGCTTCTTGGAAGAACTGACAAAGGTGATCGTCGTAGAGGTAGAGGCAAAAGTCGCTTCACAACTGCGCGACGCCGCAGAAGTTGCCGAAGGACATATTGAAAAGATCGCCCACCGCCAGGCCGAAAAGCTGGAGAAGTTTATCAAAGCGATGCGGGACGACATCCAAAAGGACGTCTCGGCCGCCATCGAACAGGCCGTCGCAAAGAAGATCGGAAAATAGTCGCGTTTGTTCACAGTTCTGCCTGTGATGCGTCTAACCATATGACCCTAAACCAAAAAGGAGATTTCAATGACAACGGTAAACGCCCAGATCACAGATGCTGTGACACAGACAAATGTTCAGGTTGTTGCGGACGCTCCAGCAATGTCGCTCGGCAGTGTCTATCAGTCCATGGCACATTCAACCGGCATCCTCTTTGAGAACGCGGTGGCCGCGCAACAACAGCAAAACACGTTGACGCAAGCCGCAGCCAATCAGGGTGTCATGCAGATTTACAGCCTGGACACAACAGCAACCGCCGGAGCCAGCGAAAAGATTGGACAGGTCGGCACCGCCGACAATCTGAGCGGCCTGATGACTGTCCTGAACGCCTTTAGCAACCCCTGATAACCGGTGCAGGTTCGTGGCGCGGTCGGACACCCTGAACTTCTTTTTCCATCCGACCATTAGTGGAAAATCAGAATTTGCAAGGAGATCTCAATGACATATCCAACTTACGTGAATAACCAGATCACGGATGCAGTAACGCAGTCAAATGTGAAAGTTCTTGGTGAAGCCCCGGCCATGGCGCTAGGCACAGTATATCAGGCGATGGCACATTCAACCGGCATCTTGTTTGAAAACTCGGTCTCTGCGGCGCAGCAGCAGAACACGCTGAGTCAGGCTGCCGCGAACCAGGGTGTCATGCAGATTTACAGCCTGGACACAACAGCAACCGCTGGGGCCAGCGAAAAGATCGGCCAGACTGGTATAGCAGACAATCTGACTGGCCTGCTGACCGCCCTGCGCGCAACTTCGCAGAACCCTTAGAAGACAACGAGACTAGCCCGGATATGCTGGGCTAGTCAGTTCTTTCCCGGATGTCACACGGAAAGCGATGGTGCCTGAATGGGGATCGACGTGGCATTCGTCTCCTCATTTGGAGAACAGGTTAACTTCGGTTCTAGGACACTTCAGGGGAATAGGTCAGTTCAAGCTGTGCGACAGGGGGCCAAGACAGCATGCCGATTTAACCAACATGTTAGGCCCAACGAGAGAATGTTGAAGCTCCCAACGGAATTCTGTGACCATTATCTTTGCGACCCTCATTCCGACAAGGATACTTACGAATTTGACCCTACAACGATGGTCGCGCAGCTCGAACAAGCTGTACGTGGCAAACCGAATTATGAATTTGGAACATTCATAAATCATCAGATGATAGATTTGGATAGCCGCGTTGAATCCATAGCAACCATTGGCAGATCGGCACTGGAAACCCATCAGACCGAATTCGGCGAGATCATAAATCAAGCGGTCAACTTAAATAAACTGATCGAAGGGCTGCTTTTGTTCGTTCTCAGCGTTGATTGGGCGGGTGCGGCGAATGTCAGCTTCCCGCCCCCCTTTATCCGGACGCCCATGCTTACTCATTCGGCGGCTATGTCTTGTATGCGACCTTCTAGCCCCGACGCATGCGCAGCCGCCTTTGGGTCGGCGCTGTTGGCCAAAAGCCAACCCTGAATCTGGGCAGGGCTGTGTTTTTGATCTCTTAACCGCTGTTCGAATGTCTCTGCCAAGTCGCGTTCACCGGGGAAAAAGCGCTCAAACAGACGGCGGGCTGTTGCTGCACCCACCAATCCAAGCTCGGTATGCACATCGGCACGGCCCGGACGGATCAAGGCCGGGTCCAGCTTTTCCTTGTGATTGGTCGTCATGACCAACGCACGCCCCTCCTGAGCAGCCACCCCATCAATGGCATTGAGCAAGCCTGAGAAGCTGACGCCCGAGCGTTTCTCGCCACCTTCGCGCTGCGTAAACACGGCGTCCACATCCTCGATTGCGATCAGAGACCCCTTGGGGGCACACATCATCGCTTCGCGGAGGTCATCATCCGTCAGCGTGACGCGCCCGATATCCAGCGACGCGATATCCAATGACAGGTCTGACGCCAGCGCGCGAATGAGGCTCGACTTGCCTGTGCCCGGAGGGCCGTAAAACAGATACCCCCGCCGCCAGGGAACACCACGTTCCGCGTACCAGTCGCTGGCTTCATAGAACCAACACATGTCCTCCAGCACCTTCTCTATACGGTCGTCATCCACCAGCACCGTGTTGATGGAACGGCGCGGGACATCGCCGACATGATCCCACCAATCCCCCTTCAGAATATGAAGGCCAGGGCCGATGCGGTCCCTGGTTTGGGAAAGCGTACGTCCCTCAGCGATCCACCCCAGTATCGTCTCGACCTTCCCGAACAGGACGGTGACATTCAGCACCTCCATGGGCCGCTGATTGTGAGCGGTTCCGACCTTTGACTTTTCATTGATATCGCGTTCCAGTCGGCAGAGCTTTCCACGCCAGAAAAACCAGTGTCGACCCGGAGCAGGCGCATAGCCCTTGGTGCCTCGGGCCCATTTGCCATCCGTCATACGCACATGCCGGGAGCGCGAAAGAATGTCGTTCTGCTCCATCCAGATACAGAAATGACGATAGGCTGCGCTCCGATTGTCGAGCGTCAGGCTGGCCCAGACACGCCGAACAACCGCGCGGTACATGGCCATGAACGCGACGCGCAGAAAGGCTGCCGCGACGCCGAATGCCCCGAGCGCCAAGCCGCCCGTGAAAAAATCGCTGGTCAGGGCGCTGGTCAGGAATTGATCGAATGCGCCCATCTTAGCCCCCCTTCACTTCGCGAAAATCGCGGCCCTTGAAGCACCGGACCGGATTGCCGCGTTCAAGCGCGTGGTGCAGCTCGTTGCAGCTCGCCTTTCGTGCGGCTTCATCCGCTGCGGCTTGGGCGGCCATCAGATGCTGCAGGCGTTCCAATGCCAGTGATTTGTTGCGATGCTGCGAACGCTCTTCGCGCGCCACCGCCGAAAGCCCCGTTGGCCTGTGCGTTGCCCGCACCGCGCTATCGGTCGTGTTCTGGTGCTGCCCGCCAGGTCCGCCGGCGCGGAAGGTTCCGAACGAAACATCGAGCGCATGAACGCGTTCAGGTGTTTGCACCGGTGCAGGCAGATCGAACACCCCAATGAACCAGTTGGCCCGTTTATGCGTCGGACGCAGATTGCTTTGCGCCCGCCACTGGATCGTACCGCACCAGTTTTTGGCGAAGACCTCTGCATCGGCGCCGCTGATCAGAACTACAGCGGATTTATAGCCATGCTTTGTACGCACTCCATTGGTGTCGAAGTCCACGGCGAGGAGCTCGGCCTCGGTACGCATAACATCCAGTACGCTTGCTACGGCTTGCTGGCATTCGGCAGGACCGCTGCCACTGGTGACCAAGAGAGAGATATGTCGGGATGCAGTCATGACCGCCTCCCGTCACGCGTTTTCTTGAAGGTCAGGAGCGGATGGAACTCCGCAATGCAATGTGCAGCACCTGTGCGTTCCAGATCTTCGGCAACAGACTTGGCGGATTTGTACGCCAAGGGCGCCTCTTCAATCAGAAGGTCGCGATCTTCGCACAGAATACGTCCGCCAAGGGATGTGCGCTGCATGGCCTCAATGTCGGATTTCTTGGCCCGTACTCGACCATGCATCGAGGATCGGTCGTAGCGTCGCCCCGCTCCATGAGCTAGGCTGCCTAGTGCGTCGTCATGACCGGTCGGAGCCATCAAGTAGCTTGCACTTGCCCGCGACCCGGCAAGCGGAACAAATTCTTGCTCGGCGACTGCCGCACCTTTGCGGTGCAGCCAGCCATCACCATGTCGCGCAAGCAAGTTATGCGGGGCGTCCGAAATCGATGCCAGGTCCGCCCGCAGCGCCTCTGCTGCCCGTTCTGCAATGGTCTGGCGGTTCAGACTAGCCCAACGAACGGCCCGGTCATGATCATGCCGGTAAGCCAATGCGATGTCATTCTCGGGATCAAGGCCCGCGAAAGCACCATCCGGTACGGAGCCAAGAACCGCATTGCCAAATCCGCGCGAGCCGGAATGTACCAGCAGATGCAGGTGCGATGCATCGAGGCGGGTGCCGTCATCTGCCCCGGCCAAGGTCTGCACCTCGCAGAAATGATTGCCACCACCAACCGTACCGAGCGATGTGGCAAACAGATCGGTCGGCAGGCCAGCATCCTCCAGTCGCCAGCGCTGATCTTCAGATGCAGGTTCGCCAAGATCACGCATCCGGCGCAGCGCTTTCTCTAGCTTCAGCTTTCGCACAGGCAGGTCAAGCTGGAACAGAGACATGCCACATCCGATGTCGTTGCCGATCAACTGCGGAAAAATCCGGTCCGCCAGAACCGCACAGCCAACCGGCCCATATTTGCCCGGATGCAGATCAGGAAACGCCGCGATCTTTTGCACGCCGGTCCAGCCGGCGATTTCTTCGAGTTGCGCTTCAGCCCGCCCTTCGATCCAGGCCGCAGATGTATAGAATTTCGTGATGACGCCGTAGCTGGACACAGCTGACGCGCGACCATCCAAGACAGAATTGCCCATGTGATAGTACCCAATAAACGTATGTAGATGCGCCAGCGACGAGCCGACGAACTGGATCAAACCTGATCTGATTTCAGCTTAGGTGTTGATCGGCCCCGAAAGGGCGAAATGACGAATATGCATGTATGTCCCTTTCCTGTTTGGGGTTACGATTTGGGTCCAACGGACCAATTGGAGACCTTCAATTAGTTGGGGTTGACGTCTTAATCAAAAGGTTTGAGCCCAGCTCGATCATCATGTGACCAAACTGCAACACGCCTGTATCTCAAAAATCACTCCCGCTGGTGTGTTCTGCAGTCACGAAAAAACGATATCCTCCAATAGTATCAGGCAAATTCCCACCCAACCCAAAGAGGTTCTCTAGTTCAAATGACATGAAGCTCTAAAAGGGGATTGCGAGATCATTTTAGTAAATGGTTATGCAGTTCCAGTGCTATCGACAGCGTTGAAATGTAACCCGGCGGCTATTTTTCAGCGTACCCCGAATGCACCTGGCAAAAAACCGCTTATCCGTCTGGCGAAGGTTCTTCTGTGTCTAGGCCGCGAATTTCATCCCCAATGAAGGCCGCGGTCGGTGGGATAACTAGTGTGACCCGATCTTGGTGGAGAAAATACCGAAATGCCGGTGGCCAAAGGGCCATTAGCTTTCAGTTCAATGTTAAACAACTGATCTCTCATCATTTTTAAAACTACGGCGCGAAAACCACTTAAGAAGCTGAAAGTTAAGGTTAGTTTCTACTTTTTACATTTTGGAATTGAAGGGGTGTAGAGCTTTTTTGCCCAAGCAATGCAGAATATCGACAACCAACAACGTGCCGCTCTCTCTCAGTTCAGAAGTCGGGTGAAATCGAACCATAACCCACTTCTTGACCCAATAGAATCGCGGCTGATAAGCCGAATCTGTAAGCAAATATTTTTTACAGGCTTTGGAGAAATGTCGAACCCAAATCCCTATGTCGCCAACTTTCGAGCGCTTTTAGCTCTAACCAATTCGTCAGTTGGCAAATTCAGCGAGGAGATTGGGCGGCATCAAAGTTCTGTTCAGAATGTGTTGTTGGGCGTTCGCAGGAGCCGCTTTATCGAAGAGGAAATCAGTAAGCGTCTGGGAGTGAGCCGCGAGCTAGCGTTTCCCGTTGGCAGCGCCAAGACTATTCAATTCGAGCAAGGAGGAACAGTCATGACGTAGATCTAGTAAAATAAAACCCCACGAAAGCTGGCACTTTCGCAGGGTCTTTTTTCACAGCATTGGATGCCGCTTTGTCAAAACTGTCATCCCGTGTTTCAGCGAAAAAGTCAAGACTTGCCCGCAGCAATAATTGCCTTCGGTTGGGTTCACTCGTCCTCACGCAACCAGTGCTGAGAGCCGCTGTTGCAAAGGAGCTGTGTATACCACCGCACGCTTCAACCACCGAATGATTGTGGGTGCTTCGCGACATCATCAATGGAATATCAGATGGCCCAGGCAACATCCTTTTCACAGAACTTCACGCCCGTCGGCGAGCACGGCAGCAACGTCTCGGAGCGTTGTATTGAACAGCAAAAAAACACTGGCAAGCAAAGGCTCCCTATCACACCAAAACTGGGTGAAAGGGAGACGATCATGTCATATGTTTCAATACTTGCTCTTGAAAACGGGGCACCATCGTCACTCGAGCTATGCAACGATTTCCGGCTGCATTGGAAAGGCATTTGTGGTGGTAAAGACGCTGATCTCGCAAACATTTCTGCCCTTTCCGGTGTGCCGATTGCCCTGCTTCGCCATGCGTCGCCGGTGCTAACCGAGACACGTCAGTTCCTGATCGCCAACCAATTAATTTCTTTCAAGTCTCTCAACAAATTAGTGACCCGCGTTTGTCCGAGATGCCTTATCGAAGACGGAGAATCCGGACACCCAATTGGTCGAGTGGAGTGGTTGGCCTCCAGTTTCCGATCCTGTCCAAAACACAAAGCGCCAATTGTTGCGCTGCCTGATGCGGTGAGGCCCCGATGCGATTTTGATTTTCAGTTCCGACTTCAAGATCACTGGTCAGAGATAGAAAAAAACGCGCAGTCTCAAGTGACGACGGGTGCTAGCAACGACTTTGAAGCATATATTCAAGATAGGCTTTCTGGCCAATTGGGCAGGAGGTGGATCGACCAAATCGAACTCGGCGTTGTCATCGATGTCGCTCAGAAACTTGGGATCGTTTTGGTCTACGGGCAAACGGCCAGACACGATGGGCTTTCAGTGGAAGAGCTTTCGAATGCAGCTGAGGCTGGTTTCAATGTCCTATCCCGAGGTCGCAAGGCACTGCAGTCAGCACTGCTACAAATCAGGCAAAAATCTACTTGCTTAAAGCCGGGCTTTTACACGGATTTTGGACATTTCGCCCGATGGATTACTCGGGTCGACTATCAACACGACAGATATGCATCTGTAGTAGGTGAAATCACAGATTTTGCCTTCAACACCTATCCATATGGAAAGGGCGAAATCCTGCTTGCACGGGTTTGTCCAAGGCGCAAAATTCACAGCCTAGCATCGGCTGCCCATATGCACGGTCTCAAACTTACACGCGCAAACCGTCTGGCTCGGGTCGTCGTAGCACCTCACGCAAAACCTAACGCTCAGGTAACCTTTGAAACTGATCGCTATGACCCGATCTTTGAGGAGTTTGCGCAATGCGTATCTGGGCGGGCGCTCGCGAAAGCACTTGGCATTGGGACATCTGTGATTTTTCGTCTGACGAATGCGAAATTAATCCAGCCCCGGTCCAAGTTTGACACGATGGCGCCCGTTTACCACCCCAATGACATAGCTGAGTTTCTCGGAAAATTCCGGCAACATGCGCGACCCCGACCAACGATTCCTCCAGGCTTCTGCACACTGAACGTCGCGAGCAATCGAGCAAAGGTGAATTTCGAAGGGGTCCTCGAACTCGCGATATCCGGAAAAATTAGATCCCTGACACATAGCGAGAAGCATCCCAAATTATGGGATTTCTTTGCTGACTATGAAGAAATCCTTGATCTTCTTGAGGGCGAGCCGATTGCAGGTTTTACGTCAACACAAGTGCAAAGATTCCTTCGTATTAACTCGTCAACAATGAGCGTTCTGTTACGTGAGGGGACTCTCAGTAGCGATCGGGTCAAGCACCATCGAACGCGTAAAACTATGTCGCTTCTGCAGACCCATGATGTGGTCGATTTTTTGGAGCGCTTTGCAACATTAGGCATGATGGCGAACCAAGTTGGTACGCAAGCGATTCATGTAATCCGCAAGCTGGAGATGGATTCAAACCCGCTGCGAAAACCAGTTCGTCAGCCGAACCCGAGTTGGACAAACCAGACACCAATGGAAAACTGACATGAGCTTCGTAAAACATCAGCAAGTTGATTTGCAGAAAAATCTCCTGCTGGCTCATTACAAGTTTCCACGATCACAGCACCTACGCGAGGCTTTTGAGTGGATGGTGACTGACTATTACGCCAAAGCATCTTTGGAAGAGCCATTTGAAGCACGCGGCATATTGCTAACCGGACCCACACGGATCGGAAAATCAACGGAGGCACGCAAGCTGCTTGCTGAGCTCAATGATGGTTCAACATTGATGCCCGATGGCAGGCCAGTCAATTTTACGTCCGTAACACTTGATGGTCATGTTACCTGGAGAGATTTGGGAATTCATACTCTACGCACAGGCCTCAGTTACAAAATGGAACGCCGAAGGCGGTTGAGCCAGCGAGACTATTGGGACAAGGTTCTGTTTCAGGCCAAAGCCCAAGGTGTAGTCGGGATCCACTACGACGAATGCCAACACATCTTCAGTAAGAAGGGTCCTGAAGCTCGGGCTATGATCTTGGACAGTTTCAAATCCATGCTGAAACAGCCAGATTGGCCGTTCATGCTGTTGTTATCTGGCATTGGAGAACTCGCCGAACGCATTCAGGAAGAAGAACAGTTGGCGCATCTTCTCCGACCTGTCACGTTTCGAGAAATCGATGTGCACCAAGTCGGCGACCTGAATGAGCTGAACAGTCTATGCCATGCTTATGCTGAGAGAGCCGGGTATGACTTTGCCAATTTAAGCTCTGTCGATTTTTACCGTCGCCTCGGACTCGCATGCGGGTTCAGTTGGGGGCTGGTAGTTGAACTCATGATCGCGGTACTGATCAATGCAGGCTCTGTTGGAGCAAAGACTCTGTCCCCAGAATTGTTCTGCGGAGCTTTCACCACGCGGCTTGAACTCGCACCTGGATTTTCGCCCTTCACGGTGGACGACTACGAAGAACTGTTTCTCGCTAACAAAATCTTGGATCTGTGGAATAAGTCAAAAAGCTGACTGTTCGCAGAAACTCATCGAAGATCCAACGCCCGCGCTCAGCGGGCTTTTTTAGTTTCTCGCGTCGCATTCTGCATGTTTATAGGTAAGATCTGCAAACTTATGCTCCAATTGCTCCGTAAGATCATCTTTTACTATGATATTCAAATGGTTATGATGTGTGCATTCGCAAGACTTCGAAAATCTGCACTCTTATGGTCCACTAACACAATGATATGACAAATGACACCTTATCGTTCCTTTGCGACAGGTTTTTTCCTTTCAATGGATTGCTTACAGCGGTGCGTTCCCTTCTTAGTTTAGCAAATCACCGCCGGACTGACCGTCCTTACGTCAGACCCCGTTATGATCGTGCTTGCTTCGCCGAAGCAGCATGTTACTGGCTTGTGCAGCGCTATTGGTTGATTGGGTGACGCTAGAACAATGGAGTAGACAGTCGTTGCCGCAAACTTCCACGTTGGAAGGCCAAAACAACATGCGCCTCCACGTTCGAGCCGAAAATAGGACATGATATGTGGCGTTGTTTTCTTCACAACCAGCAAGAGTTCAGTATGCGCGAGTTAAGGTCTCAAGTGATCCGAACATTGCCTTCGGTGTCGAGTCTGAGAACTCATACACCCCTTGGCTGTCATTGCAGATCCGAAGCGATCGCGGAAAGCGAAGGATCATCAGGATTAACCGAAAGCGCACGGTCCAGTACCAGCCTTCCTGCATTCGACCCGCCTGTTGCGGTCGCCAAACGCACCCGCATCACCCAGGCGTCAACATTTTGCGGGTCGAGGATCGTCACTTCTTCAAAAGCTTTTTGAGCGGCAGATATGTTGCGCATTTTAAGTGCTATCCCGCCAAGAACCAGATGAGTTTCTGGATAGTCTGCGCGGTTGATCAACGAGTTTCTCCATTCTGACAATGCATGTTGCAAACGCCCTTGTTCGTGACGGTACAATTGCGATCCCCTTGCAGACAACATTGCCCGCGCAGCTGCGGTCCTGACGGTCCGGAACGGATCCTCCAACAAAGGCAGCATCTTGGAAATCTCGTCTTGATCTGCATCGGTCAGCAAACCCACTGCACTGGCGCGCACCAACGGATCGGAATCATCCAACTGCGTAACCGCTAAGTCTCTCACCTCCTGTCCCGCATTCTGCTGCAACAACCACAAAGCCGTTGCACGTATGATTGCAGGCTGGGCAGTGTCGCGCACCAACTGGGCAAGATCATCACTAGCCGTGCCCGGATCGGCGCGCGCCGTCTCCAATACCTGCCCGAAATGTGCACCACGTTTTACGCTTTGCGGATACCAAGCCTCTAAGGTCTGCGCGGCCCATTCGGGCGTTCGATCCGTATGGCAATCGGTGCAGGTATCCGGAGCCCCTGTCTCAGACGCGAGATCGGGCCGTGGGATGCGAAACCCGTGATCTCGGCGCCCGTCAACGCCCATGTAAATCTGCTCTGGCATATGGCAGCTTTTGCACTCTGCGCCTTCCGAGTCCATAGGATGAAAATGGTGGGCCGGATCGTCATAGAGCGTGAGTGTTAAGCCAGGAAACTCTTCCCGCACTTCTGGCGAGTGACACTGGGTACACACATCGTTCGACTCGGCGATGAGCGTTGCAGAGTGCGCCTCATGGCAATTGGTACAACTTACTCCGCTGGCATACATTTTTGATTGCAAAAAAGAGCCGTAGACATAGACCTCGTCCAGTATTTGGCCGTCCGAATAATAAAGACCAGGCCGCAGCAGTGCGAGGTTGTAATTGTCGTGATACGGCGTTCCCGGCAGCGGATTGCCATCTCCGAACGCCTCACGACGAGAATGGCACGTGGCGCATTGCTGGATCGTCGCTTCGGCGCCCTCGTTGAATTCCATAGTCAGTCCGAACACGTTCAACTGCCCGCTGTCGTTTACAAACTCGCGCCCTTCGGCCCAGTTCAGATGGGCTGCGCCAGGACCATGGCAGGCTTCGCAACCAACACCGATTTCGGCTTGGGTTGATACGTAAGTACGCGTGTTCGGGTCATAGTTCTTCTCAAACCCGGTGGCATGACATTCCGCGCATCGGGCGTTCCAGTTTTTGTAAGGGCCGGTCCAATGCAATCCGTCATCCGGGGGCAGATCCTGATCTGGATAGAGGTGATACCAGCGCTCCTTTTCCGCATCCCAGACCACGTCAAAGCTCTGCAGCCGACTTGGTTCGGTTTCGAACAGGTATTGCTGAAGGGGGGCGATGCCCACAACAGAATGCACCGGGTACTCGGTAGTAACCCCATCTTTTTCTGTAACGGCTGCTCGGTATTGATCCCCATCGATGCTGAACTGGACACTCATGCCATCGTGGCGAAAGGATGTTCCATCGAAATCAGCAATCACTGTGTCCGGCGACGGCTCTGTCCAGGCAAGCGCGTGGTGTGAGCCGCTCCACGCAGAGGCGGCATCGACATGGCACTCGGTGCAAGCCGATGAGCCGACATATGCAGGTTCTTGCGCCAATGACGCGACCGGTGGAAACAGACAAGATACTCCGGCGATGGCTGCACATCTGATCAGGGGCACTGATAAACGAAAGACTATATTGAGGTCCTTCCCCGGGCTATTGCGCGCCAGTGTAGATGCGCGACCAGTCCTTGGCCATATCAACAATGAGCCAGCCCAGATTCGGACCGTTTTCAAGCCCGTCGCACAGCCGACCGATATGGCTGTCACAGGCATAGGCCACCTCGCGCTCACCATCCGTGTGATGGACAATCAAACCAAACCGGGGGCCTTCTCCCGCCGTGGTCCATTCAATCATCGCATAATCGCCGTCAGAGTTTCCACCAGCAATGATTGGCCGTTTTCCGATGATCCGGTCAATATTGATCGGCTTACCTTCCTTATCGTCGACAAAACCAATTGCGGGCTGTTTGATGATGGTAGGAACGCTGTCGATCACCTCATAGCTGGTTTCGGTATAGGTGCCAATGACTTGTTCGGTGGGGATGCCATAGGCCGCCTCTGCAAAGACGCGCATGAAATGAATCCCACCGCCAGAGACGATATATGTCTTGAACCCTTCGTCACGCAAATAACGCAGCAACTCCACCATCGGCTGGTAGGTCATCTGGTCATACCGCAGACCCGTGACGGGGTGAGTTGCGGTGGCAACCCAGTCGTTCACACTTGCCTGAAAATCGTCTACGCTCAGACCACTATGGGTCGCCCCCAGAACTTCGATCACGGCCTCTTCCCCGGCCTCAGCCAGAGCCTTATAGTCGCCTGCAGCAGCAGCCTTGAGCGCATCAGACGTAACCATTCCGGGGTCACCCTGCGCCATCTTCTGAAACGCTTCAATCGCATAGATCAGCTGGAAATACACCGGCTGCTCACTCCAGAGCGTGCCGTCATTGTCAAAGACGGCGATGCGGTCGGACGGGGTAACATAGTCACGGGACAAGGGATCAGTGACGCTTTCAACAAACGAGATGATCCGCGCCTTGCTGTGTGTTTCATTCCAGGACGGCAAAGGGTCTGCGAATGCCAAGGAAGAGATGAGCGATAGCGAAAGGATTAATAAGCATCTGAGCATAAACTAGCACCTTCCCAGAGTCAGAGAAGACGGACCGCCGCAAATCGGGCGGCCCGGATCGATTCCGCAATCAGGATCAGTCGCCCACGGGCGCGATCATCTTTTCCATCACCTGTTCCAGATTGAAGCTGGCAGCTTTCTGGCGCGGCGGGAATTCCTGAAATGTTGCTAGGAAATTGCCCACATACTGCTGCGCTGGCACCAGGAAATAGGCCCTGTTAAGCAACCAGTCATAATATGTGTTCGAGGTCCGGTAGGCGCGCTCATAAGGGTCGCGGCGCAGGTTGATGATCAACGGGATGCGCAGCTCCGTCCAAGGTTCCATCCAGGCGCGCAGGGTGCCCCAAGCCTTCTGCTCAAGGAAAATCAGCTTCCAGTCGTCATACCGCAGCGCCGTCAGGTCGCCGTCATCCGAGAAATAGAAAATCTCATTACGCGGTCCCGCTTCCACTTCGCCCTTGAAATAGGGCAGGAAGTTATAACCATCCAGATGCACCTTGTATTCACGTCCGATGGCCTGAACGCCGCCCTGAATCAACTCCTCCTTGATGTTGTCACGGCCCGCAGCGGCCAGATAGGTCGGCAACCAGTCCATATGGTGCATGATCTCGTTCGAGACCGAGCCAGGCTCGATCAGGCCGGGCCAGCGCACCATCGAGGGCACCCGCCAGCCACCTTCCCAGTTGGTGTTCTTTTCACCCCAGAACGGAGTCATTGCGGCATCCGGCCAGGTGTTCATATGCGGGCCATTGTCAGTCGAATAGTGCACGATGGTGTTGTCGGCGATGCCCAACTCGTCCAGCAGGTCCAGCAATTGGCCGACATGCATGTCATGTTCCAACATCCCGTCGGTATATTCGTCGTTGCCCGGGTTGCGCCGGTCATCAGCCACATGGGTGCGGAAGTGCATCCGTGTGCCATTCCACCAGACATAGAAGGGTTGGCCCTGCTCGTGCGAGCGTTTGATAAAGTCGATGGCAGCGGCGACGGTTTCGTCATCCACTGTTTCCATACGTTTTTTGGTTAGCGGGCCAGTATCTTCGATCGTGCCATCGGCCTTGGACTTGATCACTCCACGTGGGCCATAGGCCTCGCGGAAGGTGCGGCCATCGGCCAGAACCTGATTGCTGGGATAGTCTTCGTTCTCTGGCTCTTCCTCGGCGTTCAGATGGTAGAGATTGCCAAAAAACTCATCGAAACCATGGTTGGACGGCAGATGCTCATCCTTGTCGCCCAGATGGTTCTTGCCGAACTGACCGGTAACATAGCCTTCGGCCTTGAGCAGCCCCGCGATTGTCGGGTCTTCGTCTTGCATCCCTAGATCAGCGCCCGGCAGGCCTACCTTGGACAAACCGGTCCGAAACACCGACTGCCCCATGATGTACGAAGACCGTCCAGCCGTGCAGGATTGCTCGCCATAATAGTCGGTAAAGATCATGCCATCATCAGCGATTCGATCGATATTGGGCGTGCGATATCCCATCAGACCCATCGTGTAGGCCGAGATGTTGGATTGCCCGACATCGTCACCCCAGATCACAAGAATATTAGGCTTTTGCTCCTGTGCGATTGCGGGAACGGCCAGAAAGACCGCGCAAGTTAGCTTCATTAGCGGGCGTATAATGCGCCGAGGCTCAAAGGCAGCAAGCATGTTTTCAAACCTTTTTTGGAGTAATTGAGAATGAGCTCAGCCTACACGGAAATTTGAGTCGTTGTGTTAAAAATTGATTTATGGGTCAGCGCAACTTAGTCTGAGCCTCAAGCAAAGCGCGACTCCGGTCTCGACTTGGATGCGTTTCAAAGCTGATTGAAATCAACATTGTAACCGCAGGAGTATGCTGCGCCATTTTCCCGCGAGGATTGAACAGAGATGCACGCTTGCTCACTCTAGGTGTAAAAACAATTTGGGCAATGACGGAGTAATCCTATGTCCGCATATGATCAGATCATCGAGCTCAAGACCCGTATGGGTCAGTCCATTATTGGTCAGACCGAGGTGGTCGAACGCTTGCTGATCGGCTTGCTGGCGAATGGCAACCTGCTGATCGAAGGGCTGCCGGGGCTTGCCAAGACACGAGCCGTCAAGGCAATGGCAAAAAATCTAGACGCGCAGTTCAGCCGTATCCAGTTCACGCCCGATCTGCTGCCTTCGGATGTCACTGGAACAGAGGTTTACGTTCAGGGTGGCGGTATCACTGAATTCCGGTTTGAGCCGGGACCGATCTTTGCCAATATCGTGCTGGCAGATGAGATCAACCGCGCGCCGGCCAAAGTGCAAGCTGCGCTGCTGGAGGCTATGGAGGAACGCCAGGTCACTGTGTCAGGCACGACGCATAAGATGGAACCCCTGTTTATCGTCATGGCCACACAGAACCCCATTGAACAGGAAGGCACCTATCCCCTGCCTGAGGCACAGATGGACCGGTTCCTGATGCATGTGAACATCCTCTATCCCCCGGTCGAGGATGAGGTCAAAGTAATCCGCCTGGTCAGGGATGAGGAACGGTTCGCCAGTCAGCCAAAGAAATCCGACGCAACCAAGCCCGCCCCTATTTTGCAACAGGCCGTCTTTGATGCCCGCACAGAGATTTCTGGCATTCACGTCGCGGAAGCAATGGAACGTTACTTTGCCGATCTGGTCTATGCCACACGAACCCCCGCAGCCCTCAGCGACGAATTGGCGAGCTGGATCGAGGTCGGTGCCAGCCCGCGCGCCTCAATCGCGTTGGACAAATGCAGCCGGGCTCATGCATGGTTAGCCGGGCGCGACTATGTCGATCCGCTCGACGCTCGGGCGATTGCCCATGACGTGTTCCGCCACCGCATAACGTTGAGCTACGAGGCGCAGGGCGCTGGCCTTTCGCAAGATGAGGTTACCGACGAGATCATCAAACTGGTTGCCCTGCCATGACGGCAGGCCCTTGGCCAAGGATGCTATGCCAATGATGAAGAAGATAGCGATTGCAGAACCCGGGCATGATCACCGTGTCTATGTCAACCTGCACCAGTTGGTCGTACTCAGACGGCGTGCGTCGCGACTGACCTTCTTGCCTCGACAACCGGCGAATTCGGTTCTGAACGGCCGCCATGCTTCGAAACTGCGCGGTCGGGGGCTGAATTTCGAAGAACTGCGCGCCTATCTGCCTGGCGATGACATCCGCACGCTGGATTGGAGAGTAACGGCGCGCACTGGAACGCCTCATGTCCGGGTCTACACCGAAGAACGCGACCGCCCTACGCTGCTGCTGGTAGACCAACGCATGTCGATGTTTTTTGGTAGCCAAGTTTACATGAAATCAGTCATTGCCGCCGAGGCCGCCGCCATCGCTGCGCATTTGCTATTGGCGCAGGGCGATCGCGTCGGCGGGTTGGTGTTCTCGGACGACGCCATCTCAGAACACCGGCCCGTGCGCTCGGCCGTGGCCGTGCACCGGATGCTGGCGTCGATCGCCGACGCCAACGGTCGGTTGTCAGCCCGGGGTCAGGCCACCCGGCCTGACCTGTTCAACCAGATGCTGCGCTCCGCCGCCCGGATTGCCAAGACAAACTATCTGGTACTGATCTTCTCCGATTTCGACGGTGTTGATGCCGCGTCCGAGCCACTGATCCGCAGGCTCGCCCGGCATAACGACCTGCTGCTGTTCAACATTGCCGACCCGATGGCCGGGCGCATTCCGGCAAATGCACACCTTGCCATATCGGATGGCGCCCTGCAGGCCGAGATCGACACCTCTTCTGCCGAGACTCACAAACAGATAGAAACCTTTGCTCAGGATCGACTGGCGCATATCCGCGGCTGGGCACAGAAATACCAACAACCCTTCCTGCCGCTGTCGACGCAGTTCCCTGCGCTGGATCAAATCTCACATCTGTTGGGGGTGTCATGAACCCGGATCTGCAAGGCCTCAACCTTGTCGAGCTGATCGACCTCTTGGAGCCCGCGCCGGAACCTGCGCCAATCTCGATGATGCCGCAAACTGTTGGGTGGGTCTGGCTTGGGCTGGCACTTGCGCTGCTGGTCGGATGGCTGATCAGAAGAGCCATACAACACCGCCAAGCCAACGCCTATCGCCGTGCAGCCTTGGGCGCGCTGGCCAAAGCAGAGGATGATCCGGCTTGTATCGCCGATATCCTCCGCCGCACTGCATTGAGCGGATTTCCACGCGGCGAGGTTGCAGGACTGACCGGCAAGGATTGGCTGCACTTTCTCGATCAGACTATGGGAGATGACCGGTTCTCGAATGGCCCTGGACGCATTGTCCCGCAGGCCCCCTATCGCCCGGCCCCGGCATCTCCAGAGCTAACCCGCTTGGCGCACGACTGGATCGTGACGCACAAACAGCCAAAGCAAGAGGTCTGAAGTGATCACCTTGGTGTATCCCTGGCTCTTGCTCCTTCTGCCGTTGCCCTGGCTGGTGTGGCAGTTCCTACCGCCGCACCGCGAGGAGGTCACGGCAATCCGAACCCCCTTTTTCCGACAGCTGACAGAGGCAGCGCGTGCCACACCGCAGGCGGGTGCGACAGTGCTGCACCGGAGCAGAATTCAGATCATCACTGCACTATTGGTCTGGACAATGATCGTGATCGGTCTGGCAAACCCTCAACGGCTAGGCGATCCTATAGAAATCGAAAAATCCGCCCGCGACGTTGTGCTTGCCGTTGACATCTCAGGCTCCATGGGCCAGCGGGATTTCATTGGTGAAAGTGGGCAAAGGGTGCAGCGTTTGGACGCTGTCCGCGATGTACTCGGGACCTTTATCACCGAGCGCGACGGTGATCGAATGGCCCTGATCGTCTTTGGTACGCGGGCCTTTGTGCAGGCCCCTTTCACAGAAGATCTGCAAAGCTTGGAGGAATTCCTTGATCAGGCGCAAGTGGGTATGGCCGGGCCGAACACAGCTATCGGAGATGCCATCGGCCTGGCGATCCGTATGTTTGACAGCAACGATGTCGAGAACCGCCTGATCATCTTGCTAAGCGATGGTGCAGACACCAACAGCCGGGTTTCTCCGGTCAACGCCGCCGAGATCGCCGCTGACAAGGGCGTTGTCATTCAGACCATCGGCGTCGGCGACCCTGAGGGGACAGGCGAAGATCGGGTAGATCTGACAGCATTGGAGGATATCGCTGACCGCACCGGTGGCGCATTCTTTTATGCCAATGACAGCTCCGCTTTGTCGCAAGTCTATGGGCAGATCGACGCCATGGCCCCGCGGATCGTCGAAGAAGCCAGTTATCGCCCGACCTTTTCGCTCGTTTGGGTTGCCAGTCTGCTCGCCGCCTTGCTTGGCATAGCAACGCTTGTTGCTCTGCTCGCTTCACGGACTTGGAGGCGGGCCTGACCAATTTTCTTGATGCCTTCCACTTCCTTCGCCCTGTCTGGTTGATGCTTTTGCCCTGTATTGGGCTGCTTTGGTACATTGCAAGGCGTCGTCCCAGGAAGGAAAGACATGACGCCCGGCATTTCGCCCCGCATCTGGCGGCGGCGCTGCAGGTCGGTTCAAACACCCAGCGGCGTATTCAACCAGTTGACAGCGTCATGCTCTGTCTCAGTCTGCTGGCACTCTCGGCAGCTGGTCCTTCATGGAGCCGTATCCCCAACCCGCTGATCGCGGAAACCGCTCCACTCGTGGTGGCGCTCAAGGTGACACCTTCGATGGAGAACACCGATCTGGCGCCCTCTCGGCTGGATCGCGCAAGGTTCAAAATCCTTGACTTGATCGCCACGCGGGCTGGCGGGCGCACAGCGCTTGTGGCCTATGCAGGCACCGCGCATCGGGTCGCACCACTAACCGAAGACCCAAATATACTGCGCCCGCTATTGCAAGGGTTGAACCCCAAGGTGATGCCGGTTGAAGGGGATGATGCCGCTGCCGCACTGGAATTGGCGCGCGAAATTCTGAAGGTCGCAGAAACGCCCGGCGCGATCCTCTTTGTGCTGGATGATCTAGATCCGGCGACGGTTGCCGCGCTCACGAAGGACGACCCCGAACAACCACCGGTGGCGATGTTGGTCGCTGTGCCTTCCGGGAAAATCCCTGCCCAGATTAAGGGGCTCACAGGCGTTTCGGCTGTTGAATTAACCGCCGATAACCGTGACATCACGCAGATCGAACGGCAACTAACCTCGGTGCAACAAGCCGCGCAGCTTAACGATGAGCGTCTTGATTGGGATGATCGCGGCTGGTTGCTCTTGTGGCCTGCGGCATTCATTGCGCTGCTGTGGTTCCGCCGGGGCTGGACCATGCGTTGGGGCGCCGCCCTCGTTGTTGTCACCACGCTTCAGATGCCGGGCAGTGCACATGCTGAAGGATGGGAAGACTGGTTTCTGACGCCTGATCAACAAGGACAGATTGCCTTTCGAAACAAAGAGTTCGTACGAGCCGCCGACTTGTTTTCTGCCCCGATGTGGAAAGCTCACACATTGTTGCGCGCCGGCCGGTACGAAGAGGCCGCAGAAGTATTTGCCGGGTTGAGCAGTGCCGAGGCAGCCTTCTCCGAAGGTCTTGCACGGATCGGCAACCGTGAATACCGCGCCGGTGCGCGGGCATTTGAAACCGCGCTAAATCGCCAGCCTGACTTTCCCGCCGCGGCCAAAAACGCCGAGATCGCCTGGGCCATTGTCGAACAGGTCGAAACGACTCGCGAGCAATCCGACACTGGCGAAGAAAGTGGCATCGGGGCAGACGACATGACATTCGACAACGAAGCTCAACGCGGTGTGACCTCACAAGTCGATGCACCTATGGACGAGGCAACGGCGCCGTCTCCCGACCAATGGATCGACAGCATCGACACCGAGATGGGGGATTTCCTGCGCAGTCGGTTCCTCTACGACAATAGCGAGAAGGGCACATGATCCGCACTCTGATCGCGATATCGTTCCTGTGCATTGGTGCCAGCATCGCCACCGCACAAGACCCGCGCGTTACGGCCGATTTGGAAAGCGACAGCACAATCGTCGGTCAGCCGCTGATGCTGGGCATTTCGATACTTGTGCCGACATGGATGCCGGAACCGCCGGTCTTTCCGGCTGTCGAACTTCCGTCACTTCTGGTCCGCCAGCCCGAGCGTTCCTCGGGGCCAATCAGCGAAAATATCGATGGTGAAACCTGGTCGGGGGTGCGCCGCAGCTATCGCCTCTACCCGCTCACGGGCGGCAGCTATACTTTACCGACGGGCGACGTAACGATAACCTATGTCAACCCAAACACAAGTGAGCCTGTGACATTCGCTGCATCTCTTCCTGAACTGACCTTCGTCGCCACCATCCCAGAAGGGGCATTTGGGCTGGATCCGCTGATCATCGCCAGGCGGTTCGAACTTCAACAACAGATTGACGGAGATTCCAGCCTAGATGTCGGCGGAGCCATGACGAGGACTATTACAGCAAATATCACCGGCACCTCTCCAATTATGATCCCTCGCCTAACTCCTACATCTGACGGAGAAAGCCTGCGTGCCTATCCAAAGGACCCCCAAATCGACGAGAAAGTGGACCGCGGTCAGATGCTAGGGACGCGCACCGAAACAACTGCTTATGTTGCCCAAAACGAAGGGACCGCCGCATTGCCGGGATTGTCGCTCGATTGGTTCAACATCGAGACTGGGCAGCTGGTAACCGCGACAGTTCCCGCTATTGATGTGTCCATTCACAGCGCAGTTTCTGGCAGTGGAGACGAGTCAAAAACATGGCACTTGTCCAAAGTGTTTTGGCTTGTGCTGAGTCTGGGCGCGCTCACTGCAATAGCGATCTGGGCGTTTCCAGCGCGAGTAACATCGTTGCTGGCGGTCTTGAAAGCTCGCGCTTTCCAAACAGAATGGTACGCCGCGCATAAGTTTAGCAAAGCCATCTCACGCCGTGATCTGACGGCTGTGACGACTGCGTTTTCCGAGTGGAAGAAACACTATCCCGACGTACCAGAACAAAGCTTCTCGGTGCTGCTCAACGGGATGACCTTAATCGGCAAGGCTCGGTTTGGGGCGAAGGCCGACGAGACCACCACGAACTGGCGCGCGTTACGCTCAGGGTTCTCGACCACGCGCCGCCGTTTGTGGAGCAAATACAGCCCCTCGCGCCGCGGCCCACAACTACGCAACCTAAATCCGATGTGGTCCGGTAGTTCGACCCGATCTCCAATCACAGCAGCCTTCACGGAGGCGGACTAACGCGAAGAGAGTCAGTCCAGCCATAGCCACACAAGGCATTCGGATCACGGGGATCTTATCAACGATCCGGCAAGCCGCCGTTCGCCGAAACGTTCCTGAAAGTTAGCAGCGCGGGCATTGCTGCCGTTCGTTGCACCATGCAGGGAGTTCCACTTCATGCGGAGCCCGGACGGGACGTGCTTCAGGTGGTTTGATATCCGGTCGTTTCCGATGGAGCCGCCGTTGGTATTGGCGAGAAGACACTTTTAACTATTGCAGGCACAGCCTGCTCCCTTCCGGCAAATGTAGTTTCGGCTGATGCAACTATCCCCACAAGCCTTGCCTTTACGAGAGATTTTGCAGCAAGCCGCGTCTACTACATCGGCTTTGCTTTGCTCATTCATAAGGTTCCAAAACAACGCTGTTGGGACGGCTGGCGGAGTTCTGTTCGCAGTTACAGTTCCGGGTTCGATAGGTGGCAAGTTTCCATAGCCAGAGAAAACATCTGATCCTTTCTGATATCCCGGAAAGAAATCGAACCCAATTCGTTTCGCGCGCGACCAAATTGGCTAAGAACCGAATTGACACTTCACACGTCCAAAATTCACCACATTTTCATCTTCGGCGTACCACAATGGGCCACTTACTTTGCCTTGAATCCAAAATGGTTGGTTACACCTAACGAAGGTAAGGATGTCAGCAATGAAAATTAGTCGTCGTTTTTTCGTCACTGGAGCATCTGGACTCGCTATGACG
>NZ_CANLDZ010000034.1:0-28000 GCF_947489545.1 uncultured Ruegeria sp. | reverse complement strand
GCGTTTGAAGACTTTGCCAATGAGCTGAGTGGAAACACTCCGGAGCTCAGCGTTCAAGAGAGTTCTCCCGCATCTGACCCAGCGCCTACCCAAGAAGCTGAAGTGCCAACAGAAAGCCTTCCGCTTGGTGCTGCCCGCGGGCAGGTGCATGAAAACTACATTATCGCGCAAACATCTGATGGCATGGTGATCGTAGACCAACATGCGGCACATGAAAGACTGGTCTACGAGAAACTTAAACAACAGATGGCGAAAGATGGCATCGCTGCCCAGGTACTTTTGATTCCGGACATCGTGGAGCTTTCGGATGAAGATTGCTCTCGACTAATGGAAATGGCTGAGGAGCTTAGTGGTGTGGGCTTGACCATCGAACAATTCGGGGGAAGTGCCATCGCTGTGCGAGAGACGCCCGCTATTTTAGGTGAAGTCGATGCGCGCTCCCTACTTCTCGACGTTTTGGACGAGCTCTCAGACCAAGGTGAAAGCCAAATCGTACAAGCAAAGATTGATGCCATCCTCAGTCGTGTCGCTTGCCACGGATCTATTCGATCGGGGCGTTGGATGCGCGCAGAAGAAATGAACGCTTTGCTACGTGAAATGGAGGCAACACCTCATTCTGGCCAGTGCAACCACGGGCGGCCAACCTATGTGGAACTGAAACTTGCCGATATTGAAAAGCTCTTTGGTAGAACTTGAAAACCTCAACAGGTTCACAGTCTCTGACAGTTCAGTTTCCAGACATTTGTGTATTGCGTGCTCTGCCTGCTTACAGTGGTGTTGTGTTTGCCCTCAAATTGGCTTTCGTTGATGGCAATTGTCGCCATGTTGATAGACGGTATGGCAGTAGCGTACACACCCGCTCAGCCAAAGGGAAAGCGTGAACTTGGGCGTGTTGGCGGGCAACGGGTCGCTGGCCGGAGTTGATGGTGATGTGCGTGAAGTCTTGTTTTAGTTTCTGTGCAGATTGCAGAAACACCATAAATTTTCCTATCGTTCCAACCGGATTGATTGGATTCTGGTGTTGGTGCGGTTGGGGAGGGGGGTGTGATCTTACCTGAGACGGCAATCCCAAGGAGAAAGGAATTCGCCTCGCTGACCATTTAGGATGCTGACTTAAGCCTCACGTGGTTACGCTTCGGTATCTCCACAATTCTCCGCGCCCCGAAAAAAACGGGGCTTCACTTAAGACCTGGCCAGGCACAAGCCAGTAGATGAGTACAGTATGTGATTTCGTTTGGTGATTGCTCGCAGAACTCAATTGAAGGTGGCCCGTTGGGTTCAACACCTCCGAAGCATAGTCAAAATCTATCATTAAATAGAAGTTGGGAATTGGAACTTCAGCGCAAGGTCGTTGAATGTACTCGTTACAAAAATACCGTGTGAGGTAAGCGGCGTCCTGAAGGAAATGGTATCAATACGAGTAGTGCATTGGTCCGCTGAATAAATAAATGGGCATGATCAAAATTGACCGACTTTAGAAACTGGGAAGAAGGTTCCCCGCCTGCCTCACTCTCCAATGACGAACGGTCTCGGCCTTTACCGCCGACGATTTTGGCTTGCTTCCTTGCTTGTATTGTGGGGCCCGTTTCAGCGCTATCAGCCAACCAGGGTCAAGAGCTGTTGTGAGCGGCGAACTGCACGAATTGAATCAACGTTTTCTGAGCAAATTTAGACCTACCTTGACCCCAAGGTGCTTACCAAAGGCACAAATAGTGCATCCAGAAATCCTACTTGGTGCTCCGCTGCGGCAGCCGCAAAGAAAAATTGTCTATTTCTATCAAAGAGTTCCCATATCAGCAGTATCTGGGGCAAAAATTCTTGGAAATGCGACCGGGCTAAAAACTGAACCCCTACGCAAAAATTAGAGCCACCTAACTCATGAAGCCTCAATCCTTTATTTCTCAACCCGCCCGACATGAACTACGCGAGGCCCGCAATCAGGGTTTGACCTTCCTGGCACTGGCATTGCTCTTCAGCGTTTTTGTCAACCTGCTGATGCTGACGGAACCGTTGTTCATGTTGCAGGTCTATGACCGTGTTCTGTCCTCGCGTGCCGTCGAAACTCTGACGGCTTTGTTCCTGCTGGTCGCTCTGCTCTACGGCCTGATGGCGATGCTGGATTTTGCGCGGGGGCGTATTGTGGCGCGGTTTGGCGCGCGGTTTCAGTCGCAACTGGACGAGCGCGTGTTTGACGCCACTATGCGCCGGTCGCTGCATCCACAGGCGCGATCGGCGCCAGCCACAGCCCTGCGCGATTTGGAATCCATTCAATTCCTCTGTGCGTCGCCGGTGTTGTTGGCCGTAATGGACATTCCCTGGACACCGGTGTTTTTGGCGGCGATCTTTGTGTTCCATCCGCTGCTGGGATGGTTGTCAGTGGGTGGCGCGGTCCTGCTGATCTTGATTGCCTTGCTGAACCAGATGCTGACCCACCGCAAGGTGGCGCGCGCGCAGGGCATGCAGGGCGATATCTCCCTGCGCTGGTTGCGGCAGCGCACGGAGGCGTTGCGTCAGACGATTGCAGCCAGTGACTGGACCGGCAGCTTTACTGCCCTGACCAAATCACTGCGGCTTTTCCTGCAATCGGCCATGCTGGCCTTGGGGGCGTGGCTGGTGCTGCGCAATGAGCTGACCCCGGGGGCAATGATCGCAGGATCAATCCTGTTGGGCCGGGCACTGGCGCTGGTTGAGCAGGCGGTCAGGCAGTGGGGCATGATTGAGCGGGCGCGGACGGCTTGGACCTCTCTGAACCGGTTTCTGGAGCAGACACCGCCCGAGGCCGCAAGAACCAAACTCCCAATGCCTGAGGCCCGATTGGAGGCCAATGCCCTGACGGTCATCCCGCCGGGAGCCGGTAGTCTGGCAAAAGTGGGTCCGGCAAAACAACGCTGGCTAAAGCGCTTGCGTTGAGTTTTTTTCAGTCGCAGCGAATGTCTCCTTCGACAGGCCGCACCGCAGCGACGGATGTCTAAGGCGAACGGCAGGAATGGGCCGAGGCTGTGTGAAAGCTCCCAGACATGTTAGCCTTTCCGAAGGGCAGGCGGAGGCAAGCATGTTGGGTTTCATCGAAGGTCTCGACAGGGTGCAGACCACGCTCTTTCCGGAACGGTTGGAGCACTGAACCTGCTAGGATCATCTGGTCCGTGTCATGGACCTTTTGTTGATGAACTGGATCTGGCGACGGTTTGTTTCACCCGACATGCGCTTGATCGAGTGCGTGCGCCCCGGGTATCATCCAGCAGTTCTGCTCAAGCTCTTCCTCTAGGGCTATCTAGATTGCATCCCCTTCCAGCCATTGGTTGGAACGTGATGGCGGGCAGAACGTCGCACTGATATGGCTGACTGGGCAACTCGCCTTGACCAGAAGACCATTGCAGATTTCCGGCTCTACAATGGTACTTGTGGGGCTGTTTGGTTGGCCGTGTTGGCAAATTGCAAGCCTGACAGCGCGGGGGCCACCATAGCTGATGTCTATTTAAATATAGAATCCCGGTATTTTCCAATTCAGCGATCTGGTTCCACTGTTGGTTGAGAGTCGAATTGAGTGGCCGCATTTGCGGGCAATCACAGCAGCCCACCAGCTTGAATTGGATAAAGAAATGACCGTTTTGAACAACGCACCTGTTTTGACAGCTATATTGCCCAATAAGTCTTCAGCAGAAGATGAAGCTGTGAGCTTTGCACTGCCAGCGAATGCGTTCACAGATCCGGATGGCGATGCACTGACCTTAAGTGCGACGCTGCTTGGTGGTGCAGCCCTGCCGGACTGGTTGGTGTTTGATCCGGTTGCAGGGAGTTTCTCGGGCACACCGCCGCAGGACTTCAATGGCATATTGAATGTCACGGTGACGGCCAGCGATGGGTCTCTTTCATCCAGCGATGCCTTTGCGCTTGATATTACACCTGTCAACGATGCCCCTGTCGCGCTTGATGATATTGTTGGCACGAGTGAATTCCGTGTCAACGAATTCACCAATGAAACTCAAAGTAACCCGAGTGTTACAGCCCTCGCCAATGGCCATTTTGTCGTCACGTGGACGTCTAAGGACGGGCAGCAAGGCGATACGTCCGGTTCGGCCATCAAAGCCCGTATTTTGAACGCGGACGGCATTGAAATTGTCAGCGAGTTTCTGGTCAATGAGTTTACCAATGACAATCAAACGCGCCCGAGTGTTACGGTCCTCGCCGATGGGTATTTCGTCGTCACTTGGGAGTCTCTTGACCAGCAGCAGGGTGATACCTCTGGCAAAGCCATCAAGGCTCGTATTTTTGATACGAATGGCGCTGAGATTGTCAGTGAATTCCTGGTCAATGAATTCACCGATGGCTTTCAATGGATTCCGAGTGTTGCAGCCCTCGCCAATGGGAATTTTGTCGTTACCTGGACATCTGATGACGGGCAGCAGGGCGATACGTCTGGTGCCGCTGTCAAGGCCCGTATTTTCGACGCGAACGGTGTTGAGGTCGTCAATGAATTTCTGGTCAATGAGTTTACCAATGGCGGCCAAATCGGCTCGAGTGTAACAACCCTCACCAATGGCGATTTCGTCGTTACCTGGACATCTGATGACGGGCAGCAAGGGGATACGTCTGCTTCTGCCATCAAGGCCCGTATTCTCAATGAGAATGGTGTCGAGATTGTCGGTGAGTTTCAGGTTAATGAATTTACCGATAGCGATCAAAGTGCCTCGAGCGTTACTGCGCTCGCCAATGGCAATTTTATCTTCACCTGGACGTCTAATGACCGGCAGCAAGGGGATGCTTCTGGTTCTGCCATCAAGGCCCGCATCTTTGATGCGGATGGTAACGAGATCGTCAGTGAATTCCTGGTCAATGAATTCACCAATAACAATCAATGGCACTCGAGCGTAACAGCACTCGCCAATGGCGGCTTCGTCGTCACTTGGGAGTCTTATGACCAGCAGCAAGGCGATACTGGTTGGGCCATCAAGGCCCGCATCTTTGATGCGCATGGTAACGAGATCGTCAGTGAATTCCTGGTCAATGAATTTAACCATCTCGATCAAGTCAACCCGAGTGTGACAGCCCTCGCCAATGGCCATTTTGTCGTCACATGGGGGTCCGATGGCGGGCAGCAAGGCGATACGTCTAGTTGGGCCATTAAGGCCCGCGTTTTTGACGCGAATGGTGTTGCTCAAAGTCCCAATATTGTCACGGAAGATGCCGTCAGTTTGATTGATACAGCCACGCTTTTGTCCAATGACAGCGATGTCGACGGGGGGGATACGCTGACGGTGATAGCTGTGTCTGCCACAAGCGCGCATGACGCCATCCTGACGCTGAACACCGATGGAACCATCAGCTATGATCCAACTGGCGCAGATGATGTTCAGGCTTTGGCAGAGGGCCAAACCCTGACGGACACATTCACCTATACCGTCGGTGACGGCAATGGCGGGGAGAGCACCGCAAGTGTTTCAGTTGTCGTACACGGAGCCAACGATGCCCCTGTTTTGGCACTTGCATTGTCCAATCAGTCGTCCGCGGAAGATGAGGCCGTGAGCTTTGCACTGCCGGCGAATGCGTTCACAGATCCGGATGGTGATGCGCTGACCTTGAGCGCGACGCTGGTTGGAGGTGCAGCCCTGCCGGGTTGGCTGGTGTTTGATGCGGCTTCTGGGAGCTTCTCGGGCACACCACCCCAGGACTTCAATGGCATGGTCAATGTCACAGTGACAGCCAGTGACGGGTCTCTTTCAGAAAGCGGCACTTTTGCGCTTGATATTACACCGGTCAATGATGCGCCTGTCGCGGGTCATGATATTGTTGGCACGAGTGAATTCCGCGTCAACGAGTTCACCAATGACACTCAAAGCACCCCGAGCATTACTGCCCTCGCTAACGGCCATTTTGTTGTCACGTGGCGGTCTCTTGACCAGCAGCAAGACGATACGTCCGGCTCTGCGATCAAGGCCCGTATTTTTGACGCGAACGGCGTTGAGATTGTTAGTGAATTCCAAGTCAATGAATTTACCCACAACGCTCAACACGACCCGAATGTTACCACCTTCGCCAATGGCCATTTCGTTGTCACCTGGACGTCTGAAGACGGGCAGCAAGGGGATACGTCTGGTACTGCCATCAAGGCCCGCATCTTTGATACGAATGGTAACGAGATCGTCAGCGAGTTCCAGGTCAATGAATTTACCAGTAACGCTCAAGGCGCCTCGAGCGTTACAGAACTCACCAATGGCAATTTCATCGTCACCTGGGAGTCTCATGACGGGCAGCAAGGGGATACGTCTGGTACTGCCATCAAGGCCCGCATCTTTGATGCGGATGGTAACGAGATCGTCAGTGAATTCCTGGTCAATGGCTTTACCAGTGACGAACAAGGCAACCCGAGCGTGACAGCACTTGCTGATGGCCATTTTGTCGTCACCTGGCAGTCTCTTGACCAGCAGCAAGGGGATACTGATCTTACTGCCATCAAGGCCCGTATTTTTGACGCGAATGGCGTTGAGATCGCCAGTGAATTCCAGGTCAATGAGTTTACCAATAACGAACAAAGAAACCCGAGTGTGACAGCGCTCGCCAATGGCGATTTTGTCGTCACCTGGCGGTCTCATGACGGGCAGCAAGGTGATACTGATTGGGCCATCAAGGCCCGTATTTTTGACGCGAACGGAAGTGAGATCGTCAGCGAGTTCCTGGTCAATGAGTTTACCCATAACGCTCAAGGCGCCTCGAGTGTGACAGCGCTTGCCAATGGCCATTTCGTCGTCACCTGGTGGTCTGATGACGGGCTGCAAGGTGATGCGTCTCAAACTGCGATCAAGGCCCGCATTTTTGATGCGAATGGCGTTGAGATCGTCGGTGAATTCCGCGTCAATGAATTTACCGTTGGCTATCAAGGCAATCCGAGTGTAACAGCCCTCGCCAATGGCGATTTTGTCATCGCCTGGCAGTCCGATGACGGGCAGCAAGGTGATACGTCCGGTTCTGCCATCCAAACCCGCGTTTTCGATGCAAACGGTGTTGCGCAAAGCCCCAATATTATCACGGAAGATGTTGTCAGTTCGATTGATACAGCCGCGCTTTTGGCCAATGACAGCGATGTCGAGGGGGATGCGCTCACGGTGATAGCGGTTTCTGCCACGAGTGCACATGACGCCATCCTGACGCTGAACACCGACGGGACGATCAGCTATGATCCCACCGGCGCGGACGCTGTTCAGGCCCTGGCAGTTGGACAGACACTCGTTGACACCTTCACCTATACCGTCAGTGACGGCAATGGCGGTGAGAGCACTGCAAGTGTTTCAGTTGTCGTACACGGAGCCAATGATGCCCCTGTTGCGGCCCTTGCATTGGAGGATCGCTCTTCCGCGGAAGACGAGGCCGTGAGCTTTGCGCTGCCAGCCAACGCATTCACGGATGTAGATGGCGATGAGCTGACCTTGAGTGCGACGCTGACGGATGGTTCGGCGCTGCCGGACTGGTTGGTGTTTGATGCGGTTACGGGGAGCTTTTCGGGCACACCACCGCAGGACTTCCATGGCATGATCAATGTCACGGTGACGGCCAGTGACGGGTCACTCACAGCCAGCGATGCCTTTGTGCTTGATATCACACCGGTCAACGATGCCCCTGTCGCAGTTAATGATGTTGCGCAAAGCACCACTCCGGTCACAGAAGATGCTGTCACACTGATTGATAGCGCCACTCTTTTGGCCAATGACAGCGATGTCGAGGGGGATGCGCTCACGGTGATAGCGGTGTCTGCCATGAGTGCGCATGACGCGACCCTGACGCTGAACACCGACGGGACGATCAGCTATGATCCCACCGGCGCGGACGCTGTTCAGGCCCTGGCAGAGGGCCAGACACTTGTTGACACATTCACCTATACGGTCGAGGACGGCAATGGTGGTGAGGATACCGCAACCGTGTTCATCGTTGTGCACGGAACCAACGATGCACCCGTTCTGGCCCTCGCATTGTCTGATCGCTCTTCAGCGGAAGATGAAGCCGTGAGCTTTGCACTGCCAGCCAATACATTCATGGATGTGGATGGTGATGCACTGACCTTGACTGCAACGCTGACGGATGGTTCGGCGCTGCCGGGCTGGCTGGTGTTTGATGCGGCTTCGGGGAGCTTCTCGGGCACACCACCCCAGGACTTCAACGGCATGCTGAGTGTCACGGTGACGGCCAGTGACGGGTCACTCACAGAAAGCGGCACCTTTGCGCTTGATATTACACCCGTCAACGATGCGCCGGTCGCGGCCCTTGCATTGTCTGATCAGTCTTCAGAAGAAGACGCGGCCGTGAGCTTTGCATTGCCAGCCAATGCATTCACGGATGTGGATGGTGATGCACTGACCTTGAGCGCAACGCTGACGGATGGTTCAGCCCTGCCGGGCTGGTTGGTGTTTGATGCGGTTGCGGGGAGCTTCTCGGGCACACCACCGCAGGATTTCAACGGCATGCTGAGTGTCAAGGTGACGGCCAGCGACGGGTCACTCACAGCAAGTAGTGCCTTTGTGCTTGATGTTACACCTGTCAACGATGCCCCTGTCGCAGTGGATGATGTTGCGCAAAGCCCCACGCCTGTCACGGAAGATGGTGCCATCTCGATTGATATCGCCACGCTTCTCGCCAATGATAGCGATGTCGAGGGAGATGCGCTGACGGTGACAGCTGTGTCTGCCTTGAGTGCGCATGACGCGACCCTGACACTGAACACCGACGGGACGATCAGCTACGATCCCACCGGCGCAGAGGCTGTTCAGGCCCTGGCAGAGGGCGAGACCCTGATGGATACATTCACCTACACGGTCGAGGATGGCCATGGCGGTGTGAGTGTCGCAACCGTTTCAGTGGTTGTGCACGGAACCAACGATGCACCTATTCTGGTACTTCGATTGGAGGATCAGTTTTCAGCGGAAGATGAAGCCGTGAGCTTTGCACTGCCAGCCAATGCGTTCACGGATGTGGATGGCGATGCGCTGACCTTGACTGCAACGCTGGTTGGGGGAGCGGCGCTGCCGGACTGGTTGGTGTTTGATGCGGTTGCGGGGAGCTTCTCCGGCACACCACCCCAGGATTTCAATGGCATGATCAATGTCACGGTGACGGCCAGCGATGGCTCACTCACAGCCAGCGATGCCTTTGTACTTGATATCACACCGGTCAACGATGCCCCTGTCGCAGTGGATGATGTTGCGCAAAGTCCTGCTCCGATCACGGAAGATGGTGTCACTTCGATTGATATCGCCACGCTTCTCGCCAACGACAGCGATGTCGAGGGAGATGCGCTCGCGGTGATAGCGGTTTCTACCACAAGTGCGCATGGGGCCGCCCTGACACTGAACACCGACGGGACAATCAGCTACGATCCCACCGGCGCAGATGCTGTTCAGGCCCTGGCAGAGGGCGAGACCCTGGCGGATACATTCACCTATACGGTCGAGGACGGTAATGGCGGGGAGAGCACTGCAACCGTGTTGGTCGTTGTGCACGGAACCAACGATGCACCCGTTCTGGCGATTGCCTTGGTGGATCAGTCTTCAGCGGAAGATGAAGCCGTGAGCTTTGCACTGCCAGCCAATACATTCACGGATGTGGATGGTGATGCACTGACCTTGACTGCAACGCTGACGGATGGTTCGGCGCTGCCGGGCTGGCTGGTGTTTGATGCGGCTTCGGGGAGCTTCTCGGGCACACCACCCCAGGACTTCAACGGCATGCTGAGTGTCACGGTGACGGCCAGTGACGGGTCACTCACAGAAAGCGGCACCTTTGCGCTTGATATCACACCGGTCAACGATGCCCCTGTCGCGGCTGATGATGTTGCTCAAAGCCCCAATCCGATCACAGAAGATACTGTCACTTCGATTGATATCGCCACGCTTCTCGCCAACGACAGCGATGTCGAGGGAGATGCGCTCGCGGTGACAGATGTGTCCCCCACAAGTGCGCATGGCGCCACCCTGACGCTGAACACCGATGGGACGATCAGCTATGATCCCACCGGCGCAGATGCTGTTCAGGCTCTGGCAGTTGGTCAGACCCTGACGGATACATTCACCTATACGATCGAGGACGGCCATGGCGGGGAGAGCACCGCAAATGTTTCAATCATTGTGCACGGAACCAATGATACGCCTGTCGCAGTTGATGATGTTGCGCAAAGCCCTACGCCGGTCACCGAAGATGCTGTCACTTCGATTGATACAGCCACCCTTTTGGCCAATGACAGCGATGTCGACGGGGATGCGCTCACGGTGATAGCAGTGTCTGCCATGAGCACGCATGGCGCGGCCCTGACACTGAACACCGATGGGACGATCAGCTACGATCCCACCGGCGCGGACGCTGTTCAAGCCCTGGCAGAGGGCCAGACCCTGGCCGATACATTCACCTATACCGTCAGTGACGGCCATGGCGGGGAGAACCCCGCAACCGTGTTCATTATTGTGCACGGAACCAACGATGCGCCCGTTCTGGCAATTGCCTTGGAGGACCGTTCTTCCGCGGAAGACGCGGCCGTGAGCATTGCGCTGCCAGCCAATACATTCACGGATGTGGATGGCGATGCGCTGACCTTGAGCGCGACGCTGACGGATGGTGCGGCCCTGCCGGACTGGCTGGTGTTTGATGCGGTTGCAGGGAGTTTCTCAGGCACACCGCCGCAGGATTTCAATGGCATGCTGAGTGTCACGGTGACAGCCAGTGACGGGTCTCTTTCAGAAAGCGGCACTTTTGCGCTTGATATTACACCGGTCAATGATGCGCCTGTCGCGGCCCTGGCATTGTCTGATCAGTCTTCAGAAGAAGACGCGGCCGTGAGCTTTGCACTGCCAGCCAATGCATTCACGGATGTGGATGGTGATACACTGACCTTGAGCGCAACGCTGACGGATGGTGCAGCCCTGCCGGACTGGCTGGTGTTTGATGCTGCTTCGGGGAGCTTCTCGGGCACACCACCCCAGGACTTCAATGGCATGGTCAATGTCACAGTGACAGCCAGTGACGGGTCTCTTTCAGAAAGCGGCACTTTTGCGCTTGATATTACACCGGTCAATGATGCGCCTGTCGCGGCCCTTGCATTGTCTGATCAGTCTTCAGAAGAAGATGAAGCCGTGAGCTTTGCACTGCCAGCCAATGCATTCACGGACGTGGATGGTGATGCGCTGATCTTGAGTGCGACGCTGACGGACGGTTCAGCCTTGCCGGACTGGCTGGTGTTTGATGCGGTTGCAGGGAGTTTCTCAGGCACACCGCCGCAGGATTTCAATGGCATGCTGAGTGTCACGGTAACGGCCAGTGACGGGTCTCTTTCAGAAAGCGGCACTTTTGCGCTTGATATTACACCGGTCAACGATGCACCTGCCGTGGCTGACGACAGTGTTTCTCAAAGCCCCAATCCGATCATAGAAGATGTTGCCATTCTGATTGATATCGCCGCGCTCCTGGCCAATGACAGCGATGTCGAGGGAGATGCGCTGACCATGACAGCGGTTTCCGCGACAAGTACGCATGGTGCTGTCCTGACACTGAACACCGGCGGCGGGACGATCAGTACGGTCGGGTACGATCCAACCGGCGCAGAGGCTATTCAGGCCCTGGCAGAGGGCGAGACACTGACGGATACCTTCACCTATACCGTCGAGGACGGCAATGGCGGTGTGAGTGTCGCAACCGTTTCAGTGGTTGTGCACGGAACCAACGATGCACCCATTGTGGCAATTGCATTGGAGGATCGCTCTTCTGCGGAAGATGAGGCTGTGAGCTTTGCATTGCCAGCCAATGCATTCACGGACGTGGACAGCGATGCGCTGACCTTGAGCGCGACGCTGGCTAATGGCACGGCCCTGCCGGACTGGTTGGTGTTTGATGCTGCTTCGGGGAGTTTCTCGGGCACACCACCTCAAGACTTCAACGGCATGTTGAGTGTCAAGGTGACGGCCAGCGATGGCTCACTCAGAGCAAGCGATACCTTTGCGCTTGATATTACACCCGTCAACGATGCCCCTGTCACAACTGATGATGTTGCGCAAAGTTCTAATCCGATCACAGAAGATGTTGTCACTTCGATTGATATCGCCACCCTCCTGGCCAATGACAGCGATGTCGATGGGGATGCGTTCACGGTGATGGCTGTGTCTGCCATGAGTGCGCACGGCGCTGCGCTAACACTCAACACCGATGGGACCATCAGCTATGATCCAAGAGGCACAGATGCTGTCCAGGCCCTGGCACAGGGCGAGACCCTGACGGATACATTCACCTATACGGTCGAGGACGGTAATGGCGGGCAAAGCACCGCAACGGTTTCAGTTGTCGTACACGGAGCCAACGACGCACCTGTCGTAGTCGATGATGTTGCGCAAAGCCCCACTCCGGTCACAGAAGATACTGTCATCTCGATTGATATCGCCACCCTCCTGACCAATGACAGCGATGCCGAGGGAGATGCGCTGACCATGACAGCGGTTTCCACAACGAGTGGGCATGGTGCAGTCCTGACACTGAACACCAACGGGACCATCAGCTATGATCCAACCAACGCAGACGCTATTCAGGCTCTGGCAGTTGGCCAGACCCTGATGGACACCTTCACCTACACGGTCGAGGACGGCCAGGGCGGGCAAAACACCGCAACGGTTTCAGTGGTCGTACACGGAACCAATGATGCACCTGTCGTAGTCGATGATGTTGCGCAAAGCCCCACTCCGATCGAAGAAAATGTTGTCACTTCGATTGATATCGCCACCCTCCTGGCCAATGACAGCGATGTCGACGGGGACGCGCTCACGGTGTCAGCGGTTTCGGCCATGAGCACATATGGGGCCATCCTGACGCTGAACACCGATGGAACCATCAGCTACGATCCAACCGGCGCAGCTACTGTTCGGGCCCTGGAGAGGGACCAGACCCTGACGGATACCTTCACCTATACCGTCGAGGACGGCAATGGCGGGCAAAGCACGGCAACCGTCTCCCTTGAGGTCATTGGAGTCAATGATCCACCTGAGGGGCCATTTGCATTGGAGGATCGTTCTTCAGCAGAAGACGAGGCCGTGAGCTTTACACTGCCAGTGAATGCATTTGAGGATCCGAATGGCGATGCGCTGACCTTGAGTGCGACGCTTGCGGATGGTTCGGCCCTGCCGGACTGGCTGGTGTTTGATGCGGTTGCGGAGAGTTTCTCAGGCACACCGCCCCAGGACTTCAACGGCATATTGAATGTCATGGTGACGGCGAGCGATGGTTCACTTGCAACAAGCGAGACCTTCGCGCTTGAGATCACACCGGTCAATGATGCCCCGGAAGATCTCACCCTGACAGGTTCAGAGGTCCAGGAACACGACGCCGGGGCCGTGATTGGCATGCTCTCGGTCAGCGATCCGGATGTTGGCGACACGTTTACATATACTGTCGATGATGACCGCTTCGAAGTTCTGGGGAACACCTTGAAACTGAAGGACGGTGAAAGTCTGGATTATGAGAGCGAAACTCAGGTTGTCCTAACGGTCACAGCCACGGACTCGGGTGACCTTTCCACCAGTAAGACCTTCGCCCTTGATGTCGGGGATGTTTACGATCCGGTCGTCAATGTGACTGTCGTGCGTGACGCAACATCGACCGTTGCAACGTTGTCGGGCACCATGGATTACTACACGATGTCAACCGACAACGGTTATATTGAACTGCACGCTCTCGGAGGAAGCGCGGGGGTAGGCGGTGCTTACACGTTCCGCTTTGAGGATGATGGCGGGGAGTTTAATATCAGACTGGAAGCGGAGCAGCGGGTCAGCGATAATCTCGGTACGGACACGACAAGCGCCTTTGCCCGCTCCACAGCGCTTGTCAATGGTGGCTATGTGGTCACCTGGACAAGTAGTCAGGCCGATGCTGCGGGCTATGAGGTCCATGGCCGCGTGTTTTCCGAAAGTGGTACGCCTATTGGCGAAGAACTGGTGATTAATGCGACGTCCTCCGGAGATCAGTGGCTGTCTTCTGCGGCCGGTCTGAATGATGGCAGTTTCGTGGTGGTGTGGCTGTCGACCGATCAGGATGGTTCAGGCGAGGGCATTTTTGGCCAGCGCTTTGATGAAAGCGGCGTGCCCGTCGGAGACGAGTTTCAGCTCAACACCGAAACTGACGGACATCAGAGCTTACCTGACGTTGCTGCGCTGAACGACGGGGGGTTTGTTGCCGTGTGGTATTCGTACGGTCAGGATGGTGATCAGGGGGGCATCTTTGCGCAGCGCTTTAGCCAGGACGGCACGCCATCGGGATCCGAGTTCCAGGTGAACACGCATACTGCGGGGCAACAGATCTGGCCAACTGTCACCGTGCTTACGGATGGGAGTTTTGTCGTCAGCTGGCAGTCCGCGCTGCAGGATGGAGACCTGTTTGGTATCTATGGTCAGCGTTTCAACGCTGATGGAACCCCCCTTGGCTCGGAGTTCCAAATCAACACGCACACGGCAAGCGAACAAGGCGAGCCTTCAATCACGGCGCTGGAAGACGGGGGATTTGTCGTCACCTGGCAATCCTTTGATCAGGATGGTGCATTCTGGGGTGCCTATGGCCAAAAATACAATGCCGATGGCTCAGCAGCAGGTGGCGAATTCCAGATCAATACCGCCACGGAGTATAACCAGTACTGGGTTTCGGTGTCCGGGTTGCAAGACGGTGGATTTGTAGCAACCTGGACATCTTATGGCCAGGATGGATCTGGTGCCAGTATTCATGGTCAGAAATACGCCGCTGACGGCTCAACAGTCGGCGGCGAGTTCCAGGTGAACACGCAGTGGATCTATCACAACCAGATGTATCCCGATGTCGTCGGCCTGGAAGATGGCGGGTTTGCGATCAGCTGGCATTCGTATGGCCAGGTTAATACGCCTGACGGTTTTGAAATCTATTCTCAGCTCTTTGATGCGGAAGGCAACAAGGTCATCCGGACAATCTTTGACGGCGGTGACGGGGACGACACGCTCAATCTGTCTGCGAGCAGCAGCAACGAGACCCTTCTCGGCAAGACGGGGGACGATCGTCTCACGGGTGGCAGCGGTGAAGATGCTCTCTTTGGCCATGAGGGCATGGACACCCTCGCGGGCGGTGATGGCAACGACACCCTGACCGGCGGATCGGGAGACGACACCTTCGTCTTTGATCCCGGTTTTGGCGAGGATATCATAACCGATTTCGTGGCTGGTGCTGGGACGGAGGATGTCATCGAATTCAGGGGTGTCACCAACCTGGCCTCCTATGCAGACGTCCTGAACAGCGCGGCGGATGACGGCACCGACACAACCATCACGCTGGATACTGACAACAGCATTGTCCTGAAGAATGTCGTCGTGTCGGATCTGTCCTCCGACGATTTCCGGTTTCACGCGTAACGAACACGACGCATGGTGTCGCATTCACGCTCCCAGGACGGGCTTGTTGCGGAGTGCCTGAAGGCACTCCGTTCTACACTCGCAGGCATTGGCCTGCTCAGCCTGCCGATCAATCTCCTGATGCTCACCGGATCGCTGTTCATGCTGCAGGTGTATGACCGGGTGCTGGCGAGCGGTTCGGTACCGACGCTGATCGTGCTGGCTGGTTTGGCGGGTGGCATGTATGTGTTCTATGGCCTCCTCGAGGGCATCCGTTCGCGTGTCCTGCTGCGCGTCGGTCAGCATCTCGATGCACAGCTTTCTGCGACAAGCTATGAATGCTCGATCACGCTGCCGGTTCTGATCGGCCGCAAGGCGGAAACACTCGACCCGGTGCGCGATCTCGAAACCGTGCGCCAGTTCCTCGTTGGACCCGGACCGACAGCGATCTTCGATCTTCCCTGGATGCCGGTGTACTTGACCATCATCTATGTCTTTCACCCGATCCTTGGACTGGTCGCCATTGGGGGCGCGGTCTTCATTTGTATTTTGATCGGCCTGAATGAACTGGTATCGCGCAAGCCGTCGGCAGAAGCCAACCGGCATGCCGTTCAACGCGCGGCCATTGTTGAACAGGGCAGGCGGAATGCCGAGGCCGTTCGGGCCATGGGTATGACGGCAACGCTGAAAGAGCAGTGGGAGGCGTTCAATGGAACCTTTCTCACAAAACAGCGGCATGCCGCAGACATGGCGAACCTCTTTAGCACGATCACCAAATCCTTCCGCTTCATGCTGCAATCCGCCATGTTGGCAACAGGCGCCTGGCTGGCCATTGGTCAGGAGATCACGCCTGGCGTGATGATCGCGGCTTCCATTATGACGTCGCGGGCGCTGTCTCCGGTTGAGATGGCGGTCGGCCAGTGGCGCGGATTTGTGGCGGCCAGACAGGGGTTCAAGCGCCTTCGGGATGTCGTGGAAGGTCGCCCGGAAGACCCTGAGCGCATGGAATTGCCATTGCCGTCCAAAACTCTGGCCCTGGAAAATGTCGTTTCGGGTCCGGTAGGCCATCCGGTGCTTCAGAATGTCGGATTTGCGCTGGAGGCAGGGGACGGGCTCGGTGTCATTGGCCCCTCGGGCGCTGGTAAATCGTCGCTGGCACGGACCCTGGTTGGTGTCTATCCGGTGCTGCGCGGCTCACTCCGGCTGGATGGCGCGGATCTCTTCCAGTGGGCGCCGGATCGGCAAGGTGAGTTTATTGGCTATTTGCCACAGGATATCCAGCTCTTTGCCGGAACCGTGGCCCAGAACATATCCCGCTTCCAGATGGAAGCTCCTCCGGAGGATATCATCCAAGCGGCAGAGCTTGCCGATGCGCAGGCGCTGATCAAGTCACTGCCGAATGGCTATGACACCGAGATTGGACCGGGTGGCATCACCTTGTCCGGCGGGCAGATGCAGCGCGTCGCCCTGGCGCGCGCGCTTTATGGGAACCCGTTCCTGGTCGTCCTGGATGAACCCAATTCCAATCTCGATTCTGAAGGCGAAACCGCCCTTACCAAGGCCATCGGTGCCCTGCGGGACACCGGTTCGATTGTCATCGTCATTGCCCACAGGCCAAGCGCACTGGCAGGCGTGGATACCGTCTTGTTCATGAAGGAGGGACGCGCCCAGGCCTTCGGGCCAAAGGAAGACGTCCTGCAGCAGGTTCTCACGCAAAGCCCCAAACCGGTTCGGGCGGTGTAGCGAAGACATGAGTGAAACTGTCCAAACACTGCGTCGCAGCATCAGGCGGCATCTGTGGGGCGCTGGCCTGTTCTTCTGCGCGCTTCTCGCGTTCCTCATCACCTGGTTTGCATGGATGCAAATCTCCGGGGCGGTCATCGCGCCCGGCGCCATTGTTGTCGAATCCAATGTCAAAACCCTCAAACACAAGGAAGGGGGCATTGTTGCAGATATTCTTGTGGAAAATGGCGATGTGGTTCAGGCGGGTGACCTTCTTCTGCGTCTTGACGATGCGGTCACCCGCGCGAACCTTGCGGTCGTCAGTCAGCAGCTTGACGAACTGGTTGCGACGGAAGCACGCCTGATTGCTGAACGGGACAACGCGACAGACATTGTCTTTCCAGAGAGTATCGCCAGCCGTGCCTCTGATGCAGAGATATCTCGTATTGTCGCAGGACAGCGCCAGCTTAGGGCTGCACGACTGGCAGGGTTGGTGGGGCGGACGGATCAACTCCATGAGCAAATCAATCAGCTCGACAGCCAAATCAACAATCTCGAGGTTCAGGCGGACGCCAAGGCAGAAGAGATCGACTTGATTGATATGGAACTTGTCGGGCTCGAAAAACTGCTGGAAAAGAGTTACGTCGCCACAAACCGGGTTCTGGCGGTCCGCAGGGACAAGACCCGCCTGCGAAGTGAGCACGGGGCATTGCTGGCCGAAGCGGCCCGCACCGAGCTGGAAATCAGCGAAAGACGTATTCAGATCCTGCAGTTGCGAGAAGACTACCTTGCTGAGACGCTTCAACACCTTCAGGAAACGCGCAGTGAGATTGCGCGCCTGGCAGAGCAGAAAGCGGCTTCTGTCGACCAGCTCTCTCGCATGGATATCCGGGCACCACGGTCAGGCTTTATCCATCAACTCAACGTGCACACAGAAGGCAGCTTCATCAGCCCGGCTGAACCCGTCCTGTTGATCGTTCCAAAAGAAGACGCGCTTATTATCGAAACGCAGGTCGCCCCGACAGATGTCGATCAGATCTTCACGGGTCAGCAGGCGACCATTCGCCTGCCTGGTTTAAACCAGCGCACAACACCGGAATTGAAAGGTCAGGTCGTCACGATTTCTGCTGAAACGACCCTCGATGAGGGAACCGGAATGAGTTTCTTCACCGTGCGGCTCCGGTTTCTGGAGGGAGAACGGGAGAAGATACACGGCAACATCCTGATGCCGGGCATGCCGGTCGAAGCGCTGATCCAGACGGGCGATCGCACGATCCTGTCCTATCTGATCAAACCAATCCAGGATCAGATCGCCCATGCCATGCGCGAAGAGTAATCTGTCAAGCAGGTGGTTCATCGTCAGCGGTGCGTGGCTCACCGAAACCCTGGCCGCCATCGCAAACGGCCATAAACAGTCCAACATCAGTAACCTAATACCCTGGAATTACGCTAAACACGTGAGCCACACTCCACTTACAGGTCGTTGATCATCCGAAGACTTGCTCGGCTTTGGCGGCGGCGGAATTGTTCCCTGCGATCGGGCTTCGCTCACTGCGCTTCAAAACCTGTGACTGAACACAAATCCAATGTAGGGATTTTGATCCCCGCCGCGTGCGCGGTATCCTGCGTTAAACAGAATGTCCGGTCCAGGAGCATCCGAAACAATCTGATAAGTCAGGCCTATATCTATCGGCCGCACTGAAGATGTAATCTCCACGGTTTGGAAGGTTCTTGTCACGCCCGTGCTTTCTTGACCGGCCACTGCTGCAACCCTGTCTTGCGGGAGGTCGATTGAGATCTCACCAGAGGAGATCTGGAGCGGACTGGAAACAGACAAGCTCATCGTACCCGGACTGCCGAGAAAATGCTGCTGGCTGATTGAGACTTTGCCAGCACGCCCCACCAGGTTTTCGCCGCCAGTGATCAAACCTTCTTGCCGGAAATCTGTCCTGCTTTGCGTGCCCGATACTGTCAGGAGCGTGTCTTGCCCAAAAGCAACAGATCCCGATATCGTCAGGAATGATGTCGCGCTGCGTCCGTCTTGACCTGCGGCTCCCATGAAGCGGGATCCAAGGACTGTGCCGCTTTCTTCCATAAGGCCGAACTGGGCAGAAAAGCCTGACCCATCCCTGTCTTTTGCTTCAAGCCCTATGCTGGTCCTTGAGAAGGAGGCCGTGGATGATCCGATTGCATGGTCAGTCGTAAACGCAAGCGCGTCTGTCAGCTGGAAGTCATGTCCGATGGCGTAGTCTTCTGTCAGAAGCTGTCCAAATGGATCTGCGTCTGGATCCGTTTCTCCGAGGTTTACCTCATAGGAGGATACATCTCCATCCAAACGGAGACCCGTGCTGTGACTTGAACGCATGACTGTCAGGGTGTCGCTGACCTTTACTTCCTTTGCGATCGTGAGACGAGGTCTTGGCGCCTTGAGTTCGGAGACCAAGGCGCCGGCAGCAAGCTCAAATCCGCGCGCATACTTATCTGCAACCATCAAGACCTGTCCCGCGAGGGCCTGGTTGAGGGCTGGCGCCAGGGCGCCGCTCGCGACGATGCCCGTTTTGGCGAGAGGGATCGCCTCGCTCTCGGTGGAGTTCCCCTGGTAGACAACAAGTTCACCCATCGGATGCATGGCGTTGGCCAGATTCAGAAGGCCATGCCCGAAGGTCTCGGGGTCACCGAGATCTTCAGCTGAGTCGAACAAAATCTGTGCGATTTCGGGGGCGGTCAGGTGTGGCCACTGGCTCTTCAATACGGCATAGGCTCCAGTGACATAGGCGGCGGCCATGGACGTTCCGTTCAAATGAGCGAAGCCGTTGCCGTCGGGGATGTTAATGACACCTGCGCCTGGCGCAGCGAGGCAAAAGTGCATTGCGACGCCACAGTGATTGGAGGAGTGCCATAGGCTCTTGTCTTCACGGACCGCCACTACGGCGATGAAGTGACCGAGATAATCGTCCAGAACGACTGGAAGACCTGCACTGACTGAGACGTCGGGCAGGCCGTCGTTGCCTGCACCAAAAACGATCATCAAGTCAGCCGCTTTGGCGTCATTCAGGGCTTTAATCAAAGCTTGGAAGCGGGCGGGTTCAAAAAATGCGCTGAGATCGGACGCGCTTTTGAAATCGGTGATTGGAACGCTGACACCGTTGTCATCGAGGTAACCCCAGCTGTTGTTCATGACGGCAGCCCCGGCGTTGATGGAGCGGTGTATGGCATCAGCCCACATCTCTGTAGTTGACATGAGCCGGATGTCGGTGTTGCCCCGTGCTCTTATTCCCTTGAAGATGACAAGCTCGGATTCAAAGGCAACGCCGTGCAGGCCTTGACCGTCTTTCCTGCCTGCCGCGATGTTGGCAACATGCGTGCCATGACCGTTACGGCCATGACCGTCAGGTTCAGAAATATCGTTTGGGTCTCCGACAAAGTAGGAATGGCTGCTGTCAAAGTCGATTTTATTGTCGACGTTTGGAAGGTTGGCGAATTCTGGACTTTCGACATCAATGCCCGTGTCCAGGACTGCAATCTTTACGCCTTGTCCTCGCCAGCCTTGAGCGTATTTTTCATCGGCGCCAATCAGAGACAAGGCATAGTTTCGGTTGAATTCCGGGGTTCGGTAGTAGGCGGGATCGTCAGGGCCGGGGACATCGGGAACGGCCGGGACATCGGGAACGGCCGGGACATCGGGAACGGCCGGGACATCGGGAACATCGGGAACGTCGGGGACATCGGGAACGGCCGGGACATCGGGGTCTAGGTTTGGAGCGCCGGGACCTGGATTTGGAGTGCCAAGGTCTGGGTTTGGACCGGAGCCTGTCTCAGAGTCTCCACCACCACCGCCTGCGAAAGAACCTGCGACCCCAACTGCGGCGATCCCGAGGGCGATCGAACCAACTCCGAAGGTCTCCCTAACGCTGAGCTCCGAAGGGGAAAAACGACGGGTGTCTGGCGCCCGGTCTAAGGTTTGACGGAGGTATTCCTCCAAAATCTCGGGCCGGTTCATGAGGATGTATTCGTGTGCATCCTCGAAGGTTGATGGATCTAGCTCATGTTCGCGGACGAGGTAGCTCAAGACCTGTTGATCTGAGTAGGAGGTGAGTTGGCCTGCATAGATATTTGCAGAGACGGAGGTGGCCAAGGTGACAATGGCCATCGTAGTCAGGGCTAACGTCTTAAACAGGCGCATGATGATTACTATTCTTTAGCTGTTAAATTGTAACCGCTCGGTTGCGACTGCGAGCTGTTGATACCGATGACCCGCCGGACCCACGCGGCTCGCAAGTAACAGACTGAATTTATTGCGGATGTGGCGAGCCATTCGTTTCCTACCCAATACTGGGACGCGGCGGCCGCATTGTGAAATTCCAAAATCCTATGTTTAAATAGGCACCAACTATGGCCCGCCCCGCGCAGGCCAGATTTTCATTTCACCAACACAGTCCAATGAAGATGCGCTCGCCATGAGGTCAGCGGCAGGGGCTTCACCACCTCAATCCAGCCGCAAAGACCGAATGAATGAATTCGGATCAATCCAAATTAAGGCGGTCTGCAATCCAATGGAATTTGGTCCGGTCCACCAGGGTTTGAAGTTGTGAACGATACCCCATTGGTTACTTTCATATCGACATCGCCGAAGTCAGAACCGAAGAAGGCAAGCTTTTCTCTTTGTAGCCATTGATCGGACGCCATCGCGCAGCCGGTGGAGAAGGATAATCGCAAGGCGGCGTGGGAGGTCTTTGAGCATCGGCTGACCAAGCCAAACCATCTGCGGACCAACGGTCAGGTTGAGTGCATGAGCTGCATAATCAAGGACGCGACCATTAAACGATACCACTATGACAGCCACGACCAGCTTTGCACACATCTGGGCGACTTCCTTGATGCTTAGAACTTTGCTCGCTGCCACAAGAGGCTCTCTGGTCTCACGCCCTACGAATACATCTGCAAAATCTTGACATCAGAGCCAGACAGATTCAGCCTGGATCCGATCCACCAGATGCCGGACTTAAAAGCTAGGCACAACCGCTACCAGACCGATGGGGTGGGTGGCTCCTGCTCCCATCGGCGTCGCAATGCACCATATGAAGGTGTCCAAGTCTGTCTTTGAGAGGAGCCAACCTACCCGAAGAGGAAGTCGTCTTCAGTCAGGTTTGGCACAACAACGCTGCTTAAGGTAATCGTACCGTGCCCGGATACAGAGACTTCTGTGTCTGAACCGCTCGATATGATGGCCAGATCAGAGTAGGAGATACCTGCAATATCAATTCTGATAAGGTCACTGCCATCTTGGAAGCCTCTTATCGTGTCGTGTCCAAAACTGTCGTTAAAAACAAATTCGTCGCTCCCAGTACCGCCATACAGATAGTCATCGCCACCGCCGCCATAAAGGGTGTCGTTGCCAGCCCCGCCGTATAGTGTGTCATTGCCTTCGCCACCGTATAGTGTGTCATTGCCAACGGTGCCAAAAATCGTTTCGTTTCTTCCGTCCACAACAACTGAAACCGTTGCGGTGCTCTCCCCGCCATTGCCGTCCTCGACCGTATAGGTGAATGTATCCGTCAGTGTCTGGCCTACTACCAGAGCCTGAACAGCGTCTGCGCCGGTTGGATCATAGCTGATCGTCCCGTCGGTGTTCAGCGTCAGGACGGCTCCATGCGCACTCGTGGCAGAAACAGCTGTCATCGCGAGCACATTCTCCTCGACATCGCTGTCGTTGGCAAGAAGGGTGGCTGTATCAATCAAGGTCACAACATCTTCTGTGATGATGTCAGAATTTCGAGCAACACCGTTCGCATCAAAAATACGCGCCTTGATATCTTCATTTGGAGACGTTTCGCCCTGCAGCCCGTCCCAAGCCTGCCAGGTCACGACGAAGTCACCATTGGCGAGGGCTGTGACGCTTGGAGACCATTGAGTGTCATCGGTAAATTCATTGACCAGGAATTCACTGACGATCTCATTTCCATTTGCATCAAAAATCCGGGCCTTGATGGCATGTGAATCGGTATCGCCATGCTGCCCATCATTAGAATGCCAGGTGACGACAAAATGGCCACTGGCAAGCTCTGCAACACTCGGGCTGCTTTGCCAGCTATTGGTAAACTCATTAACCAGGAACTCGCTGACAACCTCATCACCAGTCGCATCAAAAATCCGGGCCTTGATGGCAGTTTGAGACGTATCGCCTTGCTGCCCGTCCTCAGACGTCCAGGTGACAACGAAATTGCCATTGGCGAGTTCTGTCACACTCGGGCTGGTTTGATCCTCATTGGTAAACTCATTGACCAAGAACTCGCTGACGATCTCGACACCGTTCGCATCGAAAATACGGGCCTTGATGGCAGTTTGAGACGTATCGCCTTGCTGCCCGTCTTCAGAATACCATGTTACGACAAAATGGCCGTTGGAGAGGGCTGTGACGCTTGCGCCCCTTTGATCACCATCGGTGAATTCATTGACGCGGAACTCACTGACTGTCTCAACACCCTCTGCATCGAAAATACGGGCCTTGATAGCATGACTATCAGTATCACCTTGTTGCCCGTCAAGAGACTGCCAGGTAACGATAAAATGGCCGTTGGAGAGGGTTGTGACGTTTGGGAATCCTAGATCGCCATTGGTGGATTCATTGACGCGGAACTCACTGACGATCGCAGCGCCATTCGCATCGAAAATCCGCGCCTTGGTGGCAGATGGATCCGTAACGATGTTAGATGGAGACGTAACTGGCTGCCCGTCTTCAGAATGCCATGTTACGACAAAATGGCCATTGGCGAGGGCCGTGACGCTTGGGAACCCTTGATTGCCATCGGTGAATTCATTGACGCGGAACTCGCTGACGATCTCGTCGCCATTCGCATCAAAAATACGGGCCTTGATGGCAGAACCAGATGGATCGCCTTGCCGCCAGTCCCAAGAGTGCCATGTTACGACGAAATGACCATTGGCGAGGGTCGTAACGCTCGAGGAGGTTTGAGCGTTATTGGTAAATTCGTTGACCAGAAACTCACTGACGCCAACGATATTGTCACCCACAATATCATTAACCAGGGCAGGTGCGTCGTTGACAGCTGTAATCTCAAGCGCAAAGGTGCCGCTTTCTGAAAGTGACCCGTCACTGGCCGTAACCGTGACACTCAATGTGCCGTAGAAGTCCTGGGGCGGTGTGCCAGAGAAACTCCCCGAAGCCGCATCAAACACCAGCCAGTCCGGGAGGGCCGTACCATCCGTAAGCGTCGCGCTTAAGGTCAGCGCATCGCCGTCCACATCCATGAATGCATTGGCCGGCAGTGCAAAGCTCACGGCCTCATCTTCTGCGGAAGCCTGATTGGGCAATGCGAAGGCCAGAACAGGCGCATCATTGGCTCCATGTACAACGATTGAAACAGTTGCGGTGCTCTCCCCGCCTTTACCGTCCTCGACCGTATAGGTGAATGTATCCGTCAGGGTCTCGCCCTCTGTCAGAGCCTGAACAGCATCTGCGCCGGTAGGATCATAGCTGATCGTGCCGTTTGTGTTCAGTGTCACGACGGCCCCATGTGCACTTGTCGCAGAAACAGCTGTCATCGTCAGCGCATCCCCCTCGACATCGCTGTCGTTGGCGAGAAGCGTGGCTGCATCAATCAGGGTCACAACATCTTCTGTGATCGGATTGGAACTCTGAGCCACATCATCAGCTGCGACAGGTGCATCATTGGTTCCGTGCACAACGATCGAAACGGTTGCGGTGTTCTCCCCGCCATGGCCGTCCTCGACCGTATAGGTGAATGTGTCGATGAGTGTCTGCCCAACTGTCAAAGCCTGAACATCATCTGCACCGGCTGGATCATAGCTGATCGTCCCGTTGGCGTTCAGCGTCAGGGCGGCACCATGCGCACTCATTGCAGACACAGATGTCACCGTCAGCGCATCCCCGTCGATATCGCTGTCATTGGCAAGCAGGGTGGCTGTATCAATCGAAGTGACAACATCTTCTGTGATCGGAGTAGAACTCTGGATAACAATATCATCAGCCGCAGCAGGGGCATCGTTGACAGGGGTAATATCAAGCGCAAAGGTGTCACTCGCTGAAAGCGACCCATCGCTGGCCGTCACCGTGACAGCCAAAGGACCATTGAAGTCCTGGGGCGGTGTGCCCGAGAAGCTCGCCGAAGCCGCATCAAACACCAGCCAGTCCGGGAGTGCCACACCCCCAGACAGCGTTGCACTCAAGGTCAGCGCATCACCATCCACATCCATGAATGCATTGGCCGGCAGGGCAAAGCTCACAGCCTCATCTTCCGTTGAAGCCTGATCAGGCAATACAATCGCCAGAACAGGCGCATCATTGGTTCCGTGCACAACAACAGAAACGGTTGCGGTGCTCTCCCCGCCACTGCCGTCCTTGACCGTGTAGGTGAATGTATCCGTCAGGGTCTGGCCCTCTGCCAGGGCCTGAACAGCGTCTGCGCCGGTGGGATCATAGCTGATCGTACTGATCGTGCCGGTGTTCAGCGTCAGCGCAGCGCCATGCGCGCTCGTGGCCGAGACCGCTGTCACCATCAGTGCATCCCCCTCGACATCGCTGTCATTGCCAAGAAGTGTGCCGGCATCAATCAGGATGACGACATCTTCTGTAATGATGGTCCCGTTTTGCGTCACGTCATCATCGGACGCAACAGGCGCATCGTTGACAGGGGTAATCTCAAGCGCGAAGGCACTGCTTGCTGAAAGCGAGCCATCGCTGGCCGTCACCATCACATTGACTGTTCCATGGAAGTCCTGCGGTGGTGTGCCCGAGAAACTCCCTGTAATCGCATCAAGCAGCAGCCAGCCCGGCAGGGCCGTGCCCCCAACCAGCGTCGCACTCAAGGTCAGCGCATCACCATCCACATCCATGAATGCATTGGCCGGCAGGGCAAAGCTCACAGCCTCATCTTCCGTTGAAGCCTGATCAGGCAATACAATCGCCAGAACAGGCGCATCATTGGTTCCGTGCACAACAACAGAAACACTTGTGGTGCTCTCCCCGCCACTGCCGTCCTTGACTGTGTAGGTGAATGTATCCGTCAGGGTCTGGCCCTCTGCCAGGGCCTGAACAGCGTCTGCGTCTGTTGGATCATAGCTGATGGTCCCGTCAGTGTTCAGCGTCAGCGCGGCATCATGCGCACTCAGTGCAGAAACCGCTGTCACCGTTAGCGCATCCCCCTCGACATCGCTGTCATTGGCAAGAAGCGTGGCGGTATCAATCAGGGTCGCACCATCTTCGGTAATCGGAGTGGAACTTTGCGCAACATCATCAGCTGCGACAGGTGCATCATTGGTTCCAAAAACCACGATTGAAACAGTTGCGGTGCTCTCCCCGCCTTTACCGTCCTCAACCGTATAGGTGAATGTATCCGTCAGGGCCTGGCCATTTGCCAGGGCCTGAACAGCATCTGCGCCGGTTGGATCATAGCTGATCGTTCCGTTGGCGTTCAGCGTCAGCGTGGCCCCATGCGCACTCATGTCAGACACAGATGTCATCACTAGCGCATCCCCCTCGACATCGCTGTCGTTGGCGAGAAGCATGGCTGCATCAATCAGGGCGATAGCATCTTCTGTGACCGGAGTGGCAGTTTGAGCCACATCATCGACTACGACAGGTGCATCGTTGGTTCCGCGCACAAGGACGTACACGGTTGCGGTGTCCTCACCGCCGTTGCCGTCATTGGTCGTATAGGTAAATGTGTCAATGAGTGTCTGACCCTCTGCCAGGGTCTGAGCAGCAACTGCGCCGGCTGGATCGTAGCTGATCGTGCCATCGGTGTTCAGCGTCAGGGCGGCACCGTGCGCACTCGTGGCATCAACAGCTGTTACCGTGGGCACATCTCCGTCGACATCGCTGTCATTGGCCAGAAGGGCGGCGGTATCAATCGAGGTGACGACATCTTCTGTAACCGGCGCAGGACTTTGGATAACAAAGTCATCAGCCGCAGCAGGGGCATCGTTGACGGGGGTAATATCAAGCGCAAAGGTGCCGCTTTCTGACAGCGACCCGTCGCTGGCCGTCACTTTGACACTGACTTGCCCAGTATAGTCTTGGGGCGGTGTGCCCGAGAAGCTTCCCAAAGCCGCATCAAACAGCAGCCAGCCCGGCAGGGCCGCACCATTAAGAAGCGTTGCGCTCAGGGTCAGCGCATCACCATCCACATCCGTGAATGCGTTCGCCGGCAATACAAAGCTCACGGATTGATCTTCTGCTGAAGACTGATGCGGCAATGCAAGGGCCAGAACAGGTGCAGCGTTGGTTCCGTGCACAACAACAGAAACACTTGCGGTGCTCTCCCCACCATTGCCGTCATCAATGGTGTAGGTGAATGTATCCGTCAGGGTCTGGCCCTCTGCCAGGGCCCGAATGTCATCTACGCCGGTGGGATCATAGCTGATGGTCCCGTCGGTGTTCAGCGTCAGCGTGGCTCCATGCGCACTCAGTGCAGACACAGATGTCACCGTCAGCGCATCCCCGTCGATATCGCTGTCATTGGCCAGAAGGGTGGCTGTCGCAATCTGGGTCACAACATCTTCCGTGATCGGAGTGGAACTCTGAGCCACATCATCAGCCGCGACAGGTGCGTCGTTGACAGGGGTAATCTCGAGCGCAAAGGTGCCGCTGGCTGAAAGCGACCCGTCGCTGGCCGTCACTTTGACACTGACTTGCCCGGTATAGTCCTGGGGCGGTGTGCCCGAGAAGCTTCCCGAAGCCGCATCAAACAGCAGCCAGCCCGGCAGGGCCGCACCCCCAACCATTGTTGCACTCAAGCTCAGCGCATCCCCATCCACATCCGTGAATGCATTCGTCGGCAAAACAAAGCTCATGGCCTCATCTTCCGCGGAAGATTGAGGAGGCAATACAATCGCCAGAACAGGTGCATCATTGGTTCCGTGCACAACGAGTGAAA
>NZ_CANLDZ010000033.1:0-29270 GCF_947489545.1 uncultured Ruegeria sp. | reverse complement strand
GGCCGTTTGCTCAACCACACACCACTTTCGATCACCGGACAGCGTTACGTGAAACCGTCTCTCGATGCCCTCAGACCCGCAATGGATACTGTGTGCGACGAACTGAGCGCACGCACCGGGTGAGAGCGGACAGCTATTTGATTGCCAATGGGAGGCCACTTCCGTGTCACAGGGTAGAAAGATCGACCCAATGAAACCATTGCGAGCGGACCTGGACGGGAAACCACACCGCGAAAGAGGCCCGTTTGATAAGATCTTGCGGGACTATGCAGCATGCGCGTTGGGTAAACCGAAGATCGATCTTGCGATCTTTCAAGACGTCATTCGCAGGATCTGTCCGAATGGGCGTTTGGCGTCAGCGCTGGGTGAACAGAGCTTGCAGTGGCATAGCGGACTTGCCTCACTGTGCCGCCCTGAGATTGAAGGCCAAGTTGGGGCAGCAGCAAAGCTCCACCAGGAGCACACTCAGCGCCTGTTTCTCAAATGGCGCGAAATAGATTACCGCCACGAAAGCCGGTACGACTCGCCTCCCGAACCCGGAAGCAAACGGCCAGCACCTCGCGGTACGCATTTGTGCCCGGGGCTGCCTATCCCAGATCGGGAGTTTTTGAGCGAGGCCTATCTGTCGCAGGTCCTGCGGCCTTATGCGAGCGCAGAGTACGAATGTCGTCAGATCTTTTGGAGGCATTTGCAGGACGGGCACGCGCGTGGTCATTGGATTGGATTCATGCCGACAGATGCGGGCGCATATGTTCCGATGATGCCCGGCACGGGGTTTGGAACTGGTGGTCACTATGAAATCGACAGGGCGACCTATCTTCACCGCTTCGACAAAGCGGAAAGTGAGCTTGGATTAGAAAACTACCCACATTCTGATCCATATCCGGGGCAGGATATTTGGATGTTTATCGGTGCAGAGCAGTTGGCAGATGAGATGGGTGCTGCGCGCTCGGACAAACGCCTGCGATCGCGCTCACATCCGCGTGGTTTTTCGCGATTTGACCGGGAATTCGTACTGTTCGGCGTTGAACTTTTTCTTTGCCGTTCAGCGGCCTCCGCTTTGGATGCAGCTGAAAAGGTGGTGGATAGTCATGGGGAAAATATCAAAGGAAATAGTCGCTCTGCCAAGATCGAGCGTCTGCGAAAGGGGATCGCTGCTGCGCTAAAACAGGAAGGCAAATGGGCGGGAGACGAAGAGCTGTCCAAACTGCTCCAAAAGTATCCAAACCAATCCAATGCGCCCTAAGCTGGGTTGTGTGATGCTCCAGGCAATGGGATCGCTATTGGAGCAGTTACATGAAACCTTATGATGAAAGACTTCTGTCGAGAGCGGAAGTTGAAGAGCTGTTTGGGATCAGCAAACGCTTTCTTGAAAGCAGGGCAGGGAGTGTGACAGGCCCTCGTTTTGTGCGCGTTGGTCGGCTGGTCCGGTACAAGCTGGCGGACATCCATGCCTGGATTGAAGAAAACAGGGTGTAGGTGGGTGCAGATGGAAAAGCCTAAGAACACCGCTGCGTTCGGCAAGCTGCGATTCACCTGGAAAAGGTTGGTCAATGAAGATGCCAACCTGACGCGTGGTGCAAAGCAAATGGCCAGCTGTCTGTCGGATACCTTTGTGAACAGGGAAACCGGGCGCTGTTGGCCGAAAAATGCGACACTGGCAAAGTGCCTGGGTGTCGACAAGAGAACGGTGCAGCGATACATCAAGATGCTGGAACATGCAGGGTACCTGCGCCGGGTCAAAGTTCGGAATGCGCACCGGGCGCACCAGATCTGCCTGCCCGACTTAAAGGGTGACAACAGGAGTGACAGCCTGTCACCCCGAGAGGTGGCATTGCTGTCGCTCAAGGGTGACACAGCTGTCACCCCCTATAAGAACCAAGGAAAGAACATAAAAGACAGCAGCGTGGTTGATCGGTCGATGTCATGCCACCTGATATCCGATCTTGAGAGCGGTGCTCTGGCGAGTTGGAAGCTCTGGTTCGAAAACCACTGGCCGGGTGACGACGTCGAGCTTCTGCAATTGCTGAGAAGAGCTGGGAACTACCTGTTGCCTTCGCGCTTTCCGAAAGACGAAGACACAGCTCGCTACCTCGCATTCTTCGACTGGGTCACGGCGACGAATGGCAAAGAGCTCGGCTAAGACCAGTTAAGCAGCGCCATCGTATTGCTGCGCTAAAACCTTGAGGGGGGGTATCAAAAGTTGCGGGCTTCAAGACACGGGACCGGCGGGGGTAACCAGATTTTTCCGCAAGGAAGTTCAAGGGGGGGTGTACAGCAATGATGGGAATCTCCATCATAAGAATGTCCGCAACACCGCTTTCAACCTCGTCCGCTGCGGTACGCAGTTGGCTTATGACAACATAGTATTGCAGGTCTTCAGAGAGAGCCACAAAGCTTACGGGATGCTCCTGTCGCCACTAGCGGCCCCCTTGCTTCAGCTTGCAAAGGAATTGGCGGTTCCTCGTAAAGGAGAGACTGGAAAGTGTCGGATGCGCCTGCTTGGTGATATTCGAAGGGATTTGGAGAACGAGCGCTTAAATTTCGAATCCAGCGAATACACAGCCTCGATACTGGGTCAGCTCCCGAACTCATAACGCGTGCGTGGGAGCTTGGGCTTCTTAAAGCGCTCGGCGCAGTTCGGTCGAATTGACTGTTTCTAACCGGAAAAAGTAGTAGCGCAGACAAAGCGTGAGTTCGCAGTGGCTGCTTCAAGGTCTGCTTTGCGCGATCATATCTCCGGACCGGGAGAGACCTTTCGGGTGCTGAAGAACTTAAGTAAGATGACTGCATGTGTTTCTTCATTTCAATTGTCGTGAAGGGTGGCGATACTAAAGCGATCGACGTAGCGCTTCGCAGACATGGTCGACGCGCGAGACCATTAGAAAACGCCTCGCTGCGCAAAGCGTTACAATCTGACGAACACCACTTCCTTACAACGGTTGGACATTGCGACTGTGGTACAGTCCTCTCGCCAGGATTGAATTCTATAGAAAAACAGAACAGCCAAAGGTCAAAAAATGTTGCCAGGCTCAGGAAAAAAGGCTGGTCGGCAACGAAGATAGACAGATGGATTGCCGATCGAACGAAAGCAGAAGACCGCGCTGAACAACAGCATCAACTCAATGCACCAGACACTTTTGAATTATGGACGAACGTCATTCACGAGGTGATTGCAATCGACGGTGTGCATCAGGCTGGCATACTACTTCACTTTTATTCTGGCCACGATGAGGATGAAGGGATTGAGCTGGTGCGGAAGTCTGTTTCGGTTGATGACTTCACGGATCAGCTTCGCAACATCAAAGAGGATCAACTGCTGATCGCTGTGCCAACCTCCGTCTGAATTGCGGCCATTCGCGCAAAGCACAGCAATTGGAACTTGGGGCTCAGACCGGTCATCTGACGGTTTCAGTTGGATACTGAGCAGGTCCAGGTGGCTTCAAGGTCGGCTGAGCGGACGAGCCGGCCTCACAGCACAATGCTATGTATGTCCGGTGCCGGGTTAGATTTCACTCACTGTCGTCTCAAGGTGCCAAATTTTGGATACGATCCTCCAGCCTTCGGCACCTTTCACAAAGCCAAGATGATCAAGGTAGACGTTCTTGCGCGCTCTGATACGTATTTTTATGACTGCACTCACGTTTGACAACCAATCAACTAACAAGATTTCGTTGTCAGGATCTTGCCCCAAGTTTGCGGGAGAGGTTGGTTCAAGCCCTCCAATATCGTGGTTAAAGATATCACTTGGCTCTGCGAAAATGTCGCCTTTTTCACCGTCAAAAAGCGATGCGTTCGGATGAAATGCTCTGTTGAGTTTCACCGTGTCACAATGGAAAAGGCCGTCAATATGGCATTGCACCATTTCGAATAATTCAGGGTCGCGCATCATCAATTTACTCCTTCGTGCATCATTTTTCCGGTCGGCAGGTCAGCGAGGGTTGTTCGTTCCAACTTGGTGTAGAATTGCCGTGACTATCGCCTCTGGCCGGTCTTCTTGGACCAGATGACCAGCACCCGCGATGAGGGTGCAGGGTTTGTCCGAGATCAACGCAGCTAACGCGTCCCCCTTTTCAGCGGGGATGCATGGTTTGGTCAGCCTGCCGATCCGATGCTTACCTGCGCAAACTCAAATCAAGGTGCTTTTTTGTGTTTTCCTGACTTACCCCGCTCAATTTCTGGCGGCAAATAGGCTTTGGGTGGTCCTGTTCGGCCCAAGAACTTTTCAATACCAACCAGGCAACTGTGCGCGGTGGGCCCCTGCGCGAGTTCTGAGGTGCCTTGGTCGCGGGTAAGGGTATTGGGGTTGCCGTTGCGGCAAATCAGTGTTCCATCTGCCTGCCGTTCGACATCAAGCCATGCTCCGGTACTTATCGCCACACAGCCTTGCATTAATGACACATCGAGTCGCGCGTTCGCCAAACATGCACCGCGCTCATTAAATACCCGAAGTAGATCACCATCGACAATTCCAAGCGTCTTCGCATCCGACGGATTGAGGTTAACAGGGGTCCGACCCATTTTCTTCGCTGCTCTGCTTTCGGGTCCATGATCCAACTGAGAGTGAAGCTTATCCGCTGGTTGCCCAGAAATCAGGTGAAGGTCATATGGTCCAACTGCATTTCCAAGCCACTCGGTTGGTCGATACCAGGCCGGATGCGGCAGAATGCCGGGGCGCCCCATTCCCATGATGTTCTTACTGCAAATCTCGATCCGCCGGGATGGCGTTTTGAGAGGTGCTGCCTCAGGGGATTTGCGGTACTCGGCCAAGGCGCCGCTGCCTGTTTGGATCGGATCAACATAGTGCCATCCCTTGGCGGTAAAATCCTCGTAGTCAGGCAGCGTGATGTCAAATGTCGCTGCCTTTGCTTGGCTTTCTTCATAGAGCCAACGCAGCCATTCTTCGCTGCTTCGACCCTCAGTAAAGGCTTGCTCAGCGCCTAACCGGCGGGCGATGCGGGACAGAATAAGATAATCGTCGCGTGATTGCGCATGGGGCGGGACGACGGCCTCCATCGCAACGATGTAGGGATCGCGGGGTGTCAGCATGAGGTCTCGGCGTTCCAGCTGCGTCGTGCACGGCAGGACGATATCAGATCGTTTGGCCAGTGCGTTCCAGCACCACTCGTGGGCAATGATCGTCTCGGGCTTTTTCCAAGCCCGTTCCAGTTTTGTCAGGTCTTGGTGATGATGAAACGGGTTTCCGCCCGCCCAGTAAACGAGCTTGATATCGGGATATCTGTGCGTCTGGCCGTTGAACCGGAATGTGCCGCCGGGGTCTAGCAACATGTCGCTGATGCGGGCTACGGGAATGAAACTCTTGACAGGGTTCCTACCCTGAGCAAGCGAGGCGAACTTAACGGTCCGTCTTTCCATACCGATGGAATTTGACGCGCAGTACCCAAATGCGATGCCTGCGCCGGGCAATCCGATCTGCCCCAACATGGCGGCCAGCGTTGTGGCCATCCAGAACGGCTGCTCGCCTTTCTCCTGACGGGTCAATGACCAGCTCACCGAGATCAGAGTGCGCGACTTTGCCATACGCGCCGCCAGATCCTTAATCGTTCGAACGGGGACCTGCGCGATTTCAGCTGCCCAGGCTGCGGATTTGACGATTCCGTCCGATTGTCCGGTCAGATAGCGGGAAAAGGTTTCAAAGCCCGTCGTGTAACGATCAAGAAACGCCCGATTGTGCCAATTGTTCTTCAGCAACTCATGGGCAATGGCCAGCATGAGGGCCACATCACTACCGGGACGCGCCGCGATCCATTCTGCGTTCAGGTCGGCGGCGACATCACTGCGTATGGGCGAGATATTAACGAAAGAGACACCATTGTTTTTGGCCTCTGACAGGGCGGTACGTGCACGATGCACCCCGGTTCCGCCAGAACTAATCTGACTGTTGCGCAGGGGCATTCCCCCGAACGCGACCAGCAGCTCACCACTTTCAACCACGGAATGCCAACTGGGCGGATTATGGATAAACGTCGAAGGATCGCCCAGAAAGTGCGACAGGATCACTTCGCCAGCCGCCAAGGAATAAGTGTTCACCGACTTTGTATAACCACCAATACAATTGAGAAATCTGTGGAGCTGGCTTTGCGCGTGGTGAAACCGGCCTGCGCCGGACCACCCGTAAGAGCCGCCATAGATCGCTTCATTGCTATACCGTGATCTGACACGGGTCAACTCGTCAGCGACGAGCGTCTCAGCCTCTTCCCACGTAACCTGAACAAACGCCTCATGGCCGCGCTTGTGGGCCGCGCTGCCCGGTCCGTTTTCAAGCCAGCTTTTGCGCACCATAGGCGCATCGATCCGCAACGCGTCATCCAACACGCCAAGGTAGCCGTTTGCGATTGGAGATGGATTGGGATCTCGTTCAAACGGGTGGAGGGCGCAAAGTTTGTCGTCCTCGACCTCAGCCCGGTAGACGCCCCAATGCGCCGCCGTCAGGGGCATGTCCTCTATGGCAATCTTACGCGCCATTGAACCGGTCAATCATACCGTCCCATACAGGCACGAGATCCATCAAGCCGTCCCAGAACGAGTGATCGCGACGGCGATCGAAAGCCTCCAGCGACGTGCCCTGCTGCTCAACCCATGTGTAGTAGGCAAGGTTGAAGATACGCTCGCGATCGAAGCGGCCCAGTTCCTGCATGTGATCTATCCCCGTGCCCAGGATGTGTTGGCCAAATGCTTCTGCGGCCTGCACTTCGCCAAAGCGACCGTCAAAATGTCGATCCTCGGCCATAGCCATCTCGGTGTGATACATGTCCGCGCCATCGGTTGCGACGGTCAGTACCACATCGTCCGCGCCAAGATCATTGTACCTGGCGTATTTGATCGCCCCGATGATATTGGCGATGGCAGACAAACCAAGATCACCTAGCTGCGCAATGCTCTGCTGATTCAGACCGCGATGCTGAGACAGATATGCGCGACCTGCAGAGGTATTGAACACAAGGTTCAGGTTGTCACACGCGGAATCAGACACCCCGATAACAAAGTCAGACCCCATCACGTTGTGGATCAGGGGCACATGCTTGTCGCCGATGCCTTGAATGTTGTGCTCGCCGTATCCGTTGTACAGCAACGTTGGGCATTCCAGCGCCTCGATCACACCTGTCTGGGTGCCAAGGCCCTGCTTGAGATGGTCCCCCGCCGCCAGCGTTCCCGCGGAGCCGGTCGCGGCGATAAAGGCACGCGCGGTCTTCGTGCCATCTGCATTCACGTGATCGAAAATTCGCTGCAGAGCCGGTCCCGTCACAGCACGGTGAATGACATAGTTCCCGTATTCGCCAAATTGGTTGAGGATCAGGTTCTCAGCGTCTTTTGCCAATTCGTGGCATGCATCATAAATCTCCTTGACGTTACTTTCTGTTCCGGGCGTGCGGTAAATATCGTTTGAGTCGGCCAACCAGCGGTTTAGCCAATGAAAGCGTTCCTGGCTCATCCCTTCAGGTAGAACGGCCACCGACCGGCAGCCCAGCAGGGTGGCAATCGCAACACCTCCACGGCAGTAGTTGCCGGTCGAGGGCCAGACAGCCCGGTGCCGGGTGGCGTCAAAAGCGCCCGACATCAAGCGCGGGATTAGGCAGCCATACGCCGCCAGAACTTTATGCGTGTTGATCATCGGGAACCGATTGCCCAAGGCGACAACGATCTTCGCTTTCACACCTGTCAGAGCGTCTGGGAGGACGATGTGCTCTGGCACCGACACCAGACTGCGGCGGTCTGCCCCATTATGCCAGTGCACACGGAAGAGGTTGCGTGCATCTGGTGAATCCGGATCCGCGTTTGTGATTTCAGCCATTTTTCCAGCAAGTCTTCCAGGAGGATCAGCCAAATCGGATATCCGCGGCAGTACAAGCCCAAGGCTGTGCAAGCTTTCAACATTGCGATCATAGCTCTCTTGATGCGTGATCGTGGTTTCCAGCCCTGGAATCATCTCGTCTTCCCCTGTCTTGTTGGAATAGCCCTCGTCAGGGTAGCCGTGATTCAAGAGAAAAAAGCGCAATTTGTCGCCTGAGCGTGACGAAATTGATTGCGATCGCGCAGAATTCGAGGCTTGCACGCATAGTATGATTTTGCAGTTTATTCCGGCGGCATCCCCTCGTTTTGTACCGTCCGACACCACTTTCCGACCGCCTCAAATAAACGCCGAAGGCAGAATCACAGGGACCCGCAGGCCAGCTTCTGGAAAGCGTTGCGAAATCGAAAAACTGCGAAGAATTTCATCACCGGAAAGCGATCTTTTGATAATAACTTCCGCTCATACAGCCTAGTATTACGCGGAAACAAAAAGAGACGAAGATGAGTGCCTTTCAGAACAGTTTAACTGACCTGCGACGGTCCTTTCATCGTGATCCTGAGGTCGGCTTTGACGAAGTGCGCACCAAGGCCAGGGTCGTCCGCTGCCTGCGCGCGCTCGGCGTTGAAGTGCACGAAGGCAGCGGAGTTATCGGCGTTTTGCAATCTGGCCGCGGCAATCGCACCATCGGTCTGCGCGCCGACTTGGATGCTCTTCCGATCCAGGAAATCAGCACTCATGACTATGTTTCGCAAAACGCCGGTGTGATGCATGCTTGTGGCCACGACGGACATATCACGATGCTTTTGGGGGCTGTTGAACTATTGACCAGAAACCCCGATTTTGACGGTAAGGTCGTCTTTATCTTCCAGCCTAACGAAGAACATGGGCTGGGCGCACGGGCGATGATTGATGACGGCATCCTGGAACAGTTTCCATTGGACGAAGTCTACGCCATTCACAACCTGCCCGGCGCGCCATTGGGCGAGGTGTCAACCCGCACAGGCCAAATCTGCGCGAGTGAGAGCCTGTTCGAAATCGAAATCACAGGCCAGGGGGGGCATGCCTCCATGCCGCAGGTCGGTGTCGATGCGATTACGGTTGGCGCCGAAATGGTACAGGCGTTGCAAACCATCGTTTCGCGGAAACTGGCGCCCAGTACCGGGGCCGTCGTGTCTGTGACCGAGTTCGTGACAGACGGACAACGCAACGTCTTGCCGGGTACCGCGATTTTGAAAGGCGACGTTCGGACCCGATTGCCACAAGACCGGAAAGACGTCGAATGCTTCATGCGTCAAATCGCCGATGGCGTTGCAGCCGCCCACGGTGCGCGCGCCGATACGACATTCAATACGGAATTCATCGAAACCATAAATTCTCAGGAGCCGACCGAGGCCGTGGTTCAGACCGCAAGAAACGCTGGCCTCAAGGTGATCGGCGATCGCCCGCCCATGAGTTTTTCCGAAGACTTCGCCCATTTCTGCGCGGCGGTTCCAGGATGTTTCCTGCTTCTTGGAAATGGCACCAAGCCACCTTTTAGCCAACCGCTGCACGCTGCGGACTATGATTTCAACGATGCACTCCTTCCTATTGGTGCTGCTCTTTGGGCGCAGCTTGTGAAGGACCGCCTGCCAAAACGAAAGACCATGTGATGACTACTCTACTTCCCAAAGCGCCCATTCGGCATGTCGCCGCAAAGCTGACCAATGGAATTGCCGCGCATCGTGTCCTTACAGCTGAGAGTTTCGCGACCGCTAGCCGGGAAATTACTGCATGGGATGGCTATGCACCAACCCCGCTGGTCTCTCTTTCCGCGATCGCGGCCGAGATCGGCGTCGGTGAGATCCTTTACAAAGACGAAGGCCCACGCTTTGGGCTTGGCAGCTTCAAGGCATTGGGTGGGTCCTATGCAGCTCTGAGGGTTCTGCAGCGCGAGATTTCCAAGCGCTTGGGCAAGGATGTGTCCCTTGCCGATATCAGACACGGGGCATACGCCGACGAATGCGCGGCGATTACGCTTGTGTCTGCGACCGATGGCAACCATGGACGATCGCTTGCCTGGGGCTGCAAACGCTTTGGCGTGCCCTGCCGCATCTATGTTCATGCTGAAGTCAGCGAAGGTCGCGCCGCTGCCATGCACGATCTGGGGGCTGAGGTGGTTCGGATTGAAGGGGGCTATGACGAGTCGGTCCTGCTTGCGAAGACGGAAGCCGAAGACAACGGCTGGTTCGTAGTCTCTGACACTTCCTGGCCTGGCTATTCGTTTCCCCCGCGCGACGTGATGTGCGGCTATGGCGTCATGGTTCAGGAAGTCTGCGATGCGCTGGATCAGGCGCCGACCCATGTGTTTTTGCAGGGCGGTGTTGGTGGGCTGGCAGCTGGGGTGATTGCGGCACTGCGGCAGCATTGGGGTGAAGTCTCCCCTCGACCTATCATTGTTGAGCCTGAGCTCGCCGCTTGCTTGTTTGAAAGCGCAAAGACCGGTGCGGCAACTAAAGTCGAAATTGCAGAGGAAACACTGATGGCCGGGTTGTCCTGTGGCGAACCATCGGGTCTGGCGTGGGAAATTCTTTCAGAGGAAGCTACCGATTATCTGACGATCCCCGAGGCGCTGGTTGCCCCGACAGTACGATTGTTGGCCAAACCGCTTGGCAACGATACGGCAATCGAAGCAGGGGAAAGCGCCGTTGCGGGACTGGCTGCCTTGATCGCTGCGATGGCGGATACATCACTTGCTGAAAAACTTGGTTTGGCATCGACGTCACGTGTATTGTTGATCGGGTCGGAAGGCGTGACTGATCAGGCAATATTCAACATGATTATGGAAGGCCATGAGGCCGCGTGATCGAGTAAATTCAGACCCGCAGAGGCACATAAATGTCAAAATACAAACCCGGAGATGATGTTGGGTCACTTGAATACTGGCCATTCGACGCCCCGGAAAGCGACTATGCGATCACCCATGGTGCGCCAAAAACCTATGGCCGCATTGATGCTGGCGGTCCGGGGCATACAACCCGATATGGGATCTGGCGCTGTACCAAAGGAGCGTTTGAATGCACTGAACAAGGGGATGAACTGATGACCGTTTTGTTCGGACGATGCCGCCTCATTCAGCACGACACTGGCAAAACTATTGACCTCGGCCCGGGTGACACCTTGTTCGTTTATGACGGCAAAAGAGTGACTTGGGACGTAAGCGAAGACATCACCAAAGTGTTCTTCGGGCACAAGGCAGATGGCTACTAGGGCAAAAGCTCTGTGCCGGGGTGTTGGAACAGCTGACCAAAGCCAGATAGCTTGTCAGGAATCCCCGCCCGCCGCAGGCAACTCCAGAATTGGGCCTGATTGGAAGTGATAACGGGCTTGCCGATAATTTGCTCGATCTCTTCAGCCACTTCCAGGGCGCGGATGCCACCGCAGGACAGAAAGACCGCGTCGGCATCAGGCTGATCAATCTGAATTGCAAATTCTTTCCAATAAGCAGGAGAGACCTGTCCAAACTCAATCCCCGTTTCCAGATTGAGGCCCTGAATATCAACGATATCAAATCCTTTTTGAACAAGGAACTCTGCCTCGGCAGTATTGATTTCGTCCAGATAGGGTGTGCCAACCACTAGTTTGTGCGCGCCCACAGCCCGCAAGGCATCAACAACACCTGTGACAATACACATCGGCTGCGCCCAGGGCGCGCCTCGAACGATTTCATCAAAAACGGGCTGTTCGCCATTGACGATGGACCCGCTTGTGCAACCATAGCTGATTACCTCGGGCTTCATATCTGGCTGCAGCCGTGATGCGGCGTCGGCCATGTGTTCAATGTGCTGCGCGAGTGTTTCACGGGTGGTGTAGTCATCGGTCTTCAGCCGGGTGATGTGAATGCCAACACCCGGCGGTGTCATGTCGAAAAAGTCCTGCTCACTGGCAAGATCTGTCGACATCAGGATAAATCCAATCTGGGCGCGATCATGGCGACCGTTATCCAGAACTGGCTTCCAGACCTTTGAAGTGACCTCATCACCAGATTTGAACATTGGAACTTCCTCCGAAAGTGGCAACAGAAGATCAGACGGCTTCTTTCACCGCGCTCAGGAATTGTTGTGTGCGCTCGCGTCTCGGGTTTCCGAACAACTTGGTCGGAGGTCCTTGCTCTTCAATCTTGCCGCCGTAAAAAAAACAAACACGATCAGAAATGTCGCGGGCAAAACCCATCTGGTGCGTCACCATCAACATCGTCAGATTATGTTCTGACACCAGTTTGCGAATGACATTTGTCACTTCGCCGATAACTTCAGGGTCGAGCGCCGAAGTCACCTCGTCAAACAGCATCACCTTTGGGCGCATCGCCAAAGCGCGCGCAATCGCGACACGTTGCTGCTGACCGCCAGACAGCCGCGATGGGTGCTGGTCTTTCTTGTCGGCCATGCCCACTAGCTCCAACAGTTCCTCACCACGGTCGCGCGCTTCACCCCTGGACAAGCCAAGGACCTGGACTGGCCCTTCCATGCAGTTCTGGATCGCAGTCATATGCGGGAATAAGTTGAAGTGCTGGAAGCACATACCGATGTCGCTGCGCCGGGTTCGCAAATGCTTCTCGCTTGCCGGCACCAGTTTATCACCCTGCGCCATATGGGTTAGCGGCTTGCCATCAACATAGATGACCCCGCCGTTGATCTTTTCCAGCGTCATCAGCATGCGTAAGACGGTTGTCTTGCCCGACCCAGATGGTCCAATAACCGACACCATTTCACCGGCTGCAACGTCCAGATCAAGGTCATCCAGAACTACCAGTGACCCATAAGCTTTGCGCACCTTCTTGAAGCTCACCATCGGTCTATTCTCTCCCACGATTTCGAGTGGGAAACCTGACAAATCTTCCATTTCTTACATTCCTAGTTTACGGCGCACGAATCCCTCGAATGCGCGGATAAGGCCTGCGGCAGGCAGTGAGAGCGCAAGAAAAATAACACCAACGATGGTGTATGCTTCCAGGTAGCGCCATGTTTCTGAGCCGATTGCGTTTGCCGTATGGATCAGTTCGGCAACGCCGATCACCGACAACATGGGCGTGTCTTTGAAAATACCGACAAGGTAATTGCCCAAGCCCGGAATGGCCGGTGGGATCGCCTGCGGGATGATCAATCGTTTGTAGGTCTGCGCGGTGGTCATGTTCAAAGCGGTCGCCGCTTCCCATTGACCCTTTGGCACACTGTCAATCCCTCCTCGGTAGACCTCGGATAGATAGCAGGAATAGTGCAGACCGATGGCGATCATACCCGACACCCACGGGCTAAGCGTGATGCCAAATTGGGGACCCACGTAAAAGATAAAGAAGATTTGAAGCAGAAGCGGGGTTGAGCGGATAAATTCGACGAACTCGCGTATGAAAAAGGTCAGAACCCTGCTCTGACTCCGCTGCGCAAGGGCAACAGCCAAGCCGAGCACAAGCGCGATAAGATAGCCCGCAGCCGCGGCGATCAAAGTGTTGCCTGTTGCCTCAATCAGGCGCGGCAGGATTTCCCATGCGTAATCCCAGCGCCAGTCAAATTTTGGGAACCAATCATCCGTGAATAGCCAGTCAAACATGGTCTAAGCCCTCCCCAACTTGCGGGCCATGAAGCCCTCAAGCCAACGCATGAATGGGGTCAGCAAAAAACGTGCCAGAATATAGTAGATGACCAATGCGGTGCCAAATATCTGCGCCGATAAATATGTGCTAGCGTTGATTTGTTTGGCTTGGAACATCAGGTCCGCGACAGAGATCAGCGAAACCAAGGCCGTCCCTTTCAGGATTTCAACCATCAGGTTACCCCATGCTGGAAGCATGTTCACCAATGCTTGAGGAAGAATGATGCGCCACATTCGGCGCGCTGCGCTCATGTTGATGGCGGTTGCCGCTTCCCATTGGCCTTTGGGTACAGCCATGATGCCGCCACGCACAAGTTCTGCCCCATAGGCCCCTGCGTTTAATCCGATAGCCACCCAACCGGCAGTGAATTTCTCAAGCGTTACTCCGAACAACGGAAGTACGAAGAAAATCCAGTAGAGCTGCACCAATAGCGAAGTGCCGCGAAAAATCTCGATGTAGACAACAGCGGACCCTTTGATCGCCCTGTTCGATGACATTTTCATCAAGCCGAACACAAGTGCCAGACCCACGGTTAGGATCGCGCCAAGCAGGAATTGGGCGACAGTCACGCCCGTACCTGACATCAAGAGCGGCCAGTATTGGCTCAGAAATTCAAATAAGCTCATTGGGAGTGCCTAGATCTGGTGGTGTCAAGAATTGTGGCAGGCCCGCTGAGGCCTGCCACTTCGTCCGTGTGCGAACAGAAATCAGCGGTTGGCGCATGCCCATTCCGCTGTCGTGTCACCTGGAAGGTGATCCACTGTGTATTCATGCTCAGCGACGACCGCCATCATTTCGTCCGTGCCAAGATAGCCAGCGAGAGCCTCATTGAAGCTGGCAAGGAAGTCCTGATCTTCATGACGGAAACCAATGCCAGCAAAGTTCTGGCTCCAGATGGGCATAAGTGAGACGTCTCCTAACTCGATTTCATCGTGATCTTCGGCTAGGTGCGACGCTTCAAAATAGGTCAGGATTGCCGCATCGGCGCGGCCGGCCTTAAGTGCCGCAACCATTTCTGTCGGGCCGGGCACTTGCATCAGGGTATCACCATCGATTCCGACGCGCTGTGCGGCCTCGACGGTATTGTAGCCTGCACCGGTCACCATCGTGAAGCCACCTTCGAGAATGTCGGTGTAATTGTTGATGTTGTTTGGATTGCCCGCAGGAACAAGAACACCATCGCCGGACTTTGCTACCGGCTCGGAGAACGAAACATTCTCACAACGCGAATTCAGGATGTACATGCCACCTGTAATGAGATCGAAACGCTCGGCCTTCAGGCCTGGAATCAACCCGCCCCAATCGGTTACAACGGCTTCGACGTTTGTGAGACCCATTTTGGCAAGCGTCTGGATGGCGATGTCATTTGTGAAGCCATCCGCATTGCCATCTTCATCCGGGTATCCCCAAAGCGGAATGTTTGCAAAACCAATGCGGATTGTTTCGCCGGCGTCGATGCGATCCTGCAATGGGCCCGCCAAAGCTGTTGTTGCTGTGGCTGCGATTGCTATGCTCGCTGCGATCAGGGTTTTCTTGACTTTCATGGACTATGTTCCTCCTTGCCATTGTTGTGTCGGACGTGCGCCAAAAGCGTAGCGTCCGTTGGGAGTGTGCGTGTGCCTTACAGCAAGGACATTCCTTCAACTGCATTGTCGGTGACCACACACGGTTTTTTTTGGATCTGCCCCCGACTAATACGCTTTATTTTATTGGCAATGAGGGAGGGATTTCGTCAAAATACCCGTTCTAGCGATTAAATGTGTTGCGTAACGAGTAAGTGCCGAACTAAATCGACGCATGGACGAAAAAGACCTCGAAATTCTGAAACTTGTTCAAAGCGATGCCCGCTTGACGGCGGAAGCTCTTGGTATTGAGATCGGGTTGTCACCGCCAGCAGTTCAAAAACGTCTAAAGAAGTTGCGTGAAACCGGCGTGATCGAAAGGGAGATTGCGGTTCTTTCTTCGGTCAAGTTGGGTCGGGGAATGACGGTGATTGTCCAGGTGATGCTCGAACGCGAAAGCCGCAGGCATTTGGATGATTTCAAGCGCCGCATGCGAACTGCTCCGGCGGTCCAGCAGTGCTATTATGCGACAGGAGAAGCCGATTTCATTCTGGTCGTGATCGTGCAGGACATTGCCGAATACGAGGAATTTACCCAAGAGTACTTTTTCGACGAGTCGAACGTCAGCAGATTCACGTCTTCGATCGTCATGGATCGCGTAAAGGTGTCATTGGATATCATTTAGCGCTGCGGTTCGTGCCTAAGTAACGACCGGCAAATCCGTTGCTGCGCGCGACGTAAGTAGACTTGCCCCGTCCCCGCCCACCACGATGTTCTCTTCGTGCACCATCATGAGCCCGTCGCCATAGCTAAGCGATGGCTCGATGGTCAACACCATATTCTCTTTTAGCTCAGTCTCGTCGAAAGCTGCGTGCGAGGGCTGCTCGGTTAGTTGCATTCCCAGCCCATGCCCCAGCCGCCCGATATCGCCGCCAGAACTGTCCATTTCAGCAATGACCGTCGACATTGCAATGAACAGATCAAGGCAGGTATTACCTGGTTTTGCAGCTTCGATCCCAGCTTGCGTGGCGCGCCACAGCACGTCATAGGCCCGCCTGGCGTCGTCACTCGCGTGGCCGATGGCCCAATTGCGATCAAAGTCGCAGAAATATCCGTCCCATGTGCAGCCTGCATCCAGCATCAGCACATCGCCACGCTGCAAGGGTCGACGCGATGGGGGCGAGATCACGTCGGCATAGCCACCTTGATCGGCGGCACCGACAACATAAGGTGCGTCGTCTGCACCATAACCGATCGCGGTCAGGCGGAACTGGCGGAACACCTCTTCCAATGGCATCCCTTCGTGAATAACCTCTGGCACCTTGCCAAATGCGGCAGAGCCAATCGCACAAATGTGCCCCAGCTTTCCGATCTCGGCCGGGGATTTGACCATACGCAGCCCCTGCACCAACCCGGTTACATCGGTAATCTCAAGCCCCGGGAGTCCAGCCATCAGCCGTTCCCAATCTCCTAGCGGCATTTGCAACTTGGTCTCGTGGCCCTTCATTACGCCGATCTTGGCACTCTCTTTTGCCAGCGGCCCAAGAAGGTCAAGCAACAGGCTGATCCCGTCATCTTGCGGGGTCGGGGCGCTCCAGGTGCGGATGTCATCGATCCAACCGCGGCGCATCAGTTCGGCCCCTATTTCAGGGATCACGGCAACAGGTTTGCCGCTGGCGGGGACGAACACAAACCAAGGGCGCGTCGGACTTTGCCAGAACAGCGTATGGAAACCCGTGAAGTAACGGACATCCTGCTCGGTCATCAGCAACATGCCCGCTAGGCCCAACACCTCCATCGCCGCTTGCGCCTTGGCGGTGCGGGCGCTGAATTCGGCGTCGTTAAATCCACGCTCAGGCGCTGTGGCGTTCAATGGCATGTTGTGGTGTCCTTCATTCCTTGTCAGAGCTTTGTGAGCTGACAATCGCGTGGGCCGAAAACTCAGCCATCTCGCCGCGCCATACCTGACGCCCAAAGCAAAATGGCACGCAATCCGCGTCGCGGATTATCTGTTCCAACTCGATCACCGTGTGGCTGGCGGAAATACTCAAAAGCTGTGCCTCGTCTGTTTGCACACCGCGCATACGGATCATGATATCTCCGGTGCTGGCAGATGCGTCATAGTATTTCTCAAGAATCTGTGTGGTCGACTGGCACAGATCATGTTGCAGAAAATCGGGGAAACGGTCTGCAGGCAGGTACTCGGTCTCGATAAAGATCGGATGGTCACCTGTGTGAAAAAGGCGAGTGTAGGCGATGATCGGACTGCCTTTGGGCAGTTCGAATAGCTCAGCCAATCTGCTGTCTGCAACGGTCGCAGCCGTCTCAACGACTTCAATCCTAAGGTCGACATCATTAGTCTGCGCAGTGCTGACAAAACTAACCATGTTGCTGACGTTGTATTTTAGCCGCTGGGGCGAAACGAAGCGTCCGCGCCTATCCGCACTGTAAACCAGCCCCTCGGTTTCCAACGCTTCGAGTGCCCGGCGGGCTGTCATCCGGCTGACTTCGTATTGCTCTGACAGGCTACGTTCAGACGGGAGGATTTCGTGTTCTTTCAATCTACCGGTTGCAATTTGCCGCCTGATTTCGCCAGCAATTTGCAAAAAGCGGGGACGGGACGACGGATCGTCTTGGCTGTCTCTGCTTCTATGCTTGTCTAACAAAACTGCGGTTCCTCGAATCACCGGTCACCGAAATGGTCTATGGTATATACCAGTTTGATCAAGTGTTTTGTTTGTGTTGACAGGTCCGGAACCTTTCTAGTTAACTTGCATCAAATTTAACTGGTATATACCAGATTGCGCAGGAGAGCTTCAAGTGGGATTATTGACGCAAGAGCAGAAAAGAACCTTCTGGCGCGACGGTGTGATCGTCTTGGAAAATGCGGTCAGAGCAGATGAGCTGGCTGATCTGCGCTCCGAGTTTGCAACTTGGGTCGATGAAAGCCGCGCATATGACGACGACTACGGAGAGACCCTTGATGGTCGTCCCCGTTTCGATTTGCAGCCCGGCCATAACGCCGACACGCCCGGTCTGCGCCGCGTGCAATCCCCCGAAGAGGTGTCAGGCGTTTTCGCAGGGATTATGCGCAACGCAGCCACCGTCGATTTCTGCGCCGAACTAATCGGCCCCGGTATCCGGTTCCACCACGGCAAGGTGAACTCAAAACTGCCGGGCACCGCGACACAGGTCAAATGGCATCAGGATTTCCCGTTCGAGCCGATGACGAATGACGACATGATCACTGCCTTGTTGTTTATCGACGACGTGACGCTTGAAAACGGGCCGCTCGAAGTTCTGCCTGGCACCCACAAGGGTCCAATCCATTCGCATTGGCATGACGGCGTGTTCACAGGCGCTGTAGACGACGCAATTGTCGACGCACAGCGCGATAAAATTGTGAAATGCACGGGCAAGGCGGGTTCGGTTTGCTTGATGCACGCGAACCTGCTGCACGGTTCCGCGCCGAACCTGTCGGACACATCCCGCACGCTTTACATTACCACCTATTATGCCGAAGACGCGATCGAGCTGAGCCCCAACCATCTGCCCAGCAGGTTCACACACGAATTGGTGCGCGGTGAGGCAAGCGGACGTGTGCGGTGTACGTCATACGACATGGCCCTGCCCGCCGTGCCTAAAGGCACGTCCTTCTTTGCCCAACAGGAAGGGGCGGATGCGGGATGACTGACACGATCGAGACGCTCGAATTCAGCACCGATGACGGCGTCGGCACACGGGCACGCATGGGGCTGATTGTCCTGCAAACGGACCAAACCATCGAGCACGAATTCGCGCAGATCTTGGGGGCGGACAAGAACGTCGCTCTATACGCCGCGCGCATTCCAAACGCGATGGAAGTGTCCCCGGATGCGCTTCGTCAAATGGCGATCGATCTTCCGCGAACTGCAGCACTATTACCGGCGCAATTCGGATTTGACGTGTTGGGCTATGCCTGCACTTCGGGCGCAACCATGATCGGAGAAGACAGGGTGGACAGCCTTATCCGCGAGGTTCATCCCCAAGCAAAGACGACCAATCCAATCAGTGCCAGCAAAGCGGCATTGGCGGCGCTTGGACTGAAACGCATCGCCCTGGTTACGCCCTATCCTGTTGATGTCACACTGGAAATGCAGGCCAACCTGCAAGCTGCCGGGTACGAGACCACTGCGGTGGCGACCTTCGGTCAGTCAGATGATTTCACTGTCGCCCGCATCAGCGACGACAGTATCTTGCAGGCGGTCAAACAGATCGGGGCGCGGGACGATTGCGAAGGTGTCTTTGTCTCATGCACCAGCTTGCGCGCTTTGCAGGTAATTCCACAAGCAGAGGTGGTCCTCGGCAAGCCCGTCATTTCAAGTAATCAGGCGCTCGCCTGGCACATGATGCGCCTTTCAGGCCTTAAGACAGGCCTAACGAACGCCGGTCGTCTGTTCGCGACACAATTAACCTAAGCAGGAACTACCATGGACAAACCTCTCCCCAGCCACGCACAAGTGGTGATAATCGGCGGTGGAATTCACGGCTGTTCCGTGGCCTACCACTTGGCAAAGGCAGGCTGGAAGGACGTCATCCTGCTAGAACGCAAGGCCCTGACCAGCGGCACCACTTGGCACGCGGCAGGGCTTGTCGGACAATTGCAGGGCAGCCATGCAACCACGGCCTTTGCGAGCTATGGCGTGGAACTGATGCAAGAAATCGAAGCGGAAACAGGCCAGAACGCCGGTTTTCGGCAATCCGGATCCATCTCAATTGCGGTCAACGAAGAGCGGCTCGCAGAACTGAAACGCAAAGCCGATTTCGCCTCCCTGTTCGGGATTGAAGCGCCTTACATGGGCACCGACGAGATCCTAGAACGCTGGCCGTTGATGAATGCCGACGGTGTCTTGGGTGGTATTCACATGCCATCTGACGGCTCGGCCAACCCGATTGACCTGACCCAAGCGCTTGCCAAGGGCGCGCGGATGCATGGCGCGACGATCCGCGAACGCATCAAGGTCGAGGAGGTACTAACAGAGGGTGGCAAAGTCACTGGCGTGCGCACACACGCAGGCTCGATCTCGGCAGATGTCGTCGTCAATTGCGGTGGTATGTGGGCGCGCGAGCTGGCTCAGCAAAACAGCGTCAGTGTACCGCTTCATGCTTGTGAACACTACTACCTTGTCACCGAACCGATCCCCGATCTGCCCAGCGACCTGCCCGTGCTGCGATCCTATTGTGATGGCACCTACTGGAAGGAAGACGCAGGCAAGCTGCTATTCGGTTTTGCACATTTCCACGCCAAGGCTTGGGCAAAGGACGGCATCCCCGAAAGCTTTGAATTCGACAGTCTGCCCTTTGTCGAGGACGATGTGATGGAAGTGCTGGAACTCAGCATGAACCGCGTGCCCATTTTACAGGAAACGGGCATTCGGACGTTCTTCAACGGTCCCGAAAGCTATTCCCACGACGGTCGCTTCACCTTGGGTGAGGCACCTGACCTCAAGGGGTATTACGTTTTGGCTGGCGTGAATTCGACTGGTATACAATCTGGCCCCGGTGCGGGTAAGGCGCTGGCCGACTGGATCATGGCTGGCCATCCTCCTCTGGATCTGGCCGAGATGGACCCGGCCCGCATCGAAGACTGGCAGGCCCGCGACCCTTACCTGCGAGAACGCTGCCCGGAAACGCTGGTTCTGACCTACGCGATGCATTGGCCGGGTCGCCAACGCGAAAGCGCACGTGGCCTGCGCCGCACGCCGTTTTATCACTCTATGAAAGCCAAAGGTGCCGTCTATGCCGAGGCACAGGGGTGGGAACGCCCGGGCTGGTTTGCGCCCGAGGGCGTCACGCCGGAATACGACTACTCTTTCCACCGCCCCAGTTGGTTCGACCACGCTCAAGCCGAACAAAAGGCCGCCCGGACAGGCGTGGCGATGATCGATTATTCCATGCTGGGCAAACTGATGGTCGAGGGCACGGACACATTGTCCTTCCTGCAACGCATCTGCACCAATGATATCGACGTGCCTGTTGGCCGCGTGGCTTATACGCTGATGCTGAACGAACGCGGCGGCATTGAAAGCGATGTTACCGTAGCACGCCACGGAAAGGACAGCTTCATGGTCATGTCCTCGATTTCGCACACCCGCCGCGATCGCGATCATCTGCAACGCCACATATCCGACGGCGAAGACGTACGCCTGCAAGACGCAACTTCGGCCTATGCTGTATTGTCAGTCGCTGGCCCCAAGGTGCGCGACCTGTTGGCCGCGGTCAGCGATGTTGATTTGTCGAATGAAGCTTTCCCGTTCAACAGCCTACAGCATTTTTACATCGGCCACGCACCCGTCTTCGCACAGCGTCTGTCCTACACTGGTGAGTTGGGTTGGGAGATTTTCATTACACCCGACTTTGCCGAACATGTGTTTGAAGTCCTCTGCGCGGCGGGTGCGCCGCTGGATCTGCGACTGGTGGGCGGCGAAGCCTTGAATGCTCTGCGGATCGAGAAAGGCTTTTTACACTGGGGCCATGATATGTCTTACACTGAAGCACCTCATCAAGTTGGCCTGGGGTTTGTCTGTAAGCCCGAAAAGGCTACCCCGTTTATCGGGCGTGACGCTTTTGTTATTCGCAAGGCTGACGGCAAAGGCCCATTCCTGTGTCACATCAAATTGCAAGATGCCGGCCCCCTGCTGCACCACAACGAACCTGTGCTGAAAGACGGAAAAGTCGCAGGTTACATGGCGAGTGGTGCCTATGCCTATGCGCAAGGTGCGGCCATCGGGACCTGTTTTATCAACACAGAAGACAGGGCTACGGTCACGCACGGAGCGTTTGCTGTCATGGTAGAGGGGCAGGCCGTTCCGGCGACCGTCAGTTTGCATCCTTTTTCCAAGCCCCAGCTGTCGAGCTGATGACACAGAGTTTCATAAAGGTCTGTCTGAGATGATTGATCGCATGGCTGTAAACCCCCTCAGAAGGAACGGATCAACTTCTGATCCTGCTGCGCGACATCTCCTCACACCATACATGGGTACCCAGACATAGACTTCCGCGCCAGGTTTCATAACTGAGCCTCCCCAACTGAACTGGTCCTCCGTTTCCTAAACATAACGATGGACCAGTTCAGTTGGGGAGGCTCAATACAACGACTTCTGCAGCTAGTATTTGATCAGAAATGGTTGCTTCAGGCAGTTCGGTACAAACCGCGCAAGCATGCAAAGCGTGCGGTATCGCAAATCCGAGAATGCAATGACAATTCTAAAAAAGCTTCGCATAGACGGCTCACGGCCCCGATACTCAGTTCGCAGGCGTTACAGGTGCCTTGAAAGTACCAAACAAACACTGCTTTGCGAAACCGCGTTGATACTTGAAGGCCTCTGTTCGGCCCTGAGGCTTTGAACAACAGCCTGAAAATGAGATGAACACTCGATGTACAAGCTGCCAATTCGTTATACCTTATGGCTTGAAGAATGAAGAAGGTAGTGCGACGTACTCGTCGCCTGTCGACCAGTCGCAAGCTTGAATGAACGTCGACCGTGTCCGCGACCTGTGACTTGGCGGATCCAGCTTCGCTGTACCAAACATCGATGGCCAGTTTGAAGATGTTTCGATAGACGCTATTGCCGAGGATGCTGAGGACTATGAAGGCTGATAGGAGCTCCGGACCAGACCTTGATCACACCTCGGTCTTTCGCTCATGCAGCAGGTCACGAACCACGCAAACCGGACATTCTCTGAGCGGCGCGCAGATGGCGGTGACTCGGACCACGTGAGCTTTCGCTGGGCTTGCCCCAATGGCGGCTTCGGACTGGAGGTCGCAAACGGTCATTTGGGTGCATCTCAATCGGACAACCCAGACTTGGTAGTAGAGCGGTCTAAGCCTTCAACTAAGGTCGCCGCGATTGCTGGTGCTTCTATCCCTCCGCAGCTCACATTGAGAAGGCTCAATTAGTCGCATCAAAAAAGTAACGCATTGGCGGAATGCTGGCGGGCAAGGGGCGCAATAAGCGCCCCTTTCAATACTCAAACCAAAAAGTTGTTTTCCTGAGCCTGATCGAATGTTGCCGTCAAAAAGGAATGATGGTCGAGAACTGTTCCGTCTGCGAACAAAAACTCATCCAGTCGGTAGTCTTCCTGATTTGAGGTGCCATAAGAGCTTAAGACCGTCATTGATCCTGTCAGGCCTTCGACACCAATCACCAAGTCATCAACGCCGTCGCCGTTCACATCTTTTTGGAAGCAGAAAACATCAGCTTGATCGATCCCGTCTCCGAACACCAGCCGATCATTCTCGTAGACGTGTGAATAGTTCTCCTGGATGGTGTCGTTGCCTTCACCGCCCCGGAATACATAGTCGTCACTCTCGCCTGACCCGTCGAAATGATCGTCGCCAGCCGTACCCATTGTCGCAACCCGGAACTCGTTCCGCGTCATCACGGTGCCGTCCGAGAACACGAACTCGTTGATATGCTGCTTCTCGGAATCGTTGCGATCGTTGCCGACATCGAGAATGGAGATGGTGCCGTCGCCGTTCTTCAGGCCAATGGTCAGGTCGTAAACGCCGGCATTGCCGCCCGTGTGGGTATTGATCGCATAGAGGTCATCAACCGTGATCCCGTCTCCGAACACCAGCCGATCATTCTCGTAGACGTGTGAATAGTTCTCCTGGATGGTGTCGTGACCATCTCCCCTTTCCCAATAATATGTGTCACCATCTTGACCACCGATAAGAGTATCGTCGCCCGAACCACCATCAAAGACGTTGTCACCATCACCACCACTTAAAGTGTCGTTACCGGCACCACCAACCAAGTAATCATCGTCGGCGCCGGCAGTTACAGTGTCATCGCCGTTTCCTGTATCGACGTAGGTCTTGCCTGATACTGAAATGGTGTCCGAACTATCTGTTCCCGTAATATGTAATACGCTAGTAGTTTCCGCGATCACGGTAAAAAACTCAGAATTCGAGTCGAGACCAGTTTCCATCCAGCTGAAAAGCAATTTGTCGTAAAAGTCTTCAAGGCTTTCGCTAATGTCTTGCTGGATCAAGTTCAACGTGGCCAAAGCATCCGTAGCAGTCAGGTTACCATTTGCGACCGTCTGATCCAACCCAGAAAGGACTTCGGAAAGATTCCCACCCAACGAAGGGTTATTGGGAGAATAATCAAGGATTAAAGGCGTTAGCGCCGCAAAGGGATGAGAAAGAAGGTCGGAAAAAAACTGATCATCTAAATCATAGTTCCAGTCTGTCCTTTCATAGCTCGAAAGAAACGTGTTGGATAAAGCAGACTGTGCTATGAAACGCCCAGCCAAGCGTTGGACATAGTCGCCATAAAGCTCCTCCAATGCGATCCCTGCACTAGGGACTGGATTAATCGATCCGTACTGCTCGAAAGCAGTCCCGTAAATCTTATCAAGGAACGCGAGTTTCCGCCCGTCTACATATGGACCTCTGCTGCCCAGATCTACGTTTTCAACACCAGCCCAACTTAACAAATAGTTGTCAAAGTTCGCTAAAAAACCTGACAGATCTCCAGAAGCAAGGTGTTCCATAAGACCCATAGCTTCAGTCCGTAGGTCTTCATCAACAGATAATGATACCCAAGTGGATGAGATTTGCCCGTAGCCCCAAAGTACGGGAAGCGTTAGAGCATCGAGGCGGAACTCAAAGTTCTCTGGCAGCAGCGCGACGGAAGATCTGGCCTCATTTGCAAAGTGAATATCTTCGATACTTCTGATTGTACCGTCATCGAAAACCACACTACTTCTATGAGAAACCAGGTGGTCAAGATTGGTTTCATTTACTTCCTCAGCATTCAGACCGATCGAAGAAATACTGGTCTCTGACAGGCTTACAAGTTCTCCGTCATCCGATTGCCCGTCTTGATCAAAATCACGCCAGACACGTAGATCAGAGAAGGCGCCGTCAGCTGCGTCAATCTTGCCATCACCGTTCTCATCCAGAACGGAGAGTTGCGCAAACCCATTGTCGTATCCGGTCATATTGCCAAACAATTCTGAGTTGTCGTCAATTTTCCCGTTGCCGTTGACGTCTAGTGCCAACAACCCATCATCTGACTGAACCCAGCCTGTTCTTTCAGCAAACCCGTCCACGTTAAGGTCAAAGTAAGTTGAAGAGCCTTCCAATGCAGTTAACTCAATTCCATCGCCATCAAGATCGATAACCAGTGGGCTTTTCTCCTCATCTTGGTGAGCATTTGAACCAGCATTGTCACGATTTCCATCCGGACACAAAATACCTCCGGGATCAAACCCCAGCATTGTACCCGCAATAACTCCCAAACCTGAGCCAGCCGCAGCTCCCGCACCTTCGTAGCCATTCTTTGCGATCCGAGCACCGACCATCCCGCCCCCAATAGTCGTGCCCAATAGAATAGTTTCACCAGAGGCGATACTCTGTACACCACCAATTGCTGAGCATGTGGCAGATTCGCCTATGTTCGGCAGTTCTTGTTTCCAACCTTGTTCGACTTTGTCCAAGGTCCCATCCGCCCATGTAATCCCACCAGTCGTATCTGCCACGAATGTATCTCCTTCATCTTTTGCATCATTTTTATGGAGGAAAAATATGTAAGCTCTTTAATCCATCTCTGCGCATTCAGAATTGGCTCATATTCTTCACATATTCAAAGTGAGTTTTAAATTGATTTATAAAGTTTTTCTTATCTATTTCTGTTTCCGCCGATTCAATCACTGCATCATCGCCAGAAGAAATCCTCGAAATCACTTCTACCCTAAAAGGATCACCAAACTGAGATTCAAGCGAGTACAATTCACTGACTGCCATATCCAGATTCCCAGAATGCGCATACGCCTTCACTCGATATAAGAACTTGGCGCTATTATCGCGTACTTTTGTCATTCCGAGATAACGAAGCAGTTTGTACTGAAATGGTTCGCTCTGAATCTCGCGGCTGTACACCTTATCAGCATACTCTTCAACAAGCCGCTGGCCTTCCTCAATATTTCCGGCTCTCAAATACACTACTGCTGGATAGAAATGAGTAACCGACAGCTTGGGATCCAAGCTCGCAGATTTTGAGAATGCAAAAAGTGCTTCCTCAGCGCTATTTGTATGGTCGGAATAGATCCTGCCCAATGCATAGTAGAAGACAGGATTGCTTGGCCACTTTTCATTAAGACCTTTGAGAAATTTGATAGCTTCATCAACTCTTCCAAGCTCAATCAATACCGAAGCTACGTTGCTTGCAGTTTTCTCATTGAAAGGATCCCTCTCAAGGGCCCTTTGATACTCTTTTAAAGAAAGCTCCTTTTCTCCAACCAAAAAATAGACTTCCGCACGATGCCTCATTGTCTGAGTTTTGCCGTTGTCCAGTTCCAATGCTTTGGACAGATCCGAAATTGCGGCGTCATCTTGCCCAGCATCAACATTCAAATATCCCCTTAGAATCAGCGCCTGAGAATATCCAGGATCAGCCTCCAAAACCGAATTCACATCAAAAAGCGACAGATCGGTATTCCCCAAATTTCTGTACGCATGAGCTCTCCATAAACGAAAATCGAGCTTCTTGTCGCCATCAATCGTGTCGTCTGATAGCAGTCTTGAACACGCACCTACGACCTGGTCATATGGTGGACTAAACGTCTCGCATTTATCTCGCAAAGCCAATGAATCTTTCTCATGATCGGCCATATCACGCATAAACACGAGGAACACAGCAACGGCTATGAACGCGATTGCGATAGCACGAATAAGTACTGTCATGTAATCAACTCTGACACGAAAACGTCTGCCTTGGGTACTCGTGTTTTGAGCCAATGGCAAGGATGGTCATGACCTTGCCTTTGTTGCACCAACCGCTGATCTCAACCTTTTGTACTGGTCAGCGAGAACAAGCTGCAAAGATTGCCTTCAACTCGTGCATGGCCGGTCTCGAGGGCAACCTCGCCGCAGTCCCAGACATTCATCGATGGCGCAGCATTAGGTCGTTAGGGCTCGCATTGGCTTTTCTCTGCGAGAAGATGCAACCGGAAGTATACTGGTCATTGCTACAACGGTTCAGCGCTGCGGACGCATTAGGCAGGTCCCCAGCCAGAAGCGGACATTGCGGCCGAACCAGATGCTAAGCCAGAGAAGAACCCGGAGAGCAACCGAAGGTGGTTGCGGGAAGGGGCAAAGGGTTTAGATTACAGCGTCGATTCCAATAAAGATTGAGGGTTGAAGATTTGGTGCTTTCCGACCGCGAAGTAGTTGGACAACATCTGAGTGAGGACACTGTCCGCGAATTGAAGGAAATGTTCGAGAGGGTATCAGCCCAACGTCTCGACAACATGCGTTTTGGTGAGCCCCCTACAGGCTTCAATGTATCTGACAAAATAAGAGCATATGGGCAGGCCAATCTATGGCGATGCGTTCAATTGTGCAAAGATGCAGAAGTACTCAGACAAAGTGGTTGTGGTCTTTCCGCAATTATCCTTTGCCGATCTGTCTTTGAAACCGTTGCGGCATACTCTCATTTTGCGAGACAATTGCCGGATAAGATGAAGCCTATAACGAGCAAAAGTGATCTGCAGAGAATTGACGATTTTGTACTTTCTAAGTCGTTCGCAACAAGGGAAGGTTCAGCAATAGAATTGGTAGCCACTGACGGTGTTGACGTGGAGTCTGTGAGCGTAATTACACAACTCAAAAAGCTCGAGAAACGCCATCCTGGCCTTTGGAAAAAGTACGAAATTCTGTCTGAATACGCGCACCCAAACGGCTTTGGAACACTAAGCTGGTACGGAAGAGCCGACAGTAGAGAAAGAACAGTTAAGTTTTCTGACGATTGGGATGATTGTGTGATAGACGCTCTTGGCTGGAGCGTTGTGGCGATTGCGCTATTGGAAACATTTGAGGCCGACATAGCCGGGGTGGAGGAACAACTTCCTGAGCTGTCTTCTTTGGCCCACGTAATTTTGTCTCAACAATAAGGAGCGACCTTGCCCAGACGCTTCGAGCCCTTACCGATCATTACCGAGCAATCTGGTTGCTGCGGGTGCATTAGGCGGCAAACGGCACTTTGCCGACCTTGGCCGCCTAAGTGCCTGTCTGTTGTCTAAGTTAAATGGTCGGACGTCGGCTCCGAGCCCAACGTGTCGATGCGCAGTCTGCGAAATCAAGCTTTTAGACTAATGGCGCTACTGCTAACCTCACGAAATGAAAAATCATTTAGTACGTTCTCTATTGGCCTTTCTGATTTCTACTAAAACTGCTTGGGCTTGTTATCCCGATCCAACATTTGCCTATGATGAAGTTGCCACGGCGGATATTTCGATAGTGACCGCTTCGGTAACGACTGTTGAAGTGACAACCACAGAAACAATCTCTTGCTGGCACGTCGATTATTCGGATGCTCAATATCTTTATGGGCATGGTACGAAAGAGTTTTCTGTGACGACCTGTACGGATGAAGTTTACCAAATCGACGCTCTTTCAGAGGAAGCTGAGGGCCTTGAGCATCTTGGGTTAATTCCGAACGCAGAAGTCCTACTGGGTGTGGTTCATCCTAGCGAAAAGGCTTCGGAACTAAGATATGCCATACCGTCCTGTTGGGGACCACTCCACGTCAACTTGGGTAAGATGTCAGGTGACGAACGTACTGAATTTTTGCGAGACTTCAAAACCCAAATCGAGAAAATCAGATGACCTCTTCGTCCTGCGTTGCTGACCTTGATACCGTCTGATCCGGCTCAATGTCCTACTGAAACCGTCAGATGACCGGTCTGAGCCCTTTCTGTTTGAACACTGCCGACTTGCAGTCCACCAGTTTCGTGGACGACTGTAGCAACACCAGTGTTAACCTGATTGAGGCCCTCCATTGCGGAAGGTGAAGCAAATAGGGGTCAACTTGAAGCCTTTTCTCAAAACCTTGACGTGTCAGCGCAATAAAACTGAGCCACAGATTGTCAGATTGGTTCCACACGCAGCGTAGCAAACACGCTCAAGTGAAAGGGACCAAGACATGAAAAAAGCACTGATTACCTCCGTCACCGCATTCGCCATTATCCTGAGTGCCGGAACGTCCACGGCTGGTCCGTTGCGTGACCATAGCCAACGAGGGTTTGCGCAGAAAGTTCACTCATCAGTTTCGCAAACAGTCAATCACGCTGATGGGATGGCCGATATCCGCCGTCATCACGAAGATGATCCGCAACCCCTTCTGAATACAATTAACATCGACGATTGGACTTGTGGTTACGGTGATACACAAAGGCCTCCAATCATACCCAGGATATGCCCCAGAGTTCCGCCAGGATG
>NZ_CANLDZ010000032.1:0-30591 GCF_947489545.1 uncultured Ruegeria sp. | reverse complement strand
CCAGCGAGAACTGCATCCAGGGCAAAGACACTTGTTCCCGAACCGGTGTAATCCCCCTCGATGGTGATCACATCATCGGTAGCCCCGTCCTGCACGCTTAAGACGACAGAGCCATCATTGATCACATCACCTGCGATGGTGATCTCAGTGGGTGTATCCCCTACCCCACCAGACACACGAAACTCAGACGTGGAGTCGATGGACAGATCCGTATCCAGTGTGATGCGCGACCAGTTTCTAAGGTGACCCGCTGTGGCTGTCATGGTTATCGGGCCACCGAAAGTCAGCTGATCATCACCGCCTGCACCGCCGTCCAGAATGTGGGGCCCATCATAGATGGTTGCGGCAGAAATCGAGACTGTATCGTTGCCCGCACCGGTATAAATATTTCCTTCAAAACGGCCACCTGCCAGCTCCAGGATATCGTTGCCTGCACCGGTATAAACATCACCGGTGAAACTACCACTTGTCAGGGTCAAGGTATTGTTGCCTGCCCCAAGATGCGCCGCGCCGGTGAAATGGCCACCTGCCAGCTCCAGGGTATCGTTGCCCACACCGGTATAAACATCACCGGTGAAACTACTGGAACTACCACCTAAAAACTTCAGGGTATTGTTGCCCGCCCCAAGATGCGCAACGCCGGTGACTGCCCCTGCCGAGGTGATGACCACATCGCCAGCCCCGTCTCGTATCACAAGACCAGACGTTCCCGCAGTCACCCTGGCGGTGCTGGCGATATCAATCGTCCCCCCGGCGCTGGATATCGTGCGGATCGCTGAGCCGCCGCCAGTTCCGCCCGTCACATCCCCGGCCACATCTACGTCAAAGCCTCCCCCACCCGCAGCACGAATCCCATCTGCTCTCGCTCCGGAAGCGGTGACATCAGCGTGCGCGCCCAGGTTAACGATCGCCTGCCCGCGGGCTGCTCCCGCATAAACCCCATGTGCTTCTGTCCCCCTCGTGGTGACCGCGCCGTGCACCCTCATTTCGGCGATCGCATCACCAAGGCCATTGTTTGCCGCAGAAATCCCATGGGCATTGTCATTTTCTGTACCGATTTCCCCCCTGGTCATTAGCGCCGTCGCCGTGGCTGTGCTCTCCATGTTGAAGATCTGCGCCGCAAGCCCGCGCGCGCCTTCCCCCCTCGTGGTGACCTCGCCGCCCTTCATTTCTGCGCTCACCGCGCCAAGGCCACTGGAGCTTGCCACAATCCCATAAGCATTGTCGCCGGTCGTAAAGACCTCCCCTCCGGCCATGAGCGCCGTCGCCGTGGCTGTGCTCTCTATCGCCCTGGTTAAACCCGACACATCGCTGATCGCCGCCACGATCCCATAAGCATTGTCGCCGGTCGTAATGACCTCCCCTCCGGTCATTTCCACCGTCGCCGTTTCTTTATTATCCTTGCCATAGGTCCACGCAAAAACCCCATGAGCGAATGCCCCAGATGTGGTGAGCTTGCCGCGATCCATTTCCCCGCGCACATGGCCAAGGGTTGTGGTGCTCGCCACAATCCCGAAACCGCTGTCACCGCTTGTCGTGACAGATGTCTCAACATTCCCATTTTCTTGGTCCATGCGCACGGTCGCCTGGGCCTCGCGGCTCGTCGTCCCCTCGAGGTAAGCCCAAAGCCCGTAAGCATTGTTCCCACCATCATCATCTGTATTCGTGGTGATCGAGCCGCCCAATATTTCCGCGACCGCCTCGCCTGTCCCATGGGTCTCCGCAAAAAGCCCATATCCACGGTGTGTCTTCGTTTCGATAGACCCGTTGGTCATGCGTGCGGTCGCCGTGGCGTCGTTATCCCGGTTCTCGATAGACGCATAAACCGCGTGCGCGTCCCTCTTCTCAATGGTGATTTTGCCTCCCTTCATTTCTGCGGTCGCCTTGCCATCGCCCCCTTCGCCCTTGAACTGGTTGACACTTGCCCAAAGCCCGTAAGTCGAGTCAAAATCATCAGCTTTCACCCCATTAATGGCGATTTTCGTTTCCTCACCCTCCATCACAACATGCGCATCGCCACCACCCTTATTGCTCGCCAAAACCCCATGAGCGCTCTTACCGTCTGTAACGATTTCCGCTCCTTCTCTCACGCTCACGGTCACGTTGGCGTTGCTCGTCGCTTTCTCGATCTGCGCAAAAAGCGCCATGGCATTTGCGCCATCCGTGTCGACTTTGCCGTCTTCCATCTCCACAACAATATCCGCCCCGAGAAGAGACCCATCCCCCGACCTCCCCTTCACGAACAACCCAAAGGTCCGGTTCCCATTCGTGACGTTAACATCATCAAGTATCAGAGTGAGCCCATCTGATCCGGTATAGGTGATGCCATCAGAGTAGGTGTCAGCGCCACATGTGACCGTATCTTGTCTGATGTCACTATCATTCGTGCCTTTAGCCTCCACCCCACACTCATTGGCCGCCTGAGCCGCGCCACCCGAGAACACCGCAGCAGTCGCCACGACCGAAAGCCCTGGCGCAATGCTGGCCACCTGGCCCTTGAACTTGGTCAACCGACCAGCCCGAACCAAGACGGCGAGCGAGCGAAGGGCGGGTTGGATATCCAGAGGTGCGTTAGTCATTTTTGAAACTCTCCTGTCAGCGACATTGAGCACAATCGAGGCAAGGCACCGCCCTGCCCGTCAGGCGGTCAGTGGGTTGGCATAAATGCGGGCATAGGTTTGGGTATCGGCCGAAGGCGTTGTTTGAGCCTCAAGCGGAAGCGAACCACCTTCAGGGATCGGCCGCACTGCTTTCGCGCTGTCCGTTCTGATCGTGATAAAATGTGCGGGGTGGTTGCAGCTGATCTCGCACCGGTGACCGCCATCACGGCGGCCGAGGACAACCGCGTAAAGCCATCCAATCCGGAAGCCCTGATCAGATCGCCAATTGATCCATGCGCGATGGCCGACTTGCGGCCGGAAGTCAGGCTGTCAGGATGATGTAACTGGTCAGTGCTGTTGTCTGCGCCAAAGCGCACAGTTCTCGAAACCGATGAACCGATGAACCGATGAACCGATGAACCGATGAACCGATGAACCGATGAACCGATGAACCGATGAACCGATGATACGCCAGACCCACTCGACCTGCAAGTAACAGGCTGAATTTATTGCGAATATTGGCGATTTTTAGCCGAGTACTCGGGGGCCGATCAGTTCGTTCCATACCCAACCTTAGAACCCGGTCGCAGTATTGGGAAATACACCAATCCTATATTTAGATAGCCTCCGGCTATGGCGAGCCTGCGCCTTTCAGGCTGAGTCCTCAAGCTGCTCCCGGTCCGGCAGATCCTGCAGAATCTCCATGTCGAACGCGATCAGAAGCTTCTCGGTCGTGACATAGGTGTAAGGCGCCCCACGTCGCGGGGATCTTGGGTCTGTGCCGATCAGCCCTTGCGCATGTAATCTGCCGATCAGATCGCGGCTGATCTCGTTGCCAAATGTCCTTCAACCCGTCCCGGGTGATCGGTTGGTGGCACGCAATGGCAGTCAGCACGGCGACGTCGTATTCGCGCAGGTCCAAATCCTGATCGCTGACATCTGCCGCTGCTCGGATCGCCGCCGCATAGGCAGGTCGGGTCCCCAACATCCAGCCACCGGCGACCCGAGCCACTTCGAACGACCGCCCCTCGAGATCGGCGTCGAGGTCGTCAATCAGGAGATCGACGGAAGCCCCATGCCCCAACACTAGCGCCAGGTCCTCGCGCGGCACGGGCGAGGCGGACGCAAAAAAGCACGGCTTCGATCCGGCGTATCCACTCGCGCCAGCTAAGCTCGGAGGGCAAGTTCTCCAGTTCGCGATCGAGTTCGCTTTCGGCGTGATCCTTTGCCATGCTCAGACGCCGTAGAGCCGGAACGTGTCGCTGCGATCAACTCACGTACCGCGCCGAGCTCGACCAGACGGTCGCAGAATCGCCACGCTTGAGACCAAGCGCTAGGAGTGGCAGGATATGTGTCCATCCGAGCGCCTGCGCCAACGCAGCGTTCCCCAGGATCACCGCCGCTGCGACGTCCCGCGGACGATCCTCCCTCACGGCCCTCAATACAGCCACAGCACGCGGGACCGGCGCCCTCTGCGCGGCGTCCAGCCACGTTGCGATATGGTCGGCGTCCATGTCGGGCAATGTGCGATGAAGTGTCTTCACCGAGATCGGTCGTTCCACGGAGCGCCACCACGACAGGTAGATTTCACCCGCCGGGCCGGGACTGCCGCCCGGCTGTAGAAAAGCTATCGCATCCCGCATCTGCTGAACCGCCGGAAACAGACGAGCCCAGTCAACCTGTCCGAGGTATTTCATACTTTCCGGCATCCACCGACCTTAGGATGGGGTATCTAGAATGTACCGATAACTATGTTGAACCTTGGTGCGACATATCCGGTTTATGACAGCAAAAATTTGAAAAGTAGGGTCAAATTTTGGCAAATACGTGCGCGGGAAGGGCTAATCGAGACTTGAGCTTCAGCATCGCGTAACGAAATCAGGTTTCTGGAGGCTGCCTCGGAATCCTCAGGCACTAATATCCGATTACAGCCAACTTGTATGGCAACTGGAGCCGGCCGTGTGTGTAGAGGGTATCAGCAACGGCGCATGTGTTTTCATAGTCTTTACTGACGACGGTTCGACCCTTACTTTTTCTCCGATAGCCGTTTGGCACAGCGAGAACCAAATGGTCCAAATTCACCATTACGAGTGGTTCGGCTAATTCCGGCGGTGGTACTGTTCTCGGAAAAGTTGAATAGCGAATGGTAGACATGAGACCTATCCTTTATCCAACTTCATGCGAAACGTTTTCTCGATCCGCTTAACATCCGATGGCTCAACACCTGCCACGTCCGCGTGGTCTTGCCAGTTCTTGACGGATACCACGACCTCTTCAATCGCTTGTTTAGCCCGGGTTGGCTTGAGACCCGCATTTGAGGCGAAGACCATGAGATCGTCATAAGTGAAATCGTTTCGTTTTCCAGCCAGGCTCATCTGATGGTCGCGGGTCCATGAGCCAGATGGGTTGTAGGAATAAGCTACATCGTAGGCGGGTGAGAGCCGCCAGGATCCAGACCGGTCCATCAGGAAGGAGATATTCTTGACATGGTCATCCTGATTGCGTGCCACGACATTGAATACGGCACGCTTGTATTGCTGTTCGACGACATCCATTCCGAGCCCGAGATCCTTGATCGTCAAGACGGCTTGCTCATAGGAATAAGAGGCCGGGTCGTTAAAATCGAAGTGTTGCATCGCGCCTAGAGATTGCATGTGAACCTTGCGACCCCGCCCGTCCCGGTCGAACCGACGCGTCATGAAGTGGCTTCGTCCACCCTCGTGGTGAAGACGGCATTCTGACATGTCGATACCCGCTTGCATTGCCATGAGATGATACGCGTACTCGATTTTTCCGAAACCTTGCGGGTCGGCGAGCTCCTTGTCGCGGTTGTTGGACACACCGTCGAACTTCAAGAGCCAGTGTCCGTACCCCTCGTCAACTTTGACTTGCCCAGATCTGAACTCGCCGGTTTCCCGGTTCCAAGCGAGCACGGCCTTGGCACGCGCGCCGCCCGCTGAAGTCCCGACACTCAAGATGTCTTCCAGCGCCTCAGCATCGCCATCACCTCCGAGCCTGCCAGCAAGGTTCTCACGCTCGTCGAGCACCCTGTTGGCCGAGTCCACCAACTGGGCTACTTCCAATTTCTTCGATCGTGTTGCCTTGCGGACCGTCGGTTCGAATTCCAGCGCCCCGACCCCGCGATTACCTATGTAGCAGAGCCGGTCAACTGGGCTGAACTGGCCCGCGCTGCGGCCCGTCTCGGCAAGCCATGCATCGATCAACCGGTTGCCAAACTTGTCTGGCAGCGCGTCGGCTAGCATGCCCGGCAACCCTCTGAAAGTTTCTTTTCGAAGGGCGGGAAACTCGTATGGAGCTTCCCGGGCCAGCATTTTGATGGGTGCGACTTCAATACCCGCACCCACGAAGTTCGGATCGTATTGAAAGACGCCAAGCGCGCGCGCTTCGTCCCAGCTTACAGCGCCGATGCGCCGTCCCCATAGAATGACGCTTGCGTCAGTCATCTGCCTCGTCCCCCCATGTCCATGTTGTTTTTTTAGAGTGCTCCGATACAGGGCTTGCCCTTCTACGCTCGCTCCCCTTTTTAGTAACACGTTCAATGGGCCGAATATCTCCCTCGGGTAAGGCTGAGAGGACGGCCTCTTTTAGGTCAAGTGCCGTGGCGACCCGCAAGAACGTGTCCAAGGTCGACGGGTCGCCTGCTTCGAGGCGACGCAGAGTGCGCACCCCGATGCCTGCTTTTTCTGCAAGGTCGGCCTGCGTCACGTTTCGGGCCAGGCGCAGGCGCGCGAGTCGTTGCCCGATTTCCAGTTCTACTTGTCTTGACGTCGCCATTTTGTCATAAAAGGCCGTAAGCTGCCGATTAGGCTCCTGTCGTCTATTTATAGGCCACATATGACCTCTTACATGACGGTTTGTCAATAGGCCTTATATGGCCTTTTAACCGGATCCTTTGACGATAAAAGGCCGTATGTGACCTCTTTTGGAAAAATCGAGATAGCGGCGACCCTAAGACGGAAGCTGGGATTTGGCCACCTGCGTCTAAGGTTACCTAGTCCCGGGGCGAAGATTCGCCTTTAGCTAAAGGCAATACTGCATGACTGCTGTATTTGCATTTCCGGATGTTCTCTCTATATGGCAAAGGCGCGCGCCAGAACCGAGCCCATACGCTGTGCGAATGCGGATGGGTCGATGGGGGCTTCACCTTCGACGATGCGGGCTTGATCCAGCAATAGATGGGCCGCGTCTTTCAGCAGGTTGTCATCGCTCACATTCTCTTGCGTGGCACGGTCTGCCAGTTTGGTAACGATCGCATGGCTGGGGTTCAGCTCAAGAACGCGCGGGGCGCCATGCTGCAACTGCCCGTGGCGTTTTAACAGGCGCTCCAGATTGACATCCATGTCCCCGTCATCGGCTATGAGGCAAACAGGGCTGTCGGTCAGACGCTTCGAAGGGCGCACGTCTTTAACCGCTTCGCCCAGTTCGGCCTTAAACGCAGCGATCAGGGCAGAGAGATCAGCTTCTTCGGGCTTGTCTTCTTCCGGTTGGGCTTCATCTGCCTTGATCTCGTCGAGATCTGCTGTCCCGCGGGTGATGGACCTGAATGGCTTGCCGTCGAATTCAGTGATGTGCTGCAACCAGAACTCATCCACGTGGTCGGACAGGAGCAACACCTCGACCCCTTTGGCTTTGAAACCCTCCAGATGTGGAGACTGGACCAGTTTGGCCGGATCTTCGCCAGCGATGTAGAAGATCGCCTCTTGCCCCTCTTTCATGCGGGCCACGTAATCGGCAAGACTTGTCAAGTCGCCGACAGCGGTGGAGGCGAAGCGGCAAATCTCGAGGATCCGATCGCGGAGCGCGGCATCTTCGACCAGGCCTTCCTTCAGCACTGCACCGAAATTGCCCCAGAATGTTGCGTACTCATCAGGTGCTTTGGTGGCTTTTTTCTTCAGCTCACTCAATACCTTCTTCGTGATCGAAGTCTTGATCTTCGTGAGTTGTGGGTCGGTCTGCAACATCTCTCGCGAGACGTTTAGAGACAGATCCTGGCTATCCACAACCCCACGCAGAAAGCGTAGATACGCTGGTATCAGATCCTTCGTAGTCTCGGAAATGAAGACCCGGTTGACGTAGAGCTTCACATGGCTCTTTCGCTCGGGCTCAAAGAGATCGAACGGTTGGGTGCTGGGCACAAAGAGCAGGCTGGTGTGGTTGAGTGTACCTTCGACCTTATTTTGCATCACGTTCCACGGCGCATCAAAGGCGTGGGAGCAGTGACGGTAGAACTCGGTATATTGCTCCTCCGAGATGTCCTTCGCAGGGCGGGTCCAAAGCGCTTCGGCTGAATTAAGCGTGTCTTCTCCAAGTTTGACCGGGAAGTTGATATGCTCGGAGTAGGTCTTGATGATGTGCCGAATACGGGCCTCGTCGGCAAACTCCTTGGCGTCTTTCTTGAGGTGCAACGTCACTGTAGTTCCGTTGGTCACGCGCTCGGTCGGCTCAATGGAGAACTCGCCCTTGCCGTCAGAAGACCAAAGCCGGGCCTCGCTCTCGCCTGCCTTGCGGGTCACGACCTCGACCCGAGACGCCACCATGAATGCTGAATAAAAACCCACGCCAAACTGGCCAATCAGGCCTGGATTGTCCTTGTCGTCAGCCTTGAGCGCTTCAATGAAAGCACTGGTGCCGGATTTGGCAATGGTGCCAAGGGTTTCAAGCAGATCGGCGTGGTTCATGCCGATACCATTGTCCGAAATCGACAACGTCTTGGTCTTGGCATCAATCTCAAGCGTGATCGCAAAATCCTCGGAGGGTGCGAGCGACGCGTCGGTCAGGGCAGCGTAGCGCAGCTTGTCGCACGCGTCGGATGCGTTGGAGACGAGCTCGCGCAAAAACACCTCGCGGTTGGAATAAAGCGAACCCGCGACGATGTCCAAAAGCTGGCCCACCTCGGTCTGGAAGGAAAACGTTTCTTTCTCAATGGTCTCTGTCATGGCTCGTAACTCCTATTAGCAATGGCGGCGCAAACTAATGATCTATCATGCCGCTTTCAACTAGCCCCAAGGGCCACCTCTCGAAGGTTGGGCGCTGCTTTTCAACCCTTTGGCACCACCAAATGCCCGCAGCTTGGCGATGCGCTTTTCAATTGGCGGGTGTGTGGCAAAAAGGCTATCCACCGCCTGCATATGAAGCGGGTTGACGATGAACATATGCGCCGTGGCCGGGTTACGCTCGGCAGCAATATTGTCGATCCGACCAGAGAGCTGGCCCAATCGGGCGAGCGCCGAGGCCAACCAATCAGGACTACCGCAGATCGCGGCCCCCTCGGCATCTGCCTCATACTCACGCACCCGGCTGATCGCCATCTGCACCATGCCCGCAGCCAGGGGCGCAAGGATCATCATCGCGATAGTACTGACAATACCCAAAGGCCTGTCGCGCCCGCCGCCAAAGAAGATCGCGAAATTCGCCAGCATCGAAACTGCCCCGGCCAGGGTTGCGGTGATGGTCATCGTAAGCGTGTCGCGGTTTTTGACATGTGCCAGCTCATGAGCAACAACAGCAGCCACTTCTTCGCGGCTCATGTTGCTCAACAGGCCGCGCGTGACTGCGACTGCGGCATTCTCCGGATTGCGCCCAGTAGCAAATGCGTTGGGCTGCTCGGTCTCCATTATGTAGAGCGCGGGCATAGGCATACCGGCCTTCCGGGCCATCGTCTCCGTCATCTTCCAGAGCTCCGGTGCCAAGCGCGCATCAACAGGCCGCGCACCATGCATACGCAAAACGGCTTTGTCCGAATTCCAGTAGGAGAAGAAGTTCATCGCAAATGCGAGGCCGAGCGCGATGACAAGGCCCACCTCACCGCCCAGCATGAGCCCGATGACACCCACGAAAGCTGTCATCACGGCCATTAGAACAAACGTACGCACCATCAGACTTGGCCTCCAAAACCCATCGCCGCGCATATAGGATTTGCCTTTTGCGAGAACAATGACCTGGCACGGGAAGTAGCTGGATTGTGGGCAAAGCTGCAATTCGGAGAAACCAGTTCAACTTCTTCTATCCCAAGTTGCGGCCTTTGATGTTAGAACCGTGGAAGAAAAACATTGAACAGATGACTGACAATGGAGCTGGAATTTCATCACATTAACTTTGTGGCCGACGATGTCGATTGCATGCACGAATTCTACACAAGCGTGCTTGGTCTTGCTGACATCCCACAACAAAATTTCCCTCGCACTGAAGCAAACGAAGATACGGGCTATGACGGCAAAATCAGATTTGCGACCGAAGGTAGCATGCAGATGCATCTTGCGGAACGGGACTTAGATGTCGCGTTCAAAAACATGCATGCAATAAATCCGGTTGAACGAGAGCATATTGCCTTTCGTACCGATGACCTTGATCCCTTTCTCAGAAAGCTCGATGAACGCGGCATTCCATACACAGACTATGGAACGGCTTTCTCGAAAGAGTGGCACCAAGTGTTCTTTCACGACCCAGAAGGCAACGTGATTGAGGTTCATCAAAAAGTCTCCACCATGGGATAGGCAAATCGCTTGCGAAGCGAAGTTCCACTCGTGCATTTGATGGCCCGTTGCGGTCATTCGTTGGGTCAGCCCGCGCTGTAATGCAGCTTCACCGAACCGGACTTTCGCTGCGCTTGCAATTGAAATGTCTAGCTGAACTCACGTTCCAAGGGGCAAAAATATAACTTTCTCACCTAACACGAATGATTCTTCAGCTGGCCCGCAAAAAATCGAACATGAGCTCGGCATTCGCGTCTGGGGCGTCAACACATGGCAAATGGCCGGCCCCGGAGATTATACAAAGCGAACTGTTGGGAATGGTCGCAGCAAGCCTTTCGACGACATCCGGTGGCGTGATGGTGTCGCCGTCGGAACCGATCACCAGTGTGGGTTGATTGAGCTTGTCAGACACGTCTGACAAATCGGCATGTGCTATCGCATGAAGGCCAGGACGCGGACAGCGCCGCCGCTCGTCAGGATAGCACCAATGCCTGCCGTCTGTCTCAGTGAACAAAGCAGAGCGTGTCGAAGTTTTGCCTCCAGGAGGCCACATCCTGACCCGTATCGTCGCCGCTTAGGCCACGCTTTATCAGCGCGGCAAGCTGTCCTGCATCGGCGGCCGTCATGCCCCAGCGAACCAGTTCTGGCGTGCCAATCCGCAAGCCATTCATATCGCCATCAACCGCAGCGACCGGCAGCCCGATGCCACAGGCCAAGAACCCATTGGGGCGCAGGGTTTTTGACGCCGCTTGGCCACCGCCAAAGGGCTCCGCCAGGACGGCAAATTGGTGGGAGTTGGTGAAACCTTCAGCACCGCCAAAGACCGGAACGCCCTGTGCATCCAATGCGGCTGCCAAGGCATATGCCATCGCTATCATCTCTTTGGCGTAGGCTTGCCCAAAAACTCTCCAATCCAACATTGTCACGGCCAAGGCGGCCGTCTTCGCCGCATCGAAATTTGCAGTCATGCCGGGGAAGGCGATGACGTCGAGCGCTTTGGCAATGTCGGCATCGTTTGTGACGATCAGTCCACTTGCGGGTCCTCCTAGGCTTTTGTAGGTGCTCATCGTCATGAAATGCGCTCCCTCCGTCAGGGGATTGGACCACGCGCGCCCCGCAATGATCCCGCACTGGTGGGCCGCATCGAACATCACCTTGGCACCCACCTCATCGGCGATTGCGCGCACCTCGGAGACAGGGTGCTCAAACAGGTTCAGACTACCGCCAACCGTAATCAGTTTAGGCCGTTCGGCCAGCGCCAAGGCGCGCAGCTGATCCAGATCGACCGTGTAGCCATCTGCGTTCACCGGCGCATCGACCGTGCGCAGACCAAAAAGCCCCGCGCAGCCCGCGATATGGTGCGTGACATGCCCGCCAATCGACGCTGGCGGTGCGATGATCGTATCACCCGGTTTGCATGTCGCCATGAAGCCGTAGAGGTTTGCAATCGCGCCAGAGGGAACACGGACTTCAGCAAATTTGGCGTCAAAGACCTCTGCGCACAGCTGAGCCGCAATCACCTCGATCTCTTCGATCGCTTCCAGGCCCATTTCATATTTTTCGCCGGGATAGCCCAAAGACGGACGCGACCCGATACCGGAAGACAAAAGTGCCTCTGCCTTGGGGTTCATGACATTGGTGGCCGGGTTGAGGTTAAAGCACTCTTCCTCGTGGATGATGCGGTTATGCTCAGCCAGGTCCTGCACGCGCGCCAGAAGATCGTCAGAAGTCATGGACGCAGCCTTTTGGGTGATGTCCTGCACCCGTGTTTCGCATGTACCAGGAACCCAGTTTCGCTGTACAAGTGTCATCCGCAATCCTCCTGTTTGCCCCGTAGACTGACGTCAGCCGCATGACAGTGCAAAGCAGATTTGCTATTTCTTGGCGTAGAAAAACTAAGGCTAAGCTGATGAGCGTCGCGCCCAAACGTCCGAAAGGTCCACATTTGAACGCCATGCGGGCATTTGAAGCCGCCGCGCGGCATGTCAGCTTCGTCGCGGCCGCGGACGAACTCAGCGTTACGCCCGGCGCTATATCGCAGCATATCAAGACACTTGAAGACTGGGCAGGCACAGCACTCTTTCGTCGCAATGCCCAAGGGGTGGAACTGACGGCGGCTGGGGCATCCCTCGTGTTGCGGTTTACATTGGCCTTTGACGCCTTGGCGGATGCAACGCGTGCCTTGCGCAATATTGGTCCAGAGGTCGATTTTCACATCGCGGCACTTCCGTCTGTCGCTCAACTTTGGTTGCCCAGCAGGCTCAGCAAGATCAGGGCGCAGTTCCCGCAGATCGCCTTTTCGGTGACGGCCATGGAAGTCCCGCCCAACCTGTCGAGGGATCTGTTTGATCTGGCGATCTTCTTTGACAACCCCAATAGATCACCAGACAGCAGGCCGATTTGTGGCGACGACATAGTGCCGGTCTGCGCACCTGGCCTTCAAACGCACACGCTGGATTTCCAGACGGCAACTCTGCTGCACGATCAGACATGGGTGGGCGATTGGGCCCTTTGGGCAAAGAAGACCGGCACACCCATCGGCGACCCGCAGCGTGGCCCAAAGTTCTCGCTTTACAGTCTTGCCGTGGAAGAGGCGAAGGCCGGTGCCGGGGTGTTGATCGGGCATCTATGCCTACTCGAGGTCGCCCTTGCAAAAGGCTCGCTACAGCGCGCGAGCGAGCATACCTGCAACACAGGTCATTCCCTCTGCGCCCAGATGCCCGATGAGATGCGGAGAAGACCTGAAACGGATGAAGTCGTTGCACTGCTCTACTAGAGGCTGCAAAAGCCACCCCTCGAGCGCGTTGCAGCATCGGTCGTATTGGGCTCTTCGCAGCCATTAGATCGGTCGCAGCATGTTCACCTACCGGGATTCCCGCCCTCAACAGGGACGGCCCATAAGAGACACCCACTGGCCACCCGATTTTCTGCGGACGCAGCCCGCTTTGCAGCCATTCGCCGCAAGCGCAAAATGCAACGCCAGTCGAACTAGCAGGTCGCGGACAACGTGACCATCAGCTAAACGCCTGCCAATATGGGTGCGGAACTGCGAGCATTGACCCGCGGTGGCGGCTTGTCCAAGAAGCTTGATCCATACGTAAAACAGCGGCAACATCCATAGAGTGGCGTTCAATTTTTGGAACGTCGGTTTAGCGATATGGGTCAAACGGGAGCATCGGGTGTTTCCCAGGGCCAAAGTTTGCAGAAAACCATTTTCAATCTAACTTCAGGGAGCAAGCCATGACGGCCATGACCCAGACCGAAGCAGACGTTTTAGAAAAAATTACTGTAATCCTCCAAAAACCTGAAAATAGACCCCCTTCAGACCAGATTGACGTCGCGCTTGATCCAGCAAAAATCATCAAAGACCTTGAGGATTTTTACGAACTTCTGAAAGAGTCCGACGCCATGCTCAAGGCAATTGTACCTTACCTTAAGCCGCCACATTACCGGCCCGAGCTTCCTACGCTCGGCGAGATTGAATTTGGCATTCTGCCTTTTTGGGCAAAATACCCAAAGGAAATCCCCGATTACCAGGACATACCGCAAGTTTTCCTAGAGTTCCTTAAATTGGTCGATGGTTTGGGCCTCATTCCACAACCAACTCTCACGCCTAAAGAGTATGAGCATCTCAAGACAGCTGTCCAGAGCTACAATGCGATCTCACCCGATGGTACGTCTTGGGGACTTGGGAACTTCGGGCAACTGGATTATCGCTGGCTCGAGGCGCCGATTAACATGCTTCTTGTCAACTATTACTACAAGAAATACCCATGGCCGATGGCGGCCCTGAATGACCCGGCCAAAAGCCCGCATGTGGCGACGATCCCCGAGGACGGCAATACGTTTGCGGTTGCCGGCGATTGGGGAACAGGGGGAGACGACGCCAAAGCGGTGCGTCATGCGGCTGTACATCTGGACCCGTACTACCTGTTTCACTTAGGAGACGTATATTACACCGGAACACCCCAACAATCGCCCGGTCAGACCTTCCTTGGACCCGGCTATGAGATGGCCCATCTTGTTGATTTCTGGCCCAAGACGCACAGGAAGCCCAGCCGGTCATTCACGATGAATTCCAACCATGAAATGTACACAGGTGCTCGGGGTCTTTTTGAGGACGCTCTGTCCAGCCCAATCTTTGCCCACCAAAACGGTTTCACCTATGGGATGCTGGAAAACGAATTTTGGCAGGTTTTCTACCTCGACAGTGCTTACTACAGCCCAGATTTCCTCAAAATGTATGGTGCGCTTAGCGAAGATCAGATCAGATCAGTTTCGTGAAATCGAAGCGCAAAGGAAATACCGACAAGAAAACAATCGTCATGACCCATCACACGCCCTTCGATGTGACTGGCAAGATCGAACAGGTCAAGGACAATAAATCTCTGCTACGAGATGTCGCAAGGGCTTTGGACAACAACCTGCCGGATTACTGGTATTTCGGGCATATCCATGACGGGATTGCCTATGCGCCAAAGAAAGTTACCGCTTCAACACACGGCCCGAGGATCCCGGGCACCTGTCACATGCGGTGCACCGGCCACGCCTCTATGCCGTATGGGGCGCCCTGGGCATTGGCTAAAGTGGGTAGCACCCCCCCCTTCAAGAAATCCGACTTCATCAAGGACATCGAGTTTTTTGCACAAACGCCAAAGCCCGACTGCGGCCTTCATGTCAAAAACGGCTTTTTGACCTTTGCCTTAACAGGAGCAAATATCGAGGAAGCCTTCTACGACAGCGATGGAAAAAGGACTTGGTTCCGGAAAAGCGGACCCACCACCTGAGACTGATCGCCCGCAGGTCAGGGGTAGTCGCCGGTCACAGGTCTCGAACGGTATGTCGAGTTGCCACGGTATGACCGCCAGTCGATGTCGAACAGGGCCGCCACCGATCAAAAAGATCAATTCCTGGCACTAGCTACTGTCTGCGGGCGAGCCAGAACCGATGAACACTCTCGTAGAGGATACACGGCCCGTTGCTGACATTGACCATGCCATAACTCCGCTGCGGTGCGGCCCGTCAGACCGGACTTTCGTTGCGAGCGCAAAACCCGGGACGACCTGAACTAGCATTCTGCGGACAAAGTTGCAGTTTGATCTTGAACGAATACGTGTAAGTTCACGGATAATGGAGGCAGCTTTGATCCACATTTCGAAAGCATCCGGCACATCGACAAAAAGTCGCGGAACAACCTGATCGAGAGCGATCATGCAGCTAGGAAGCGGCTGCTTGAGTATCGTCAGAGCTTTCAGTCTTTAAAATCAGCCAAAGCGACACTGAGCGGGATCGAGACGATAAGAACAATCAAACGCGGTCACATCCAGGACAGAAGTCCAGGCATCGGCTGCGAGATCCAGTTCATCAGCCGGCTCTTCGAAATAGCATGATTCAATGCGCCGCATCGACAATCGCGGACCCTAAAATCTAACGCAACAGTCCCGGAGGACAACATGACAAAGATGACCAAACTGGCCCTAGCTGCCTTACCCTTTGTGGCCATGAGCGGGCCGAGCCTTGCGCAGGATGTCACAATCACCCTGCAATCGGCTTTTCCGACCAGCCTTCCGGTCATCAACACAATCCGGCAGTTCGAAGCAGAGGTCGAGGCAGCCTCCGGCGGGACGATCCAGATCGAGCTGGCGGAACCTGGCGCGATTGTCCCACCGTTCGACATTCAACAGGCGGTCTCTGACGGCGAGATCGAAGCGGGCTATACCGCTGCGGCCTACCTTCATGGGTCCTTTCCCGTTGCGTCGTTTTTCACGTCGATGCCGTTCGGGCCGCAGGCGCTCGACTATATGGCTTGGTTCTACGAAGGCGGCGGGCTCGAGCTCAATCAGCGCATGTATGACGATGCGGGCTTTGACCTCGTGACTATGCCACTAACCTTCACCGGCATGGAATCGGGCGGCTGGTTCAACTCACCCATCGAAGGAACCGGCGATTTTGCCGGACTCAAGCTGCGCTGGTCGGGGCTGGCCTCGGAAGTGCTGGTAAGCCTAGGTGCGGATACCGTGCTTATCGCAGGCGGAGAGATCTTTCCATCGCTTGAAAGTGGCGTCATCGACGGGACCGAGTTCAGCTTTCCCCAGGTGGATCTTGCGCTGGGTTTTCCGGACGTGGCTTCTTTCTATTATTTCCCCGGCTGGCACCAACCCTCGACGATGATTGAGTTGGTCATCAACCGCGACGTTTGGGACGGCCTGACAGACAGCCAGCGCACGATTATCGACATGGCGGCCAGAACCAACGCGATGCGTTCGGTCCTGCGGATGGAATACTCACAAGCCGCCGCCGTCGCGCAAATGGCGGAACAGGGCGTGGACGTCCGCCTTTACAGCCCCGAGACCCTGGACAGCCTCCGGGTAGCCTGGGACGGGCTTGTCTCCGAGATGGCCGCGGCTGACCCCTTTGTGGCAGAGGTCTGGGACAGCTTGCAGGCTGCGCGAACGCAAGAAGACGCCTGGGACGCGTTAACCGAAACACCTATGCAGCGCCCATGATCGGCCGTCCCAGCGCGATCCTTGGGCCTCTGCGCCCGGGGGGCTGAGATGAGCCTCTTGCACAACATGAGCCGGGCCACAAAGGGCTCGTAACCGCCATTCTCTGCAACATGCCTGAGCTTGAAGTAGAGCTCAAATTGACCAAATCGGATGACTGCTCCATCATACCGCTCATAGATGCAGAAATAAGGCGTTGCCGGAAATTGCTGAATTCAAATTCTATCAAGAAATGGTTCACTCGGGCATTCGAGGTTGTCTATTACTTGTCGGGTGAAGGCAGTTGGAAACTTCTTGCTCATGAACAGCAAATATTGATGGCGGCAATTGAGAACCTTGTTCCCGATGAACGCGAAGTGTTGCATCAGCAGCTTCACCAGGACTTTTTTGTCGAGAGAACCAACAAGATGATCAGCGTTTTGCGGTTCTACGAAGAACATGAAGACCTGCGTGTTCAAGGATTAGATTTCGAAGACAGGTGGCTTCGGGTTCATATACTGGTCAACGGCAAGAAACAGATTTCCAACGTCAATATCTATCGAGGGCTAGTGTTCAGTGTGGAAACACGTTCTCCAAGAAAGGCCTACAAAGGCACAGAGATCCGTGTCGTCAAAGTTGTCGATGGCAATGGAGCAGACTCGTTTACAAGAGCGATTGATCGGCAAGAGCACGGAACTGGCTGAACCTTTTGTTGCATATGCCTTTGGTTGCAAAGTCTTCCCAGCTGACCTTGCAGCCGCCGGAACCGGCTCCATGTCCTGCTGAAATCGTCAGATGACCGGATTGAGTCCGACCTGCCCATTCGACAGAGCGCAGCGAAAGTCAGCTTTTTATGGCTTGGCCATAAATGCGGCTCGGATCGCGGCCTTCATAGCGTCCTGAGGCCCTTGTACTTTCGGCTTGCTGGATGCCATCACCAGCTTGGAGGTGGGCGTGTTTCCGAGGTCCAATGCATCGTTCACCACCGATAGACCGCCGTGCAGCGAGGAGCGACCGAGCAGACCCACTGCGATCCCGGCTTCTACTGCTGCAATCACACCAGAGACGCTTTGGCTGGAGTAGACAACGCGATATGGCTTTCCACGGGCTTGCAATGAAATGACCGCCGCGTCGCGCCACCAGCACGCATGATCGAACAAGGCCACCGGAAGGCTTTCATCGGCCCGAAAGTGCCGGTGCGCCAACGACACCCAACATGTCGGGTCTTCATAAACAACCTCCTCGTGACTGGACGGGCTTTCGACCTCATAGACCGCAAGTTCCAGCGACCCCTTATCGAGGGCTTCTGGAAAACTCGTGCTCAAGGCGCAGGTGACATCCAGTTCGACTTTCGGATGTTGACGGGCAAAGGTCGCAATGATCGCCGCAAGTCTGGCGCGCCCGTGATCGTCGGGTATGCCCAAACGCAGTTTGCCGCTTACCGTGTTCTGTGAAATCTCCCGTAGTGCCGCGTCGAGACGGGCCGTCACCTCCTGCGCGACTGGAAAGAGCTTTCGTCCCGTGTCGCTCAGGACCACCCCGCGACCATGCCTGTCAAAGACCGGCTGACCCAGGATCGCTTCGAGGCGCTTGATCTGAAGACTTGTCGCAGATTGCGACCGGTGGATACGGGCAGCACCGTCCGTGACGCTTCCGGCATCAGCCACCGCGACGAAGGTTCGCAGAAGATCGCTATCCAGGTTTTCCATCTGTTTTTTCAATACCGGAAATTGAAACTATGCGTTTCACAGATGCTTTGTGCTGCACTATTTTTCAAGGTCAGAGGAGTATCCCATGTCAGATCAGACAGCTGCCCACCAACCATCTAACCGGAAACCCCTGGTGTGGGGCGTGTCTTTGCTGCTGCTGGCAGGCGTCTGTCTTGCCTGGCCGGAACACGCCGCAAACGCAGCAAAGTTTGTCCTATGGGGCCTGATTGTCGTGGCCCCCATCGTCATTCCGGGCATCGTGCTTGCAGCCTGGATCATCGCAAGCGGCGCGGATACCCACATCGCTGGTGCCTTCGAGGGCAGGACACTGAGAACGGTTCTGGCGGCCTCGCTCATTGGAGCCATCACGCCCGTATGCGGGGTGACCGTGCTGCCTTTGATGGCCGGATTGCTGGCAGCGGGCGTGCCACTCGCTCCGATCATGGCATTCTGGCTGTCCTCTCCGATAACGGACCCCGCAATGCTCGCGACAACGGCGGCAACCCTTGGTCTGAGCTTTGCGATAGGCAAGACGCTCGCCGCCTTCGGATTGGGTCTATTCGGCGGCGCGATCACCGGCCTGTTCGCCAAGACGCCCTGGGCCATGAATGCGCTTCGAGACAATGGCTTGGCGCGCCAACTGACTGTTGCAAGATGCGGTAAAGATCAGTCTTTTGATCCGTGGGTCTGGCGGTCTGAGGCGCGACGTCATTCCTTCAGCAAACAGTTCTGGGCAACCACGCGGCTTATCCTGATTTGCCTGATCCCGGCATTTGCCGCGGAGTATGCCTTGAACGCGGCCCTTACACCGGGCGCACTGGCAGCATATGTTGGCGAAGACAAATGGTGGGCCATACCCGCCGCTGTCTTCGTCGGTGCCCCGGCCTATATCGACGGTTACGCTGCGCTCCCGCTGACACGCGGGTTAATCGACAACGGCATGTCCGAAGGCGCAGCGATGGCGTTCCTTGTTTCGGGCGGCGCGGTCAGCATCTGGGGTGCTATGGCCATCGCACCGGTACTCAAATTGCAACCATTCATGCTATATCTGTTGCTTGCAGTTCTGGGGTCGCTCGGGGCGGGGTATGTCTTTGGGTGGATCGTCTGAGATTCAGCGTTAACGGGGAAGCAGACGTTCAGCAACCGGCAGCTTTACCCTCAGGAAGTGAGTTTGTGTGGCTCCTGATTTTGCGCATGCAGCGAATGGCAGCCATGCGGAATAATGCGGCACACGAGTGGGGTGCGGAATGTCTCGTATGGGCCGCCCTTGTAGGTGCGGATAGCTTTCCACGAGTCAGATACTGCGGTGCATCCGAGGTCTGCTTTGCGGCCCAAACCGGACGTTCATCGTTGGCGCAGCATTTCGTTTTTCGAGACCGAACGTTACAGACAACGCGTAAGTGGTGGCTGTCCATTCCATCACTGGTGGTGTCTCTCAGGCGCTGAGTTACAATCCATGGCGGTTGCTCTGAATTAACGTTACAAGGGTGCAATGGGAACGCAGTCGAGCCTCTTGGCATCTGTGAAACAGGAGTTGCACCCGTGGTAGAGCCCGAAACATTTGCGTTCCTTGCGAATCTCGGAATGAATAACCGGAAAGCCTGGATGGACGAACACCGCGAAGAACGCGATGATGCCTTGCGCAATTTCGCTGGTATGGCAATGACACTGCACGACTATGCTGATCGCTTTGATCCTTTCGTGGCTGAGGCGGGGATCAAACCGAAGCGAAGCTTCACCAAATTCTTTCAGGAGCCACGAGACCGCATCGGGCGTGCTCTATACCGCTCGGACGTGGATGTTTTTGCCAATGCTGGTGATCCCGAGGAAAGCTTCGGATACTACCTCCACATCGAGCCAGGGAATTGCTACGCAGGAGCCGCACTTTTCAAACCCTCCAAGGACGCGCTCGCCCGAATGCGGACGCGTTTGATCGATGATCCGAGCGGCCTGACAGCCATCTTGGACGACCCTGAGTTTAAAAAGACTTTCCCAGACGGAATTGTCACGCGAAAGGCGTTGGACACTGTGCCGGAAGGCTATGCAAGTAACGGCCCCGCCGCGCCTTATCTGAAAATGGCTGGCCTGGGATGTCGCAAAGATTTGCCAGACGCTTTGCTGCTTGACGACGAGGTAATCGATCTGCTGATTGAGATCTTCCGCGCCGCCCGCCCATTGGTGCACTACTTCGACTGACTCCGCACAGAAGGGATTATGCGAGTGGGGTGTTTTCGTGGGATGGCGCTTCATCCGTGAACACAGTCTACGTTCTCAGCAATGCAAATCGCTTGCTTCATGAAACTAATTTGAAGCGCTCTCATTTTAAATAGCCCGTTGATACGTAAAACCCCCGCTGCCATGGGACAACGGGGGCTGTTTTTCAGCGTCGAGGAATGATTACATCATCCTTCGCGTTCCAACTTCTTACGTGCCAGCTTTCTGGCGCGGCGGATCGCTTCAGCTTTCTGGCGCGCGTTTTTCTCGGACGGCTTCTCGAAATGCTGCTTGAGCTTCATTTCACGGAAAACGCCTTCCTTCTGGAGCTTTTTCTTAAGAACCCGAAGGGCCTGATCGACATTGTTGTCGCGAACACTAACCTGCATGTGGTTTACACCACCTTTCTAGTCTGAAGTTTGCAATGATTTGCAGGAACAGGCTGAATAGCGATCTTGCCCTAGATTGTACAGCATAACAGTGCAGGTTGGCCTGAGGATAATCGTCATACTCACAGCATCGGCCATTTAGGCTAGATGATTTTGAATTCGCACACCGCCCAGAGCGGACCTTGGACCCGCATACCCATCGCTGCAGCGCGGCCTGTCGTACCAGCCGCCCTGCACATGCAAAATGTCAGGCCAGCCAAATTCGCACAATACGTACAACGTTAGCATTGCTACGCTAACACCAATGACCGCTTTTGGGTTTTACGGCCCGATTTCTCCGCAAAACCCACGCCCGAAACAGTCTATATTGCTGGCACCAAATAGATATGTTTTCGGTCGAGCTAGTACCGCAACCGAGGTGCAAATAGAGAGCCAAGCAAAAGCCAGATAGATATCTAAAACTCATCAAATTCGGGGACATTGCCAAGCCTAATGATGAAGCTTGGCGACCCGATTTCGCCACTGTTCGCGTCCTCACTGACCATGTAGGCATCGGCGCCAGCGCAATCGTCGGATTGCGCTTCCCTTTCTGCTCTGTTTTGTGCCTCCGCTGCCGTGGAGTATTCAAATTGCTTGCCGATTTTCAAGCGTCCTTGCCCTCCGCGTCCTGGCTTCTGTTCCACATATGTCTGGCAGATATAGTGAACTTTTTCTGAGCTCTCACCTGAGAGTGTCATGGCAATATCCTTGAAAAGATTACGAGCGCTGCTGATGCATGAGAATAGTAGCGGTCGCTATCCGCTTTGTTAGTGTTCCGCTCATTCAAGTTGCGCGAAAAAGAGGGCCAACGATCCGGTCACCGCTTTTTGACGGGCTTCGAGGGACAGGCTTCAGATGTTGTGTTCGCATCCCTTTCGAGCCGAGTTTTGCGAAGCCGGGCGTTCTTGATCTGTCTTTGTTCCGCTTCTTCGTTGACCATTTCCCTAACGACCCGCGTTGTTTTGTCCATCGCTGTTTCCGCCTTGGGAGCGTGTGCATTGAAGACAGTTCTTTTTTTCAGCTTTGCCAATGGTTGTTCTCCTATCCGATTCCAACGGCGCATTTATCAGTTGAGTATTTCAAATCGATGCCAGGTGATTGCCTGGTCCTTGAGAGACGCGCACGTGTCGTGAAGGACTGCGATGGAGCAGCTTCGTCTTGACGTCAGGAGCGGACATAGCTTTCATCAACGCGCTATAGTTCATTTGGAACCTCATTTCCGATCCTACGCTCTGCGTCGAATGGCATGTGCTGATGACAAGATGATCGCTTGTTGCACCGATGAGTCTGTTTCTAGGAGGCATCGAAAGCCCAAATACGTCCGTATCTTGCTGACCAATGGCGAGGATTAATTGTGTGCTCTGTCCGCTTTTTGGGACAAGGTGAAGTTTTTTGAATACCGGGTCGCAGATGCTCTGAGGGTGAGATGCAGGTTTGGACCCTGTTTCAATTACCTCGGCGACAAGCGTAAAGGCATCCGTATACAGCCCGCCTATCTGATCCCCGGAAACCGGATCAACGCCGAGAAGTATTGCTTCCCCCAGCCTCAGATCGTTGATGCGACCAGCTGGGTGTCCACTTAAGGCCCATGGAAGGTTGGCCGAGTTACCGCCAGATACCGTCTGAAGGAAGAGACCACACTGTCCCTCTATGTCATTTGCCAGGATAGACAAGGCGTCCATGTCCGCAGCATTCGGGGCATTTCCGCTTAAGCATGCAAAGTTTGCTCCGATGCCCTTCAGCGCGACACCAGGCATGTCCACCACTTGCTGCGCAATTGAGCCGAGGTTTTCTGGCATGATCCCTTCGCGCAGATCGCCCATCTCAACCATCAGGATAATGCCGTGAGTACAGTCTTTCCGGATCGCGGCGGCAGCCAGAGCAGTAATCACGCGGATCTCTGTGTTGTAGCTTGTCTCACAGTACTGGACGACCTGATCGACCTGGCTCAGCGTTGGTGTGCGGATCAAGGTGACCGGGCATGTCAAGCCCGCATTGCGTAACTTCCGCACGTTGCTAAGACGCGCTTCTGCAAGTCCCACAGCGCCACCGTCCAGCATGGCCCGAGCGATGGTTGGATGCCCGCACACTGCCTTGGTCACACCGGTGACGCTGATGCTGCGTGTCTTGAGACGCTCGATCACAGTCTTCGCATTGTGACGTATCTTGCTCAGATGTAGCTCAATGCGGGGGGTGCTCATATTGCAGCCACAGGTGTGGGTTGATGTAAACCAGGATAGGCGGCGGCAACCATTGCAAGCAAATGCGATGCTGGCCGGCTGAGTACATCCGTTACAGGCAGCCCGAGTATTTGTGACTGTGCGGCAATAGTGTCGGTAATCTCGGCCTCAGACATCCCCTCGTGATTGAGCGTGACGCCGATGACTTTTGTGTCAGCAAACGCTTCGATGAGGGCAATCTCACTTGCAGGCTTGGGCATTGGCATATTGGGAAAATCACAGCGATGTGCGCGCTTTGGAGCGTGCTGAAGGATCACGGCGTCCGGCTGGCTGCCCCGCAGGATAAAGGCGGATGTGCAGAACGCCGGATGACTCAACGCCCCTTGACCTTCGATCAATATGACATCGGGCTGTTCACCCTCGGAAGCGTCAACAATCGCGCCTTCAAGCTCACCGCAACAGAACTGCGGCGGTACGGCATCCATTGCCACACCATATTTTGCGCCCTGCATCAAACCCGTCTGGCCCGTACCAACAAGAACAGTCTTGATGCCTCTTGCATTCAAGGCACGGGCCAAAACGGTCGCTGTTGTCCGCTTTCCAATGGCGCAATCCGTCCCAAGAACCGCTACGCGCAGCGCTTTCACACCTGCAATACTTCCATCGAACAGGCGCATATCCTTGCTGGGTTTAGGTTTTCGAATGTCTCGGATGGTGACTTTACGTTCGGCCGCAAAAGATGCAATATCTGGATCATCGCTCAGATATTCATGCAATCCACTGACGATGTTCATACCTAGTGATATAGCATCCTTAACGACGCTGCGATCCGTTGATGAGAGTCTCCCCGAAGATGGTGCCATCCCGTAAATGAGGGTGTTGGGGATCTCCGCTTCATGGACGACAGCAGCGTCCAGACTTCTGAAGACCGGAATGTGGTTTACTGCATCGTCAAGAACCCACCCACTGTCTTCGCCGTCGTGGTCTCTATCGATGACAGACAGGATCCTGTAAGCCTCTGAATGACGAACGAGGCCATTTGCAGTTTTGCCATCAATTTTTGCGAAGTTACCTTGGCAATAGATAATCGCAGTTGGCGGCAAGGCGATTTGAGTGGCAGAGGTTGATCTTGTGTATTCGTCGCTGTTCAATGGCGGCGCTTGTGCACCGCTGACGGGACGACGTATAGTGTTTGCCGCGTTAAAGTCGGTTTTCATGATGTTTCCTTTGTGTGGTCAACGCCGAAGGCAACGCTGTCGTCACCATCGGGTAATGAGGTCGAGAATGTCGTGCCGCGCGCTCAGTTATCGAGAATGCACAGACCTCTAGACAATTTGAAATTTTTATTGCAGTTCCAACGGTTTCCGGACCTTCCAAGATGGGCATTCGCAGGGAGGTCTATTGGTTCGCAGCTCGCACCAGAGGTCGCGTATCCTCGCTCGCACTTCCACCCCGTGCCGTAAGTTGCATCGTCCAAGTAGGCATGTTCAGGGATCACAACGGCAGCGCACGAACCATCCTGTTCAAAGAACCCACGTTCGCATGTCCAGGGCTGGCCATATCCTGATGAATTCAGATAAGCGTTGGCCGGGACCGCAATTGCGACGCAAAGGTCATCCAATGCTTCAAACCCACGTTTGCATTCCCAAGCGGGCCCATAGGTGGAAGCTGCCAGGTAAGCGTTTTCGGGCACGGCAATTTTTTGGCACGTGTCGTCGACTTTGAGAAAACCGCGCGAGCAATGCCAGCGCTCACCTGATGGATCAAGAAATCCACCATCAGGTACAATCACCTCAACACAGGCAGTACCATCGTTCTTGCGGAAACCATGAAGACATTCCCAACCAGAACCATAGGTGCGGTTGGTCGGATACGCGTTTGCTGGCACTATGACAACGGTGCAGGCGTCGCCACTCAGCCTATACCCGGTGTTACATTTCCAGCCGTCACCATAACTCCTTGCAGTGGCATTTTCAGGCACAGGTTGCGATGTGGATTGAGCATGTGCAGGCGTTGAAAACAGAAGCAGAGCACAGATTGGGAGCACAATCAGCGCTGCCATCATCTGAATGCCTGGTGACAGATGTGCTTCCCAAATCGTCCTACAGAGTTGCGGCATTGCCTCTGAGTTATGATCCATCCAGCTCAAGCCCCGCGATGCAGGCATCTGCAAGGTCGCGGCTTGGCGTATCCGACCCCGGCAGCGTAGCCCAACCCGTATCCATCATAGCCTTTCGACGACTGAAGCCAGAGGCCTCTTGGAGGGTTACGATTATTTCTTCGCGTCTGGGGTCAGCAGCTGACCTGTTCAGGCAAACCGGCACCATCGCGAGCGTCACTTCTTCGCTTGCATGGTCCTTCGCCAATTCTTGAGCGCTACCGCTGGTTGTCCAACCGCCCCAGGTAAAGCCAAGGATTGAGACCGCAATCGCACCACACAAAGCACCATAGATGCCTGGTTTCGTCCATTCTGGAAATGTCATTTTAGATCCTCTGGCGGAGAAAGCGCCGCCTCGCTGTTTTGTGTCTTTTTGCGCAATCTTGGTCTCGCGCCAGGGCCATTCACAAGGCGCGATGACCGATAGGCGCAGTTCGAGCTACTGAAATTTCATTTGATCAACAGTTGCGTTGTGGTTCCTTGGCAAGCCATCGGTGCGTCTGATCACCATAAATGGATCAATTAACGCCACACGCGATGTGGTCGTGCGCGAAAACATCGGCAACCTTCCCAAACATCAGATCCAAGTAGAGGACGTGACAGCTGAATTTTCATGATGGAAGAACTTAGCTATCTCTGGCAGGCTATACGCCTAGGCCGCAGAAAACCAGAACCTTAGTGGGTTGTATATAACCACTTGGCGACGGTATTACAACGTTCATGAGCCTAACGCTATTACCAAGGCCCCGATACTGAAGAAAGAATTGGTTTCAACCTGGCATTCGCCTTATGTGTCGGCAAATCCGTTACTACTTTTGTAGCCTCTTTAGCATGCCACTCTGAAGCCGACATCCGCTGCATCACTGAAATCATGTAGTGAGGACTCGTAGCCGATATCGGATGTGGCGCGGCATCCTGTGGTATGGCGTTTCAGTCAACGTCGGGTTGTCGTTATGGGAGGGCATGGCGGATCGGAGGATCAGCTATGGAAACACCAAACCTACCTGCCATCCGCGCGTTGCGGCCTGCATGGAACAAAGGCCGGATCGTTGGTCAGAAGCAACCACTCAAGCCAAAACATGTCTGGGCAATCAGAGTGCGACTTGAATTGGCCGAAGCCCATCGCGATCTCGCACTGTTCAACATGGCGATCGACAGCAAACTCCGCGGCTGCGATCTCGTGAAGATGAAGGTCGTCAACGTGCTGGCTTCGGGACAGATCAAGGAACGCGCATCCGTGCTGCAAAGCAAAACTCAAAAATCTGTTCGCTTCGAGATCTCTGAAGGAACGCGGGCGTCTGTCGAGAAGTGGTTGGAAGACGAGCTTATGGTCGGATCCGAATATCTGTGGCCTGGGCGGTTTCATGAGCGTTTGCACATCTCCACACGCCAGTACGCACGGATCGTGCGTGATTGGGTCACCTCGATTGGATTGGAGGCGAGCGCTTACGGAACACATTCCATGCGCCGGACAAAGGTGACGCAGATTTACAAGAAAACTGGCAACCTCAGAGCGGTACAGCTGCTGCTTGGACACTCCAAGATGGACAGCACAGTCAGATATCTAGGCGTTGAACTCGAAGACGCATTAGCCATCGCGGAAGCCATTGAAATCTAATCCTCAAGGGCCGTCTTCGCAGGCGGCCCTTTCCGGACCTTGGTTCCTTCATCGCGATGCTGCGGTCGCAGCCCGCATAACGGCCATTCGCTGCGCAAGCGAAATCTGGTGATGATCGAACTCACAGTCAGCGGGACAAAGCCGCCTTTTGCCGTTGCAGTGTAAAGTCCTCGCCGGCACAACGGATTGCCGGTCTCCGGTCATTCAGTTGCGCAGTTGCGGCGATATCCAAAGCGACCCTTCGCTGTATGTAGGACAAAAAGCAAGCAGCGGACCAAGCGAACTCTATCGGTGGCTGTGCTCAATATCCGGTTTTGATCAGGCTTAGAACAATGCAAGCAACGATCTTACGATTGGTGAATTACTGCCGTTTTCGTTTGATCGAAATTATGCAACCGGAATGCTTCGGGTGCCGCGCTGGTACATCACGAGCCATCGCATCCACGTTCCCAAGATGCCGCAAAGCTCCACTGTTCAGCAGCACGCCGCGCCCGGCATCGTACCGACGTTGACCAAATCCGCTGGCTACGCACTCCCACTCTTCGTTAACCGCATTGCGAAATCTTGGAAGCTCATGAGCGTCGTGCCTTCCGGGTGTGGCAGCGACATGATCGTGTTTCTTGGACTTGGTTTGGTGGGTTACATGGTGGGTCACCTGTGTGGCACCTGGCTGCTGGACAGTACCTTTGGTCGGTCTCGGCTTGGGGCGCATGATGGTCACGACGCCTTGTGGCTTCGGATGTCCTGGGACGGCCACGTGAGTTGCCATAGGTCTTGGTGTTAACTGTGGAACCTGGCCTGGAACCTGATTGGGGGTCGCGGTCGGGACAAGCGTTGGTACAGCAGTCGGACCTGTTGGCTGAGGTGGGACCTGACCAGGAACAGCGACTGGTATTTGGTTTGGTGTAGCAGTTGGCACAAGTGGCGGCACCGCCGTTGGGCCGGTAGGTTGAGGCGGAACCTGGCCAGGAATCGCTATCGGGACTTGATTGGGGGTTGCAGTCGGAACTTGCGACGGCACTGCTGTGGGCCCTGTAGCCAATGGCGGAACCTGATTGGGTACAGCTATTGGAACTTGGTTAGGAGTCGCATTTGGAGTCAAAGTAGGGGCAAGAGTCGGCGCTACTACCGGCGTAGGAACCTGACCGGGAACAGCTATTGGTGTCGCTATAGGAACCTGACCGGGAATTGCGTTCGGGACCGCGCCCGGCGCAAGGACTGGAACTGTAACAGAGTTGGGCGTTTGCTGCGTTCCCTTAGGCGGTAGCTGATTTGCCACAGGCTGCGTTGGGCCGGTAATTTGATTACCTGTTCCTTGCCCGCCAGCCTGTCCACAACCTTGGCTCGACTGGTGCGGGTTCCCTACACCACGGCACCACCCGTAGTGATTTCCGCCGGCAACAACTTGAGTAGCGGCCAATTCTGCAATCAGACAAGTTGCGGCAAGTAAAGCAATGCGGTTCAGTTTCATAACATCCTCACCAACTTGTTGTCAGAGCGAGATACGCGCCTGGGTCGCCAGAGTCGGTCAGAGGACCGTCTCTCAAAGGGACGCCAACGTATCCGGATAGGAATAAGTTTCGCTTAAACTCGACGTCCAGCCCCAACCCGGTCGATGCCAGTGTTGCACTTCCCACTTCGAAACTGGCGGGATCATTATTTGAGATGTAACCAACGTCGAAAAAGGCGAAGGGCGTCAGACGATGAACGCTTTGCGAGCTTGGGAAGTAGGAATGTGATAATTCGAAGATTGCTGAGATCCCTGAATCACCATCAACTTCGTCAAAGCGGTATCCACGCAAAGCATAGCGATCACCAAGGAAGTACTCTTCGACAGAGGGTAGCCGGTCTGTCGTGTACTGACCCCAGATCTCTGTCCGCCAAGCTGTGTTGGGCGATAAGCCCGGTAGGGGGCTCTCATATCCGATACCGCCCCTCAAATGCCAGAACGAAGAGTCCCCGTCGTCAAAGCTTGCGTCTGTTGTGTCGTTGTCATTGTCACCAAAGGACAGAGTTAACCCGGCTTCGAGAGCTTGCCCTTTCGAGTAATTTTGTCCGTAAAGGTAAGTGAGGCCGACGACACTGGCGTCGCTGGATAGTGGAACGCCTCCGCTGACTGATTCCGCTTCGGAAAGGCGATAGTCCAGCAGCAGGTATCCGTAGCGGGCCACATCGCGGATAACGGGGTAACCCAAAGCGACGGTGAAGTTTTCGCCGTCGATATCTGTTCTAGCAAAATCGCCTGATATATCACGCTTGGCGTTTACATTCCCGTAAAAGATCTCACCGTACAAACCATCACTGTTAAGCGGCACACGATAGGTGAGAGCCCCCCATAAAGAGTGTTCATCGTCTTTGTCCCAATCGTAATTGCCGGAACCCTCAAAACGCAGTAAATCGCCGACAGCCAGCGTCGAGTAGAATTCTTGCACGACATAGAAACTCAGCGCTTCTCCAAGCTCCCGAGGAGGGTTGTCGAGCGTCGCACTACCGGCTTGCTTGCGCTGCGGCTCTCCAAGCACTCTGAGTCGCGCTCCAGACTGATCCGGGTAGTCAAGTTCGGTTGACAATTCCAGGTCAGGAATGTCCTCGGCCAGCATGACTGCGCGTTCAAAGCGCTCAAGCGTCATTGGGTATGTATTGGTGAGAGGTCGGAATATCTTTTCCAAAGCCAAGAATGTACGTGTATCCACCCCTTCAATGTCGATGGTTTGTATACGTCCTTCATCGACGATAATGCTGTTTCCATCGCGACCGGGCCAAGCTTCCGCAAGGAAGTATCCGTCTTCACGGTAGATCTGGGTGATCGCTGACGCAACTTCAGCGGCCGTGATGCGTCCAGATCGGTTATGTGCCAATTGACCGGCAAAGATCAGAAGCTCATCAGCATCGTACATCGTTACGCCACTAACAGTGTGTTTTGATGTGATGTCCCAGGTTTGGGCAATGCTGTTTTTTGGTACAGAAATAATGGCTACAAAGGTGCAAAAAACCACAAAGACAAATGAATTGAATAGGCGCATTTCCGACAACCCTAAGGTGACTGTGCAATCTAGCATCCACCTTACGACAAAGTTAGAACGTGTGAACTTAAAGATATTCAGATTCAATTATGCGTGGTGCTTTCGAAACACACAGTGCTTTGGGCTAGATGCTGACCTCGGTGCCGTCGCAGCAAAGCCCCCTGCCCCGCTAATAACTGACACGGGGACAGCCCATTCCTGCCGTTGGCCATTGGGTCAAGATACTGCGGCGCGGCCCGTAAGAGGAGACATTCGCTGCAATCTCGAATTGTCGTGAAACGCCAACTGACAGATGCGGGCAAAGCGAGCCATCGCTGCGCACGCACCAATGACTGCTTTCGCGCTGCAGCGTAGCCAAACAATGAGCTACAAATAGCGAAGGAACTGCGCTGTGATCGCCAACAGTACCTAATGACGTGATTTTCTTACATGCCAATCCTGACTTCGCAAGTTAAGCCACCTAGTTTTTCGGACGTTCCGAGTTCTAGATTCCCGCCGTAGGCGTTCAATAAATCAACGGAAATAGACAGTCCCAATCCTGTTCCCTGAACAGAGGTATCGAGCCGATTGCCGGAACGAAGGATCTCAAGCCTTTGGTCTTCTGGGACTCCGGGCCCGTCATCTTCAACGCAAATTTCGATACCCCTATCTGTGCGCTTTGCTGTGATTTGGAATGTTGTTCGGCT
>NZ_CANLDZ010000031.1:0-32932 GCF_947489545.1 uncultured Ruegeria sp. | reverse complement strand
GATGAACCGATGAACCGATGAACCGATGAACCGATGAACCGATGATACGCCAGACCCACTCGGCCTGCAAGTAACAGACTGAATTTATTGCGAATATTGGCGATTTTTAGCCGAGCACGCGGGGGCCGATCAATGCGTTCCATACCCAACCTTAGAACCCGGTTGCTGTATTGGGAAATATTCCAATCCTATATTTAGATAGCCACCAGCTATGGTAAGCCTGCACCCTTCAGACTTTCACTTTGTCAACTTGGTCTAAGCGTAAAGTAACTGACCTTGGCGCAGTCGAAGCAAAACATAGTTTGTTACGCTCGCCCGCCATTTGCCACCTGATTTTGAAGGCCTGGTTCTCGCGGTTTGCGACTTGCTACACGAGAGAAACACAAAACGAAGATAAAGGTCTGGTCAGGACTCAAATTATCAATCGGGGCTGATTGCAAACAACCGCCACAAGGAGCCCTTAATGACCGATGCTGCATAGAGCACGAATGTCTGTAATAGTGACTTATGACCCGACACCACCAATTGTTTCCCAGGGATTATCCATGAAATTTGTGAACCCGCTTCCATTTGTTGAGGACGTAGAGAAATCTAGGAGATTTTATTCAGGCGTTCTCGGCCTGTCGATCATTCAAGACCATGGCAACTTTGTCATGTTTGAAGGCGGGTTACTAAAGTCGTGGAAGGGCGCGCTATCGACGTCTGACGGTTATGGTCGGATGACCGGTGCCAGCTCAAAGCGAACGTTCGCCTAACCAGACTGATTAAGAATTCCGCAGCTATTCTATCGTACCTGAACGCTTGCCTCGCTCAATCTCAGTCGCCAGAGCTTCCATCTTGGAGCCCCAATAGCGACGAAGCTGGTCAAGCCATGCCTGCACATCCTCGAAGCCAGCAGGATCAATCGAATAGCACCGTCTCGCACCGTCTCTGCGCACGTGTGCAAATCCAGCATCGCGCAATATGCGAAGATGCTGTGAAACCGCTGATTGCGAAATACCAAACTCAGATTCGATGACGTTGACGATTTCGCCTGATGCGTGCTCTTTCTGGGCTATCAGCTCCAGCGTTCGTCGCCGGACCGGGTCCGACAGAACATCGAAAGCGTGCATCAACCCTCTCCCGTGTAGAAATCTGCGGTTCGAGATGCGGTTTCCATCGCGATCTTCTTAGGGGTGCCATCTTCAGCGTGCGCTTTCCCCCAAGCTTCGGACCAAGAACGCAACCTGCTCTTGCCCTCTTCTCCTTCTGCCCATTCCTGACCCGCCTCAATCACGCTCTTGCCTTTCATTTGAATATGGCCATCCAGACCTAGCATTGCCAATTCCCAGCCAACACCTGTGGCGCCAGGACCGTATTTGTTCCAATGCGCTTCGTTCTCTTTGTCAGCCGGCAGTTCATGTTCAAGTGTCAGCAGCGAACCGTTCTCGACATTCTGAATCGTCACCTTCACCCAGCTTATATTTCCACCAAATTCCCATGTAATAGCTAAGGTATGCGGCGGATCGCATGAAGTAATGTCGCCGTCAGCATTGTTTTCGATAGAAAACCGTCCTCCGCTTTGGAAGTTGCCTGAGACATTGCCGAACCAGCGCTCTATCCGTTGTTTTTCGGTGATTGCAGTCCACAAATCTGCCTGACTAGTTGGATAGGTGCGCGAGGCGCGAACCATATGCGTGGGGCGACCTTCGCGATCACCTTTTCCAACTGTGCGAATGTCCGCACCAAATGCCTTTTCGAAATTCATGATCACATTCCCCAGATGCAGATATATTAGCTTACACTAATATCACACCTGACTAATATAATCAAATTTTGCCACCAAGGCGGACTATGCTGACGCTCGCAGAGCGTCTACTATCGGACCGGTCTGTCCATCCTCGGCCGTGGATTGGCGTGTAGTTTTCTTAGGATGGAGCTGAAAGCTGCGCATTCCTTTTCGTCGAACTCTCCCATCAGATTCATCAGGATTTGTGTCCGTTCTTCGCAACTATCCACAAGCATCTTCCGCCCTATGTCGGTCACTGACAGCCTCGGCGTCCGAAGGTCACCCTTGTCGATTTGCTTTAAGATCCAGCCGCGCGCTTCAAGATTATTGACCAAACGACTCATCGTCGGGCGGCTGACGCCTTCGTGACTGGCGAGAAGATGAAGTCTGTCCATGCCGAACTCTGAGATGGCAGCGATTGCAGAAAGCTGTTGACCGGTCGCTCCGGCACGTTGTTCGATCTGTCGCATCATCCGGTCGAGCATGGGCAGGAGCTGATGCAAAGCCTGCGCGGCAAAGAATTTGCTGGGATGCAGATCAATCATTAGCTATGCTAACGATAAAGGCGTCGGGAGACAAGTCATGGAAATTCACAAGGGTCGTTTGGTCGATCACATCCACCTCAGTGTGTCAGACCTCGCCGCAAGCCGTAGGTTCTACAAAGGATGCCTGGCCGCCTTGGGGCAGGAGCTGTCGCAAGATACCGCGCATTTTTTCATTGCTGACGAGCTGTTCGTGGCGCCTGCCGGAGAAAGCCCAACGACCCATGTTCATATGGCTTTTCAAGCTGGATCAGAAGGGCAGGTTGCAAGCTTTCACGCTGCCGCCATAGAGAACGGAGGAACCGACAACGGAGGGCCCGGACCTCGCGACTATCATCCCGGTTACTATGCAGCCTACGTTCTTGATCCAGACGGAAACAACATCGAGGCAGTGTGGCATGGCCCAGCTGACCGATCCGCAGAAAGCGTGGTCTTTGCCATACCTGAGGGGTAACCGCATACCAGATTTGAAACGTCCAATCCAACCGATGCCTGAGTTTGTGAAAGAGGCGCTGCGTGATGCCTACCTAAGCGATTCATACGATGCGCGACCAGCTTATCAGCGTAACGACAATCTCTGGTGGATCAACAGCGCGAAGCGCGATGACACCAAGCGAAGGTGGCTCTCGAAGATGATCGCTGAGTTGAAAGCGGGATCAGGCTACATGGGGATGGACTGGAAACCAAAATTGTAAAGCTGACGTTGGCTGCGCTGCAATAACTCGGAGGTTCGGGCTCGTACATGCCCTTCTCTGAGACAAACCCGATTTGGTAGAATGAGCCCAAAGTGAACCTACGTCAAAATTGGACTTGGTGAAAAGCGGACATCCCAGCACCAGACAACGCTGACAAGAAGGCCATATTCTGTTGAAAAGGTCTGCCTTGATCAAAGGCCATCCCACTGATTCAATTCTCCTATTGAATGGGAGACTGGTCGATGATGGGATCAAGACAGGAAGCTCAGGCCGCACTGTTCTATGAGTTCTCGTTAGAGGACCACGTTCCCCAAGATCACCTGCTGCGGTCGATTTGTTGAGCTGAGCAGTATCCGCAGTCATTTGGCGGACTTTAATAGCCATACAGGTCGCCCTTCCGTCGATCCCGAGTTGCTGATCCGCATGCTGCTTGTGGGCTACTGCTTTGGTATCCGGTCGGAACGGCGATTGTGCGAGGAAGTGCACTTGAATTTGGCATATCGTTGGTTCTGTCGCCTCGATCTGACTGATCGAGTGCCGGATCATTCGACCTTTGTTGCCTGTCTGAAGTCGCCCGCAGAGCTTACCTGAAAAGCGGCGGCTGATGTTGGGAGCCGAAGCACTTCGGCCGCAACGGTTGGGTCGGAGAGTCATTGAAAATAAGTGGTTTTCTTTTGCGCGACCTTAAACAGGATTGCGAGCGGCAAAGCTGCAACAAAAAGCCAAACAATCGAAAGAAACGCTTCGTTGAAAGTTAGCAGCGCAACTTGCGACCTGATCGATTGCTGAATGGCTACCAACGCAGCGCCATCAACAATGCCAGGATCAAGCCCACGGCCGATAAAACTCTGTGACACCAGCTCGGTTCTTTGCTGAAGTGCCGGATTGGACGGATGGAGATTACTGCCTAAAATCTGGAGATTCAGTGTGTTGATCCGCTGTATGTACGTGTCTAGACATGCAACGCCGATCAACCCTCCCAATTGACGCCCAAGGTTGAACAGACCTGTCCCGGCGGAAACCAATGGCTGTGACAATCCGCTCAGGGCAATCAGCGTTAGACTCAAAAACAAAAATCCCAGTCCCAGCCCTCGCAACAACAGTGCGAGCCACATGTCATGTGATCCGCTTTGTGGGCCTGATCCGGAAAGCATCCACATAGACGCCATCACAAGAAGTACACCGATCGGGATGAATATCACTGGATTGGCACCGCGTGACGTCGTGAACCAACCGGCTATCAGCAGAGCCAACCCGATGGTCAAACTGGAGGGAAGAAGAAGCCGCGCGGTCGTATCCGACGGTAGGCGTAACACATTCAGCGCAAAAACCTGAATAAGGAAAGCGCTGCCGAACAGAGCAAAGCCAGCTACGAAACTGACCGCAAAGCCAAAGGCGAATTCCGGTTTGCGAAACACATCGTATTTGAACATGGCGCGGCCCGGTCGCATATTCATTCGGACCACGAAGGCGATCAACCCAACGAGCGCTGCAGCAACCCACCAGCGAATGTGGGTAGTGTCGAGCCAGTTCCAGCGTGCACCCTCCGACAACGCATAAGCCATTGCAGTCATTGCAACGGCAAACAGCCCCAGGCAAACCCAATCAAACTCCAACTCATCGTACTTCTGCGCAGGCAGGTAGCGTCGCACGGCAAACAGAATGAGTAATGCGGCCAACGCCACGCAGGCACTGAGGGCAAACATCCACCTCCATGAACCCCCAACGATGAGTTCGCCATGCAAGGCGGGCGCGGCAGACGCTGGCGCAACCACAACTCCGAAGGCAAACACAGCCTGGACCAGACCCTGCCGCGTTTTGGGAAACAGCTGGAATAGGATTGTCTGGCAGGAAACGAGAAGGGCGGCGCCCGTTGCGCCCTGCAAAACTCGAGAGGCCACAAGGCTCAAGATGCCGGGAGAAACCGTGCATAGCAGGGACGCTACGATACTTCCAACCAACGCAAACCAAAGGATACGTCCAGCCCCGGCCCGGTTGACGGCCCATGCGCAGGCGGGAAGAAGGGTAAGCTTTGCGGACACAAAGGCCGTCTTCAACCAGTTCGCGGTATCCTGAGTGGCTGACAAGCCTTCCATGAACTGAGGGCGGGCCATCCCATAAACTGTACTGTTCAGCGCATCCACAGTAACCGCAAGCGTCAGTCCCACCACCACCAACGCGAGAGCATATGCGTCCGGTCGATGACCACCCCGGTCTGCGTGCAAGCAAGTCAAGATTGGATATGAATGCTTTCGAGTATCTAAAGACGCAGACTTGGCACCAAAGTGGCCGACTTGCCGGTTTTCATAACAAGAGCCAGCTTCATTCATCTTTCTGGCTCCAGGAAGCCTCTGCGGGGATCTTGGTTGACGCTTCACTTGTTGTTTTGTCCGCAGCTACAGATTGGGTATCGACACGAACTTTGGCGGACATTCCGGCGCGAAGTCGGCTAAAAAGCGGACTTTCAGGTTCTATTGAAACTTTTACAGGAATCCTTTGGACAACGCGTATGAAGTTCCCGGTAGCGTTGTCAGACGGCAAAAGGCTGAACTCTGCTCCGCTGGCTGGCGCAATACTGTCTACATGTCCCAGAATTTCCTGACTTCCAAACGCATCAACGCGAATTGCAACCAATTGACCTGGAGCTAAGTTTTCCAGTTGAGTTTCTTTGAAGTTGGCCACAACCCATTTTTGTTCATCCGACACAACAGCCAGAAGCGGCGACCCGGCTCGCACAAACTGCCCCGGTTCGACATGCAGGTTCCCGACAAGCCCGTTTATTGGCGAGCGGACGACTGTGTCTTCAAGAGAGATTTCAGAGAGCTGAAACAGTGCAGACGCTTGTTCGACAGATGCATCAAGTGCTACGGCTTGGGCATCCAAAACACGAAGCTTTTGCTGGCTGGCCTTCAATGCTGCTTGGGCTTGCTCGACGGATGATCGCGCCCTGACGGCGGTGGCGGTAGCGGTTTCCAGACGCGCTTCGGTTGCCCAGCCCTCATCTATCAGGCTTTTTGCCCTGCGCAGATCCTTTGTGGTTCGTTCGGCTTCAGCCAGAGCGGCATCTATTCTGGCGCGGGCTTCGTCGGTGAACAGGACCTGCATGTGGCGTTCTTCGTCAAGCCTCGCTCGGGCAGCCTTTGCGGCTGCCAGCGCGGCCTTCGCCTGCCTCGTATTTGCTTGATAGTCGATTGGGTCAATCCGAAGTAGAACATCTCCCGCTGCAACTCTTTCGTTATCGTTGACGGCAACCTCAACGATGAACCCTGCCACTTTTGGCGCAATCGGCACTTTATCGCTACGCACATATGCGTTGTCGGTCCAGGCATAGTTACTGCGGGTTTGCCAGTAGTTGTATCCACCAATAACTGAGGCAACGCATAGGGCTGTGACACCTATGACGGCAATCATCTTTGCAAGCCTATGGACCATGTCAATCTTTCTCCTCAGAACCGGCACTTGCCGATGGACGGGTGCAAAAGGGTACGAAACCGTACCGTTGTACTATACGGTACGATACCGTACCATTGCAAGCTCCTGTATCGCGTTCTGGAGATTGATTTTGAGCCAAACACCAACGGCGTTGACAGCACGACAAAGAAAAAAGCGAGAAGAAATAATTGAAATCGCGTCGGAAATGTTCCTCCGGGAAGGTTTCGGGCGAACCAGCATGGATCAGATCCATGCCCGCCTTGGCGGTTCCAAACGTACTCTCTACAGCCACTTCCCCAACAAGGAGTCCTTGTTTCACACCATTGTCGAGCGGATTTCGGGACGGGTCTTTGCGGCTTTGCAGCCAAAACCGGCGGAGGGCGCGTTTGAACGGGCTCTGTTCCGGATGGGATACGAATATCTGAGCGTTCTTCTATCGTCCGAGGGGATTGCCTTATATCGTATCATGACGGCCGAGGCGCATCATTTTCCGGAGCTATCGCGGGACTTTTTTGAACGCGGCCCTGCCGTTGCAAGTGAAGGATTGGCCCGCTTCTTTGAAGCCAATCAAACGGTAGGCAACCTTGTAACCTCAAACGCCCAAACAGTGGCAGAACAGTTTTTGGGTGCCGTTCGAGGGGATGTGCATTTGTCGGCAGTGCTTGCCGGTAAACAGCCTTCCCAAGCGGTGTTGAGGGAAAAGGTTTCGTGCGCGGTTAGATTGTTTACCAGAACGCCGGGCATTGAAGAAGCTTCCGACTTTCCAGCTTACTCCTAGCCGCTAAAGAAGCGGCAAGCAAAAAGGCGCACTGCCCGGAACCGGTTACTTGAGCATTGCGTCTTTCTCGGAACGGGATCCAAGCCTCGGAGACTGCATCCGCTCTTGCAGTTCCTCGAATGATAAACTAGCGATACAGAACCTGTCGAAGGAGATCTATGCGCAGAAGCCAAACCTGAACCGCAGCTGCGGTGTCAATAAGTGCCAGTCTTGGCACTGTTTCTCTGTGCAACATCTCTGCAGGACTATCATGAAAAAAATCAATACACGTATCCGTGCTTATATGGCATCGGACAATGAAAAGCTTTCGACAATCTGGCTTGATGCCTCTCTATCGGCGCATGCCTTTATTAGCGAAGAACGGCTGCGTGAGCAGCAAATTCTTATCGAGACGACGTATCTCCCCAACTCGGAGACCTGGGTGGCCTGTCAATCGTGGGAGCCGATTGGCTTCATCAGCCTCGTGGACAGTTTCATCGGCGGCTTGTTTGTCGCGCCGCACTACCAGGGGCAGGGAATCGGCCGGTTTCTGGTCGCCCATGCAATGGCCCTAAAGGAGGAGTTGCGGTTGGAGGTTTACTTGGACAACCGCCGGGCACTTGCCTTCTATCAAACGCTTGGGTTCGAAGAACTATCAAGACGAGCAATGGATGATGATGGGTTGCCCTTCGAGACTGTCCAGTTGCGGCTGAAAAGCTGATGAAAGAGCTGGGTGGCGACACGTAGCGTTCCGCCCAGCATTTTCCAACTACACCAAGCCGTTATCATGCCTTTGGTCGGATAGACCGGTCAGTATCGCCCGCTCTCGAGCAATCTGAGCCGCGGTCTATGCCGTGCGCGGTAAAGGTATCGGGCCCAGAGTGCGAACACGGGTGTCAGCATACCGGCATCGATCTCTATGCGGTCTTGCAATCGGCTGCCGGTCTCGTTCTCCATGACCGTAAGACTGTGCAGCCATGTCTTCACACCAGCACCCCGTTCAGATGATCGAAGGATCATGCGCTGATTGTCGCATTCCAACACATCAATGCGATAGGGTTGCGCAGGAAGCTTGCCGAAGAGCGAAACCATCACTTCAAGCCTCTGCCCGGTTCTGGCGCGCCCTTCTGGCAACCCCTCAAACGAGACCAATCCTTCCATAACTTCGCTCAGCGCTGCATAGTCAGTGGCCAACGCCCACAATCTTGACGCACTCACGGGATAGTCGTTCTGTATAGTGACAATCCTCATGCGAGCCCCGTCAGTTCCTGCGCGCAATACATCTGATTTCGACGTAAGCGCCTTCCCGGACAAAACCCGCAACTTCGATCGCTGTCCATGCAGGGAACGGTTCCGATACATATTTCGCCCGTATGTCTTTGAACGCATTCAGATGGTCATGCAGACCAACGTGGTAGCTGGTCATCTCCACCAAGTGTTCGAAGCCCAGTCCGGCTTCGGCCAACACCATCCCGATCTTCTCAAAGACCGCCTCAATCTGGTCGGTTGGGTTATCAGCCAGTAAGCCATCCGCATCAGCACCTGTGAAACCGGTCATGAAGACAAAGCCATCGTGTTCAAGCCCCGGTGACATCATCCAGTCCGTCACGTAGCTTTCGAGGCTTTCCGGGATAATAGGTTTCGGCATCGTCTACCCTTTCAGATGCATTGTGTCTTTGTTGGTGTTATCGCAGTGCATCACGGTTCTAACTGCCAAGCAAAAGAAGTGCTGAACAGACGAACCAGACAAACCAGTGTGGCAGTCGCCACAGGCTGCCCGCAGTTTTGCGCAGGACCTTCATCTGGACGATCCAAACCACGCCCCACAAAAAGAACAGCAGTCCGAAAAACAGGATCGCCGGACGTTCCAACGGACCAAGGTTCAGGACTGCGATGCCGAACAGCGCCGCCGCCACCACCAGAAGATCGACAGACAGCATCTGAAAGGCGCACATGGCCTGCACCCAATTGGTGTTGCGTTGCGTCTCCGATCTGGGTGGGGCGAGTGTGGCAGTCTCTTTTGTACCGATGACAACATGAGCCAAAAAGGCGGCCAGCGTAATGCAGGCAACGATGAAAACCCAAATGTTCAAGTGATATCTCCGCTATGTGAAACGTGGCAAAGGCGGGTCAGTCGTTTGAGGCCGATGCTGGCCGCAACCCGGCCCCAAGCATTGAAATTGCCTCGCGGACCAAACGCCTGTGCCGTCGCCTCGTTATGTCAAATAAACTCATATGCAAGACTACTCCATCCATCATGCTGGCCAGCGCGCGGCCTATCGAGGCGGCTTCATAGTGCTCTGCAACCTGCTTTCGTTCTTGAAGATGTGAGATCTGGTTGGCGTAGTGGGCACCCAGACGATCAAAAAACCGGGCCACATGCTGCGAGAAGTCCTCAGATGCAAAACTTGGACCGAACACCTCGAAGAAGACACGAAGAAATGAAGCCTGCTCAGTTGGGATATCCATCGTTCGGTTGAGCTCATCGAGAAAGGCATCAAGCGTCTCGCAAGTCTGGCCTTGTGTGATCCGGTCTTCCAGCATTGCAAAATGGCGATCGACAATCGCCGTCGTCATCGCGTCCTTGCCGTCGAAATATATGTAGAGTGTACCTTTGGCCAAGCTGGCCGCGCGTGCAACATCGCTCACCGATGACGCATGATAACCCTTTTCAACAAAAACCTTCATGGCCGCATCGAGGATTTCACCTCGCATTTTCGCTTTGTCCACGACCTTGGGCATTCACCTGTAACCCTTACTGCTCTCTTTCGTGCCCATCATAGACACAGAATTATTATGACCGGATGGTCATTTTTGTCGCACCCACTTTAATGACCAATCGGTCATTATAAATCAATTCTGAAAACAACCTCGCCATCATTTTTTGCTGCGACGGCAAACACACAAACCAAAGTCATGGGTAATTCACCGACTCTAAGGAGAAGACATGCAAACCGCACCGATCAACTGGACTTACTCAGGCGGCATTGATCCGCTTTGCGGGACAGGCGCCACAGTGGCTGAACGTATCCTGGCATATGGCATGGCCTCTATTTTCACCGGCATCATTCTGGCTGCGGATCAGGCTCGGAATGTGCCCGTCGCCGAAGGTTGGAAAATTGCGCTGCTCGCCTTTTTCGCCTTTGACATCGCCGGTGGCGCGGTCGCGAACATGCTCAACTCTTGTAAGCGGTTTTACCACACACATCTGCAACAAGGTGAGGGTCTGAGCGCGAGATTGGCGAAGAATCCGATGCTGTTCACAGCGATACACGTGCATCCGATTATCATCGCCTACTTTTTGAACGGCCACCTCCTGAACGCGACAATCTGGTACGCGCTGTTACTCGTCAGCGTGACAACAGTGCTGTTAATGCCGCTTTATCTAAGGCGTGCATCTGCAACCGGACTGACCGTACTTGCCCTGCTTGGCGACCAGCTTCTTCTGCCGCTTGGGGACGGGCTGGAGTGGTTTATTCCCTGTCTCTTCATGAAGATGGTTCTCGGCCATGCGGTGCAGGAAGAACCATATAGAGCTGGTTGACAGCAATGGGGGCCATGGTCCGCAAGAGATCAGATCACATCAGGCAGAGCTAATGACATGGTGTAGCAATCCGAGCAGCATTGGCACATCCGTAGCTCACACCAAGGCAACCTAAACAAAAACGAAATCTGGTATGCCTTGCTTAGATCAAGATGCTAGGTGCTTCGTGCCCAGATTTGACGCAGAACACAGAAAGAGATCGCCGATGCCAAACCACATCCTAGCTCCAATCCTCGGCACTGACCGCCTCATCCTACGAGGTCACCGGACCAGCGACTTCGATGACAGTGCTTCGATGTGGGCTGATCCGGAGGTGGTTGCCTTGATTTCAGGCGAGCCATCCACCGAGGAGCAGTCTTGGACGCGACTTCTGAGCTATACCGGTCACTGGTCGCATCTCGGCTTCGGGTATTGGGTCGTTGAATGCAAGAAGACCGGCGTATTCCTTGGAGAGGTTGGGTTTGCCAACCACCGACGCGATACGGCTCCTTCCCTGGATGGGAATCCGGAGGCAGGCTGGGTGTTTAAAGCGGGCGCACAAGGTAAAGGCTACGCCACCGAGGCCGTTACAAGGATGTTGGAATGGGCAGATGAATGGTTGGAGTTCGATCAAACATCCTGCATTTTTGATCCAGAACACTCCAACTCCATCAGGGTTGCTGAAAAGACCGGATTCTCGAACAAAATTATGGGCACCTATAGCACCCTCGAGACGCTTTTCATGCGACGAGCGCGCCAGTTCCGCTGATCTACAGGATGCATTGGTAAGGGGCGGCCAGTGGTCAACATTGCGCCCTAAGGATCCAGAGACGGGACACGTGGTAGTGATGACATGCATGGGCATCGGTGGCGGCTTCAGTTGTTACTCTGCCTTTCTGATAGCTGGATGTCCGCTTTTGCTTGAGAAGTCAGTGTAGACCGCAATAGCAGCAAATGACCGCTTTCCGATAACAGAGTTCTGTGCTTCACCGATGGCTGGGCGCGCGAAAGGCGGCAATGTCCTGCATTTCGGAGTTTGCAAAGCCCGACGATAACGGTTCAGTTTGGGCTGAGGCTGTGTGGAAACTGGCTTGGTTTCTCGACGATGAGGATGTTTCAGTCGATTTTGTGGAGGCACGCGGATTCGGGATCATTTTGACGCCCTAAGGGCTCATCCTGCCAATGCGGGCTTGTCGCAGAGAAAAGCAGGTGCGAGCCCAAATTGCAGGATGCTGCATGGAATGCGAACGGCAGCTATCAGGTTTTACCTGCATGACAAACTTGCGCTTGCATCTTCCCTGGCCGAAAGTTCTTCTTGCAAATCTGGAGTACCAACGATGGACGCATCTCTGCTCGCTAGAAATCGTAACTTTCGCCTGCTTTTTGGCGCAGGTACCTTGACCAACTTGGGCGATGGGTTGGTTATTCTTGCGCTACCATGGCTCGCGACATTAATGACGCAGAATCCCATCGCCATTGCTGCTGTCGCTGCTGCAGGGCGCCTACCGTGGTTGCTGTTTTCAATTCCAGCCGGAGTCATTGTTGACAATGCGGATCATCGCAAGCTCATAGCACGCACCGATTTGTTGCGGGCCGCTATCGTTCTGGCAATTATGATGTTGGCAATGAACCAACAAGCGCATGGGGCTGTCTGGGTACTTGCAGGTCTTGCCTTCTTGTTGGGATCAGCAGAGGTTTTGCGGGACAATGCCGCGCAAACCATGCTGCCATCCATCGTAGCCTCACAAGACCTCGAACGTGCGAATGGTCAACTTTGGACTAGTGAGCAGCTCACGGGTCAGTTTATTGGCCCTCCGTTGGCGGGATTCTTGATTGCTGCTGGAATTGCTATTCCTTTTGGCATTGACGCTGCACTGCTCGTACTAGCAGCGGGTCTCGTCTGGATGATTTCGCTCCGACCCAAACCAAGGGTCAGTGCTAGCTTTCGCGCAGCGCTCATCGAAGGAATCACATATATGCGACGTGATCCTCTTTTGCTGAGACTGGCAATTGTCTTGGGCATTGCGAACTTCATTGCGACAGCAACAATCACCATTCAGGTCCTTTTTGCGCAAGAAGTATTAGCGCTTTCGTCATTCCAATACGGCTGGGTGCTGTCTGTGGAGGCCGCAGGCGCGATCACAGGTAGTTTGCTTGCAGCCAGGTTTATTTCATTCCTTGGAACTCAGGCCTGCTTGTACTTATCAATTGCAGTTTGGGGTCTTGGCTATGCAGTGGTTGGGATAAGCCAATCGGTTGTCACGATGAGCATTGCGTTGTTCTTTGTTTTGGCTGGGGCGATGCTCTGGAATGTGATTACCGTATCTTGGAGACAGCGGCGTATCCCATCTGAATTGCTTGGCCGGGTTAACAGCATTTACCGTTTCTTCGGCTGGGGCTCCATGCCTTTAGGGGCTTTGGCTGGCGGTGCCGCTGTATCTGTTCTGGAAATTGAACTGGGACGTGAACTCGCCTTGCGTTCAACATTCATATTGGCGGGCCTCGCCTGTGCTTTCTTGCTGGCGTACGCATTGATGAGACTACGCCTAGATTAAAGCCACAGCAGACATTCATATTTTAATAGGCTAAGGCCGTTCTGTCCGCCCACCTGCCTTAAGTCACTGGCACTCCCAATGACTGGTTTGCGCGGTGCAGAACCTTCTGCTCGAGCGAAACCTCAATGTGCGATAAAGGTCCGGTGAGGGTTCAAACCATCTGTCTGAACCCACTGCAGAGAATGGCTACTCCGAGCCCAAAACTACGGAATGCTGCGACCTGCATCAAGGTCTAAGAATGCTGGAAGCTGTCCTTGAGTTTCGCCATGTGCACTATGTCTGCAACGTGAAATCACCCTTTGTCGCGCTCAGTCGGGTGTTAGGTGGTTGTTCGAATTGGCGAGATTTGAAGTGCTTCGAATTCACCGTGACGTAAGGGCTGCACGAGGCCTGTAGCGGGGCATGGCAATTTGTCCCACGGCGCAGCGATCAAGGTTGCGGTGATTTCACGGTCGGCTTGGGGTAGAGGGCAACAATGGCCTCAGCGCTCCGGTCTGGGACCATATTTCGAAAATCGAGGGATCCAGCAAACACTGAAAGCCATTCTTAGCCTTCGTTTGCTTCTTCCCAGCTCAGTCATTGGCTCATTTCCGATAGCTGAGACCGCAAAGAGATGACCGTCAAACTCAAAATGGGTCGTGAACCATCATCGGTGTCGCCTTTCGAACAGACACCCAAAGAGCACTGCGTACTTTTCCAGCCATACTTTTAGGCCTGTTAGAGATGTTTGAGCGTCGAATCCCTGAATGGCTACGTCATGCACCCGCACCATCAGTGCGGGGTTTTGCGACCCTTGCCGCATTTGAGGCAGTTGCACGTGGCATCCTGATTTCCGTCTTTCCGGTTGCGATGTACGACGCGCTCCAGGACGCGGTTCTGATCAGTTCGATTTACTTCGTGATCGGTCTCATCTCATTGCTGACTGGGCTTCTCGTTCCCTTTCTCAATCGCTGGATAGCGAGGCGATGGATGTATGGCATCGGGGCGATGGCGTTCGTCATTGGATCGGGCCTTGCAACCTTGGGCTCTCCAGAGATGATCGTTCTGGGGCTTGTCCTGAATTCGCTTGCCACGGTCGTAACCTTTGTGTGTTTCAACGCCTATGTGCTGGATTACATCGCGCGGGTCGAGTTGGGGAAATGCGAAACGCTGCGCATGTTCTATTCGGCCCTTGGATGGACCGTTGGGCCTATGTTGTCTATCTGCCCATATTCGCTGTCGAGAATGGTCTAGGAGAAACGCTGGGCGGCACGCTCTTGTCGATCACAAATGCTGGATTGTTCTTGTCGCCGGTGATGCTGAGATGGATGCAGAAACACTCCGTGCGCAGCACAGTTCAAACCGGTTTCATGGCCTTCGCCCTGCTGTTCTGTGCCGCCAGTCTGGTTTCTGTAGCCCCGTCTGCAACTGTCGGCCTGCTCTTTGCCGGCAGTTTCTTTCTTATCCTCTTGGATATTTGTGCCGGACTGCCATTCCTTATGGCTGTTAAACCGTCGGAACGCACCGAAATGTCGGCCGTCTACTCGTCCTACCGGGATGTCTCCGGTATCCTGACACCAGGCGCGGCATGGCTGATCCTGTTGGCCGCCCCGATATCCGGCACTTTTGCCGCTGCAGGTGTGGCAAGCCTGCTGGCTTGGGGGATTGCCGGGCGGCTGCATCCGCGCTTGGGCGAAAAGCGTATGAAGCCAGTGAAACCATTGCAAATTGAGCAGCGGATCCTTTTTCATGAGACCTGAGGCCAGGCGCCAATTGTGCCCTTTTCCTGCTGCTAGCGGAATCGCTCCCTTCGACTTCCCTTTTCGCGCTCGAAAACAGCGAGGCTCGCGGAACGCCGATGCTGAAACGTGCGATGTCGCCGAAATAATCTTGACAAGATGCGGGTTCTAGCAACTGTCATTCTGGTAAGTCCTCAAAAGTAGAGAAAACCAAATGCAGGTCAGTGTTCGCGACAACAACGTCGATCAAGCCCTCCGGGTCTTGAAGAAAAAGCTGCAACGCGAAGGCGTATTTCAAGAAATGAAGCTTAAGCAACATTTCGAGAAACCCTCTGAGAAAAAGGCACGGGAAAAAGCTGAAGCGATCCGCCGTGCCCGCAAACTAGCTCGAAAAAAACTGGAACGTGAAGCGTAGCCACACGTCCTTAGTTTGGTAATCGAGACAGCACCCCAGTCGCAGTTTCTAGCTATCGAAACCTGGGACCGTGTGCCCAGACAGTCAACGAATGGCGGGTCCCTCGTGTCACTGGCGTCACTTGATGCAGATGAAAACTTGGGAAAATAGTGATGGAGCCCTGCGTTCGGTTTGCGGCGATGATATGCGCGCCCGGCATAACTTCCAGATCACCGCCATCATAGCTCCCGGGCTTGGAAAGCTGCGCGACCAACGTCAGTTTTCATTTTTGTGCCATTGGGCCATCACCGATGTCGGAATGCCATGTAAAATGACCGCCATCCGTGGCATCGTAGCTGGCAACCTGTGGGCTCTCGGCAAATTCTCTGAGATCAAAGTCGAACCAGTTTCGGTTTGAGGTTCTCACAACGTCGATAAGTCGCTCCATGACCCACGCCATGCCGTCTATCTCATCCAGCCAAACGAGCTTAGCGCGGCGCAGATTATGATCCCGGTTCTGGCCGACAAGCAAAGCTTCTCTCGCTGGAGCTGATGCCACGGCGTTGACGATTGCGCTGCATTCAGCAGGCGTAAATCCATCGTCAATTGAATGTACGTTCACCTGCTAAGTCCCTTGTCCTGAGTTTTACTCGACAATGCAGGTCATTTTGCACGCCATGCTTATCCATTTTCGACCAAAGCGTGGGAATACGACCTAAATCCAAAGCAGTATCCTGCTCTTTGAGTGGGTAGAGATTGCTGGCGGCTGAAGAGGTGACGTCGGTCTGGAGCGGCTGCAGAGATCAATGGTCGGGCGCGCCCAATTCTGTGCTAGGCCCTAAAATATTTACGACTAGTCTATTGTAGCCAACCTCAACGATAGCCATCTCAGTCGTACTGGCACTCTGGTGTGGCGAGTGCCAATGGCTTTCTAAGCACGCCATCCACCCCCGTAAATCTTGAAAGGCAGCATACCTATGTTGTTTACTCCGCTCCACGATCGCGTTCTGGTTCGTCGCATTGAAAGTGACGAAAAGACATCAGGCGGTCTGATTATCCCCGATACCGCCAAGGAAACGCCGCAAGAAGGCGAAGTGGTATCTGCTGGCGCAGGTGCAAAAGACGACGCTGGCGCGCGTATCGCAATGGACGTCAAAGCTGGCGACAAAATTCTGTTCGGCAAATGGTCGGGCACTGAAATTAAGATCGACGGTGAAGAGCTGATGATCATGAAGGAGAGCGACATCTTAGGTATTATGGCCTGAACAACGCTGAACCCTCCCCAATTTTTCATTTAGGAATACCGACATGTCTGCAAAAGACGTAAAATTTGGCACGGACTCCCGTGACCGCATGCTCAAGGGCATCAATACGCTCGCCAACGCCGTCAAGGTCACGCTTGGCCCCAAGGGCCGCAACGTGGTCCTCGACAAATCCTACGGAGCGCCGCGCATCACCAAGGACGGTGTTACGGTCGCCAAGGAAATCGAACTCTTGGATGCGTTCGAGAACATGGGTGCTCAGTTGGTTAAGGATGTCGCGTCCCGTACCAACGATGAGGCAGGCGACGGCACAACCACCGCAACCGTTTTGGCCCAAGCTATTGTCAAGGAAGGTATGAAGTCAGTCGCCGCTGGTATGAACCCGATGGACCTCAAACGCGGTATCGACAAAGCGGTCACCGCCGTTGTTGCCGAGGTCAAGGCGATGTCGCGGCCAGTGGGCGATACGGCTGAGATCGCCAAAGTAGGCACCATTTCTGCCAACGGCGAAGCGGCCATCGGTCAACAGATCGCGGACGCGATGGCAAAGGTCGGCAACGAAGGTGTCATTACCGTCGAAGAGAACAAGGGCCTTGAGACAGAGACCGATGTTGTCGAGGGTATGCAGTTTGATCGTGGTTATCTCAGCCCGTACTTCGTTACGGACCCAACCAAGATGATCGCAAACCTGGAAGATTGCGTCATTCTGCTTCATGAGAAAAAGCTGACATCATTGGCTCCTATGGTTCCTTTGCTTGAGGCTGTTATGCAGGCAGATAAGCAGCTCTTGGTCATCGCTGAAGACATTGATGGCGAAGCACTCGCGACGCTTGTGGTGAACAAACTTCGGGGTGGCCTCAAAGTAGCCGGTGTCAAAGCGCCTGGGTTTGGGGATCGTCGCAAAGCAATGTTGGAAGATCTTGCAATCTTGACAGGCGGCCAAGTGATTTCTGAGGAATTGGGGATCAAGCTGGAGAGTGTCACGATGGACATGCTTGGCGACGCGAAGAAGATCACAATTACCAAAGACACAACAACTGTGATCGACGGGGCGGGTGACAAGGACGCAATTGCTGCGCGGGTTAATCAGATCCGTGCATTGATCGAAGATACGACCTCAGACTACGACAAAGAAAAACTGCAAGAACGGCTCGCAAAACTTGCGGGTGGCGTTGCTGTGATCAAGGTCGGTGGCGCAACTGAGATTGAAGTGAAAGAGCGTAAAGACCGTGTCGATGATGCGCTGAACGCAACACGGGCCGCTGTCGAAGAAGGCGTTGTACCGGGCGGCGGCGTCGCGCTGGTGCATGCTGGTAAAGTCCTCGAAGGCCTCAAAGGAGACAACGCAGATCAGGCGGCTGGTATCGCGATCATTCGCAAGGTGCTCCAAGCGCCTCTACGCCAGATTGCCGAAAATGCTGGTGTCGATGGATCGGTCGTAGCTGGCAAGATCGTTGAAAATACCAGCAAGACGTTTGGCTACGACGCACAGTCAGAGCAATACGGCGACATGTTAAAGGCCGGTGTTATCGATCCGACCAAAGTCGTTCGGATAGCACTTGAGTATGCTGCATCTGTTGCAGGCTTGCTGATCACGACCGAAGCGATGGTTGCGGACAAACCTACAGCAGCAAACAACAGTGGCGTGCCCGAAATGGGCGGTATGGGTGGTATGGGCGGCATGATGTAAACCACGACCTACCGGCCCGCAGGTAAACGCTTGCGGGCCAACCTATGTTTTCAACGCACTGCCGATTTTGAAGTCAATCCTGCTCAGGGACAGACCCAAGTCTTACTAAAAATGTAGGGTCTCCGACTTCGCCGGAATCGCTATCTTCTATCACCAAATAGGCGTCGGCACCGACGCAATTTTCCGCGCGAAATTCACGTTCTGCCCGCTCTTGAGCTTCATGGGGCGTAGAATACTGCAGCTGCTTGTCGATTTGAAGGTTGCCTTGCTGTCCGCGCTCAGTGGTCTTGGCAATGTATGTCTGGCAGACATAGTGAACCTTTGTGCCGGACTTTTCTGTTTCGCTCATCGGGTCTTCCACATCTAAATCATAGGCGCTTTGGGACAAGTTTCGGACGTCCCCCGCCAAGGTGTGCAACTAAGTTAAGCTGAATACCTCAGACGGACGAAATCCGAAACGTTCTGGCTACTTTACCTTTTTGCCGCCAATTGCGAGTGCGGGTTTTCCAGCCAGCGAATTGGCCGTCGCAGAAACCTTTGGTTTCTCTTGCTTGGGTTTTTTGGCTTCTTTGTTGCCGCGCTTGCTGTTGTTGCCTTTGGCCATGAGGGGTCCTTTCAAATGCAGCGATCCAGTGCCGGGATGGCAAGGGCATCACTGCGCTGTACACCGCGCGCCAGAATTGTGGCGCAGGGCAGTAGATGCATCAGACGTGCGTCTGTATAGCCGCTTCTTCCGCAGCCTCGTCCAGCACCTTTTGCTGGCCACGGGATATGGTAGTGACAGGGCTGCTAAACATCGCATTTGCAGCGGCAAAGTCTTTGGCTGTGTCAATCTCGGTCCAGTCCAGACCGCTGATATCAAGAGCATGGAACTGCGTATCTTTGTCGACCAATTGCGCGTAAGCCGCCTCGTAGTACGCTTGAAGGTTTCCACGGCTCTCCATCATTTCTGAAAGCTCTGCGAACAGCAGTGCACACGTACCGGCGCTGATCTTTTCAACGCCGATAGATTCACCCAACGCGCGCTTCGGATCGACGGACTTGCCAACTTCAAGGACCTGCATCTGATCGTTTGCGATGACCTTAACTTCTTCATCTTCAAGCGCGATGTTGCGGTCAATGCACAAGACGTTTGCATGGTCGCTGTCCAAAAGTTGACGCAGGATTTTGACATCAAACACGACGTCCGCATCGAATTTGACAAACTCAGCTGTACCAATCTCTTTGGCCGCCAGCATCAGGGAGTAGCCTGTGTTCGTCTCGCGGTATCGGTCGTTGATCACATAGGTGACACGGATGCCGCGAAATGCCTTTTCTACAAATTTCTTAATCTCATCAGCCCGATGACCCAGAACCAGAACGAATTGCGACATTCCGCAGCTCAGGCAATTGCGGATCATGCGTTCCAGAATGACAGATCCGCCCACAGTCAGTAGGCTTTTGGGGCAATTGTCGGTCAGTGGGCTGAGGCGGGAGCCAATGCCAGCGGCCAGAATGACGGCAATCGGTGCACGGTGATTTTCGTTTTTCATGATACTTGAATCCTAAATGACCCGTATTGAAGCAGGCTACTTTTGCGTTGGAACTTTCAGATTTTCGTCGATGCTTTTTCCGCGCAGCCACGATTTGTAGAGGCCCAAAAACACCTGGCTTGCCGCAAATACCCAAAGCATAGGTATGAGTTGGTCCAAGATGAGTGCCGCAGAGAGCATGAAGATGAAGACGCCTTCATTAAAGGCGAGCACCTTGCTTTGTTCTCGCCCGAACCAGACTAGATTTGCCTTTAGACCAAATCCTGGACCTGCGGTGGTCTGTACCTGTTTCATTTGCGCGATCTGAGCAGGATAATCCGGGTTGCGTCCCGTTTCGATCTCTAACGCCACGTATTTGGCGTAGCCGCGTAATCCATAGAACGCGATTCCGAGTAGCGACAGAAAGACCGGCGTGACGCTGTTTGTCTGCGCAAATGCAGCAAAGCCTGCCGCCCCAAACCATAACGTGACCTGCACTTGATCCGTGATACGGTCGTAATAACTGCCGACGGGGGACGAAACCTTTCTATAGCGCGCCAACTGACCGTCCATGCAATCCAGGACGTGGCTGATATGGATCAGGATGGCCGCCGCGACGAAACACGCGGTGCCTCCGATCAGAATTGCAAGTGTTGCTGCGACAGCCACAAGGAACGAAGCCGCCGTGATCCGGTTTGGCGTAATCCAGGGGATGTCGACAGCACCGTAATTGGCAACGATCGCCAGCGGTGCCGTGACAAAAGACGACCACCATTCGTCATCGCGGGTCTTGGTCGCCCAAAGGCGTTTTAGCTTGTCGTTCATGATACTACCCGCACATGTGCGGGCACCGGCATAGTCATCACGTCAAGGCGCGCGTGCTTTAACCGGACCGAAGGAACATGGTCTGCCGCATCGGCCTGAAGCGTCAGCAACACGTCCTTGAGCGTGGACAGGAAATACCGGATGTCGTCATCCGAGAGTTCCCCGATATTGCCGACTTGAAAAACCTTACCTGCAAAGCATCCCTTTCCTTCATAGATGATGATGGAATGATCACGCAGACGCGCACGCAGATCGTGCACGGATACGGATGCCGGAATTCGCACTGTCGTTAGAACAGAACACATGTCCGCCTCATCAACCAGAAAGTCGAGATTGAGTCTGCGCATGCCGTTCCGCAGCAGATCAGCGCGTGCCTTGATGCGGGCATATCGCTTAAGCACGCCCTCGCGCAGAATGTCTGTCAGCGCCTGATCCAGTGCGAAAAACAACGGTACCGCGGGTGTGTTTGGCGTCTGACTGTGGGTCTTGAGGAATGCGTAGAACGTCGCGAGATTCAGGTAAGTGGTTTTGGCCGCGTGGCGTTTGAGCCGTTTGAACTGTTTCTTTCGCCCCACTACAAAAGACAGGCCGGGATATGACCCCAAGGCTTTGGAACTGGAGCTGGACACAAAAGCGATATGACACGCCTCCATGTCGATCATCTCAGCGCCAACCGAGCTGACCCCATCCACCACAAAGAGTGCGCCGCTGGCTTTGACCAGGGCTCCGATCTTGGCCAGCGGATTCAGTATGCCGGAGCACGTCTCGTGATGGACCATGGCCACGACATCGATCTTGTGTTTCGAAAGATACGTTGCGATTTGCGGTATGTCGAAGGCGGTGCCCCAGGGCATTTCGATCAGATGGGTCTTCTTGTTATGGATCACTGATGTCTTGTGCAGTCGCCCGCCAAACTCTCCGTTCGACAGGATCAGAACGGTACCATCTCCAACAACTGAGGACAGGATCGCCTCATTCGCTGCTGTCCCGGAGCCGGTGATCACCACCGCGCGGTAACGTTCCCTTTTTCTGATCTGAAAAAGGGAGAGTATTTTGTGCTCAATACCTGCAAGTAGGGCATCAAAATCAGTTTCCCGATGGCAGATATCCTCTTTGCAAATCGCGGTACGCAGAGTCTCGGCCACATTCACAGGGCCGGGGGTGAAAAGCAGTTGTTTGTCCAAATTCAGGCCATGCTCCAACGACGCTGCAACTCTTTGGTTGCAACGCCGGTACGCCCATGATGTGTCCCTGAGCGCGAACCGCGCAGAGACGTCGAGAGGGCACAAATCGAGTTCGAAAACACGGCCATATTGAGGGCCGTAGTCGTGTCGTCCGGAAATTGGACGGGTATGGAAAAATTTCGGATATCTGATCCTGTCAATGAAAGCGGACCAGAAGCGCCTCAGGTGCTGCTTGGCAACATCTTGGCAACGGTATTGTAGGGTCGAACAGAAATGGTCGTTAGCTATGCGGCCAATTGATCGTCATCTGACCAGCGTCGCCCGGTGCAAATGCTTGGGTCAACGCAGGACGATAAGGTGAGCGATCAAGATTGGCCGAAAAAATATTGTAGCACGCCAAACTAGTGCTCCATGAGCCGTAGGGCTAAAGCTACACAAAAGCAACACATATATCGGAACCCCAAGTGCAACACTTATCATGTGCACGTGTATCTGATCACACTTGCAACGCACCCACCCACGGCAGATCCATCAGGAATTGGTTGCCCACAATCCCCTAAGGTGAGGTGATCGGCGGCGGCTTGCGTCGCTTGCCTGACAGAGCGTTTCCAGCGATGGCCGCAAGCAAAACCGCGCCTCCTGTCAATGTGTTCAGCGTGGCCGTTTCGCCGATAAACAGCCAGACCCATAGCGGGCCAAGCAGAACCTCAGCCAGTGACAACAGCGCGAGTTCCGCAGCAGGAAGGCTGCGAGACCCCAGAGTATACAGGATCAACCCTGCGCCGACCTGAAACACCCCCATGCCCATTGCAATGCCGCCATCCCGGAACGACAACACAAGCGACAATTCCAAAAACAGACATATGCCGGACGTCACGATGATGCCAAACAATCCGGACAGAAACACCGACGGCAGCATTTCACCCGATTTCCCCCACCGCAGCGCCACAGTGAAGACCGCAAATCCAAAGGCGGACCCCAACGCCGCAAGGCTACCCTTCAGGGCGACGCCTCCGGATTTATCTGCGACCATGATCGCGATACCGGCAATGGCAACGGTGATCGCCACCCAGGTGGCAGGGCGCACAGGTTCACGCAGAACAATCCACCCTAAGACCGCCGCCATGAAGGGTGCTGTCGCAAACAAAAGCATGGCGTTTGCCACAGATGTCGCCTGTATCGCATATATCCCGCCGGAATAGGCGGCCACCAGCGACAGCCCTGCGATCACTGCTGGGAACCCGGTGCGGCGGATCTGGGCAAAGGGGCTTTCACCAGAGCGCATGCGAATGAACACATAAAGCAGAAGTGACAGGCTGGCCGATCGGTAAAGTAATATCTGCCACACAACCGCGTCTTCGATCAGCCGTATTCCAAGCCCGACGGTCGACCAAAGCACACCAGCAGCAAAGACAAACAGGACACCGAACCGGTGCCCGTCAGTGCCGAGTGACGATTGGTTCATGGCAGTCATTCAGGCTCCGTAAGACATTTCTGCCTCATTGCTAGCGGTAAGGCTGTTGCATTAGCCTTCCGTTTGCGACACCGAAGCTGTTCGCGGCACATAGATGTCGAGGAATAGCCTCAGACCGGCATCTGCTGCCGATGTCATTATGGGCCGGTTCAAACAATACTTCGGGTTTAGCGCTAGGCAACTGATGGAGGATCGGAAAAACTATGCGTTTGAATCGAGGTCGTCGCCTCTGTTGGTGTGCAATTTGTTTGCAATCCAAGGTGAAGGTCCGCAAAACGCACAAAAGCAGTCTCCTGCGCAAACGCAGCGAATTCATCGTTTGTCCACTCTCTCACCATTCCAGCCTAAGAAATCCAACGTCCAGTTTCTGCGGTTCTCGACGTGCTGCGCTGGCAAAATCAATCGTGCTAGCGGAGGTCCGGAAAGGGCTCTTAGACCAATTGGGGACGTCGCAGAGAATGGCCGCATCTAGCCCAACTTGCTTCTTTTCTTAGTTGCGGCGAATGTCCGCTCCAACAAAAGGGAGCAAGCGATGAAAATTATGTGTCTGAACGGCTGGGGCGGAAAACTGCATGAGGAGCTGCTGCCATACCTCGCCGAGACGACTCCCGATATTCTGTGCTTGCAGGAGGTCATCCATAGTCCCGCATCTGAAAAAGACTGGCTGACGTATCGCGACGGCGATCACATCCTGCCGCAACGCGCCAATCTGTTTCGAGATGTCAGTGCCGCTCTGCCGGAGCATGTCGCGATCTTTTGTCCGGCCGCGCAGGGGGTGCTCTGGGACGACGATACCTCAATCCCATCCCAATGGGGCCTTGCGACCTTGGTGCATCGCTCTTTGCCGATCATCGGACAGGTGCAGGGCTTCGTTCACAAGGACTACTCGTCCCTCGGTTACGGGGATCATCCGCGCTCACGCAGCGCGCATGGTGTCCGGGCATGGGACTATTACGCCAACCGAGCTTTGAGCGTCACCCATATGCATGGTCTACGCGACCTGAATGGAAAGATGGATACGCCAGAGCGTGCAAAGCAAGCGCGCAAGCTGCTCGACATGTCGCGCAGTCTCGCAGAACCCGACGATCTCACAGTGATCTGCGGCGATTTCAACGTTGAGCCGGATAGCGAAACGCTTTCGATTCTCGGCAGTGCCGGACTGACCGAACTGGTGACGGGGCGCGGCTTCGACAGCACGCGCAACTCGCAATACAAGAAACCGGGGCGCTTTGCCGACTATATGCTCATCAACGAAGAAAATGCAGCAAAGCACTTCGACGTGATCCACGATCCCGAAGTGTCGGATCACTGCCCGCTTGTTCTGGAGGTCTAGCCCACTTCGATAGCGGACATTAAAGCTGACGGGTCGAAAGGCAGAAAAGTCCGCACTGCCGCCGTTGACTAGGTCGGGACAGCTCATATGCACTACCAAAACTGTCAGATGACCACTATGAGACCGAAGTTACAAATGCTGCGCTGCATTCGAATGTCGGCTTTTTGAGCTCGTCCGATATATGGCAAACAAGCTAGGAAATTATTCGGCTAGCAGATTGGGATTGGTGAAGGTTTTGCCATCGAACTCCACAAACAAAACTCCATGGAAAGACAAAGGTAAACTTGCTGTGACCAACGTCGACCTGGTGCCGTCTTCGCAGACCCAAAGCTTGGAAGCTTCTGTGAATTTACAGTTAGTTACCGGACCTTCAGGTTCAGCATAGGTAATGACGTTGCGTCTAAGAGCAAAAGTTGAGCCATCTTGCGATTTCATTTCAGAAATTGATGAGCAACCTGCCAAAAGAACGGCCGCCATTCCTATCCGAAGCATTTTGAATATGAGCATCAGGTGACGTTAGCACCTGAGCAGACGCGAAGGTACCAGAAATGAACGGCAGCAAATGCCCGCAGTCCCACCATCTGCAAAGCACTTGGGAACGTCCGGTTTGCGCAGCTAAGGGCCTAATGCACTGACAGCATCCTAGTTCGACAGCAACGGCGGCTGTGGACACAAACCACATGTCTGAACCCGCGCAGCGAATGACTGGAGCGAGCCCACGATTCCGTATTTCTGCAGAGCGGCGATTGACCGCTTCGGGGTTCGTTAAGTGCAGAGCACTAGCTCTCTCCAAACATGTCTCGATAGGCCAATGGAGATACACCAACGTGGCGTTGGAAGGCGCGCCGGAGGCGTTGCTCGTCCGAAAAACCTGCATTGAAGGCGACTTTCGCCAATTGCAGATCGCTTCGGGCAAGGGCGCGTTTGGCGGCATCCACACGCATGATCTCGACAGCTTTTGCAGGCGTCATGCCCATTTTCTCCTTGTACTTTCGAGAGAAGCTGCGGGGGCTCATGGCGATCCGTTCTGCGAGTTTCGGCACGCTCAAGTCACTTTGCAGATGTCCTGCGATCCAGGCATGGAGGTCAGCGAACAGCCCCTCGGTTTCCGACGCCTGAATATTGAGCACATCGCTGAACTGGGCTTGTCCGCCTGGCCGTTTGAAAAACACCACGAGGGCTTGCGCAACCTGCATGGCGGCTTCATGACCCATGTCTTCCTCGATCATGGCAAGCGCGAGATCAATGCCTGCCGTAACACCAGCCGACGACCACATATTGCCGTTTCGAACGAAAAGCGGATCGCGCTTCACATCAATGTCCGGAAAGCGTCTCTTCAACTCATCCACCTGACGCCAATGGGTTGTTACGCTGTGTCCGTTGATCAATCCAGCCGCAGCCGTGAGAAACGAACCCATGCAGGTCGAGGCAACCCGCCTGCAACCCTTGCTGGTCTTGGCGAGCCAATCCACGGTGTCTTGTTGTTCGACGACATCAAAAACACCCTCCCCGCCCGCGACAATCAACGTGTCGATAGGATCAAGCGCCGCCTGCTTAAGAGGGATGCTGCTTAACTCCACATAACAGTCTGTGGCGACAGGTCCGCCATCAGGGGACGCGACTTCAATTTGATAGTGCTGCTTGCCATTCGCAATCTCGGTGTTGTTCGCACTTGAGAATGCCTGAAGCGGCCCGGTGACATCCAGAAGCGTAACGCCCGGATAGATGACAAAGACGATGCGGCGAACGCGGCTGGCTGTTTTTGACTGCATATTGTCATTTATGCCAATCTCAGCAACTTGTAAACCGATCTGGCCATACACATCGGAGCCAGTCATTTGCCCTCAGCATCTCAAAACAATACAGCGACACTCATCATTGGGTTGTCCTTTGTTGCCCTCGCCCTGACATTTTCGACAAGAGCGGCCCTTGGATTGGTTATGCCTATTCTGGAACAGGACCTCGGCTGGTCTAGGAGCTTTACGTCAGGTGCTGCCGCTATTGCCCTTTTGGTCATGGCCGCAATTGCCCCATTTGGGGGGCGACTCGTCGACAAACAGGGCGCGCGCGCGATCTTATTGATCGGGCTCGGGGCTTTGGCAAATGGGTGTTTTCTGATTGCTACCACTGCCAACCCTATCGCCTTCTTTCTAGCGTTCAGCGGTATCGCGGCTGTCGGATTTGGCCTCGTTGCGACCCATGTCGTCTCAACCGCCGTCGAACAAGAGATCGAGACGAACAGAGGTTTGGCGACGGGCATTGCGACATCAGGTTCAACGGGCGGTCAGTTTGTCTTTGTCCCGCTATTAGCATTGCTCATCAGCGCGTATGACTGGCGCATGGCCTTTGCTGCACTTGGCATCGGGACGCTCATCGTTATGGGTTGCGTCTTTCGATGGTTTCCCAGAACCGCAGGACGTGCAGATATCGCCGCCAAGGAGATAGGCGCAACCGGCACATTGTTACAGGATTTGCGAAACATCCTGAGATTGCCCGCGTTTCAAATCCTGTTCTGGAGCTACTTCATTTGCGGCTACACGACCTCGGGTGTGATTGAGACTCATTTCCTGCCCTATGCCGCATTTTGCGGGTTCGGGCCGGTGCCATCCGCCACCGCTTACGGACTTCTGTGCGCGATCAACCTTGTCGGGATGATCCTGGCTGGGTGGTTGACGGATCGTGTGAACAGACCGCTGCTGTTGGGGCTTATTTATCTGACGCGCGGCTTGACCTTCGTTATCTTGCTCAACGTCGGCGCGAGTTTCGAGACGTTGGTTTTCTTCTCCTTCCTCTTTGGACTGGTGGACTATTCAACCGTGCCCGTGACAGCGAGCCTTGTGGCATCCCATATCGGTAGGGGCGTCATGGGACTGGCGTTCGGATTGATCTCCGCCGGACACCAGATTGGTGCTGCCGCCGGGGCATACTTTGGCGGGTTCTTATATGATCTCTACGCTCAATATGACTGGGTTTGGTGGTCATCTGTCTGGCTGGCAGTGTTTGCGGGCATCTTGGTCTTTTTGATGAAGGACAAACCAGAAGTCCGATCTACTTCGCCAGCCTGAGGCAAGTCACCGAATACCACAGGGATCAGCGGAGCAGACATTCAACAACCTTCCGCGAACGGCAGAAAAAGTCCGCACAGCCGACTTCGGGCCGCCATACAGCGGAGGTCCGCAGCGAGCCCAACGTGCAGGATGTTACGTTTCATTCGAGCGGCAGGAACCATCATATAGCAGACATACATGAATGCTTGGTACGTCGGCGTTAGTGACTCACTGCTTCCAAATCAAAAATGCAACTAATAGGTTGCATTTAAAGCCGGCGATGGTAAGGATAGGCAACCAGGAGGTTGCTAATATGGTTGATACCATCGTGAAAGCTATCGAATTAAAAGCCCCACTATCGCGCGTCTGGCAGGCTATTTCTGACCACAAAGAGTTTGGTCAGTGGTTCCGCGTTAAGCTGGACGGCCCCTTCAAGCCGGGTTCAGTTTCAACTGGAAAGATGACTTTCCCAGGCTATGAAGACTACCCATGGCGTGCAGTTGTTGAACGCATGGAGCCGGAACGTTTGTTTTCGTTTAGATGGCACGACTTCGACGAGAAGTCTGGCGTCGATGTTGCCGAGCAGGCCACGATGCTAGTCGAATTTCGCCTAGAGCCCACAGCCGAAGGAACCCGATTGACCATAACTGAGAGCGGGTTCGAAGCTCTGCCAAACCACCGTCGGCTCGAGGTTTTGCGAGACAATACCGAAGGCTGGAACATCCAAGCCAACAATATTGCTGCCCATGTCGCATAGTTTACCTGTAATGACGGCGGAAACCGCTGCCCCTGTGTTTGCAGCACTTGGTGACGCGACTAGGCTGTCTCTACTTTCTCAGCTATGCGACGGGCAAACGCGGTCCATTTCCCAACTTACGCATGGTACCGGCCTTTCTCGCCAGGGGGTCAGAAAACATCTGACCGTTCTCGAACATGCCCGCGTTGTTAAGAGTGAACGCGTGGGGCGAGAGAGTCAGTTCACTGTTCGACCGGATACGTTGACCGAAGTCAGACAGTATCTTGATCGGGCATCTCAACAGTGGGACGATGCGATTGAACGTTTGAGACTGATGGTTGAAAAGTAAGACCTTGATCGGATTGGGCTCGGGGTTACGCGGGTTCGCAAGGGGCTCAAAGTGTCGGATAGAGCACAACATACAATTTGACGCGAAGGGCTGGAACCAGTTATTCGACTAGTACCAGTCAATTGCAACAGACTCCGCTCATCTGCCTTAGGTCACTGGTACTACGAATGTCCGGTTTGAGCCGTTCACGACTTGCCGCCCGAACGAAACTGAAAACAACAGTGAAGGGCAGGTCTTCTAGAACACCACTTTGAGGCCTGCGTTTGCACTCAGAGCGCTGGTATCACCTGCGTTGCTGAGCCCGGTGGCATAAGAGGCTTCGCCAAAGAGATCCACGCGGTCCGTCAGGGCATAGTTGCCGCCAATGCCGACCCCAACTGCCCAGGGCTCACTCTCGGTCGTCAGGGTCGCCCCGGCAACATTCACCTCACTGCCCGCGCCAAACTCATGGAACAGGTTCACGATGCCATAAAGACGCCGCGTCTCCTGTGCCTCCTGCGCACCAAACTCAAGCCCAAGCCGCAGCTGCTGGCTGGACGCATCCTCAAGCGTCACCTGCTCCCCGTAGCGCTCACCCTCAAAGTCATCAAACGCAACAGAGGACAGGCTCAGTTGCGCCTGCGGGATCACCGTCAGCCGCGCGCCAAAGTCAAGCTGCTGGCCAGCCTCGACCGACAGCGCAAAGCCCGTCCCGCTGTTGCCCTCAGTCAAGCTCCCAAGCCTGGCGGCGGTCAGGTCGCTCGAGTAGGAGCTCACCGTCACCTGACCGTCGACATAAAACCCCCGGCGGTCATACCACGTGGCAGCAAGCCCAAGGCCCAGCCCCGTGGTCTCAATCGACCCGTCCCCAAAGTCTGAGCTCACATCCGTACTGCCCGTGCCGTAGGACAGCATCAGCCCGCCCACGAGAAGACCTGCCGTGCTGGTGTCCAGCACGATATCCGCACCAATCTCCATCTCCCAGAGGCTGCTGTCGCGCGCCGCCCCCGTGGTGCTCTGCTCGGCCGCCGATGTGATCTGCTCTGTCCCCATCTGGATCCACAGCGGGGAGCCACTGGTCTGAGCGGCCTGTCCGCTCCAGGCAAGGTCCCGGAAGTCTTGCGAGCTGCCCCGCGCATGTAGCCCAGAGGGCGCATTGAACGCCAGCAGCGAGGCACCATAGCTGTCATAGATTGGCGCTGACGGTTGCCAGCTGATCTCACCGCTCTCCGACCGCGCGCTCAACGCCAATCCCTGGCCCGTCTCAGCCAGCTTATAGAGGTGGGCACCCGAGATCATCGCGTGCTCCCCGTCCGACGTGACATAGTTGCCCCCCACAAGGGTGAAGGTTCCGTTGGCCTCTCCGCCAACAGAGACCACGTCCATCACAAGCGGCGCGCCCTCGAGATCGGCGCTGTCCATACCGGCAATCAACAGTGTCATCTCACCTGACGTGTCGCCGGTGATGACAACTGTATCGGTGCGCAAACCATCTGCATCCCTACCCATATCCAGGGCAAAAACATCCGATCCCGCGCGCGATGCGGTGTAATCGCCCTCAATTCTGATCTCATCCCCCGTCTCGCCGTTCTGCACGCTCAAGACGACAGAGCCGTCATTGTTGGTCACATCACCTCGGATGGTCAGGCCCCCGTCCCCGCCCGTCGCGCGAAACGCAGACCCGGCGTCGATGGACAACAGATCCACATCCAGCATGCCAGCCCCCGCGTGCCCAACCCCATCCAGGCTGAGGGTCGTGTTATTCAGCGTGATGCCTTGCCAATTGACGAGCCTGTCCGCTGTGGTTGTGATGCTCTGGCGGCCACTCAAAGTCAGCTGATCATCACCGCCCGCACCGCCGTCCAGAACGTGGGAAAAGTCATAGATGGTTGCGGCAGAAATCGTGACTGTATCGTTGCCCGTACCACCATAGATGTCGCCGGTGAAGGTGCCGCCTTCCAAGTTCAGAACGTCGTTACCCGTCCCAAGAAGAACAGTGCCGGTAACTGTCCCTGCAGAAGTGATGACTGTATCCGAGGTGAAATAAGAATCTAAGGTGGTATCCTCTACGCCATTGCCGTCTTGTATCGCAATACCAGAGTCTCCCGCAGTCACCCTGGCGGTGCTGGTGATATCAATCGTTCCCCCGCCACTGGATAACGTTTGTATCGCAGCGCCGTTGGTAACTCCAACTTCCTTCGTCGCAGCCACGTCTCCGCCCGTCACAGACCCAGCGACCTCTACGTCAAAGCTCCCTGACCCACCCTGAGTGCGAATCCCGTTTGCACCCGCTCCGTGAACCTCTACAACGGCGCCCTCACCGAGAATGACTTTCGCCTGACCGATGGTCTGACCGTTCGCAAACAAGCCATGAGCGTCTTGCCCAGTCGTGGTAACCGTACCGCCCGTCATTTCCAGCGTCGCCGTGCCTTGGTTCGTGGAGTTGTCGAGACCTGTGAAAATGCCGTAAGCATGATCCCCAGTCGTTGTGATTGTACCGCCCTCCATTTTCGTCGACGAAGCGCCAAGTCCTTCGGTGAGTACCTCTATCCCATGGCCCCGGAAACCTCCCGTCTTGATATGACCTGCGGTCATTAGCGCGGTCGCTGTCGCCGTGTCTGTGCTCGCACTGTTTGCGACATACGCATACATCCCGCGACTATGAGCCCCCTCCGTGGAGATTTCGCCACCATTCATTTGCACCGCCGCCTTGCCACCGAGGCCATCGGCCTTCGCAAGAAGTCCTACGGCATGGTTTTCGAACGTACGGACCTCCGCTTCTTCTCCGCTCATTCGCGCCATCGCCGTCGCTGTCTCGCTGTCGCTATTCTCATTCCTAAGCAGCGCATAAAGCCCGTGACCAACGAACCCAGTCGTGGTGACTGTGCTGTCCACCAGTTCCGCCGTCGCATTGCCATTGCCATCGTTGAGCGCATAAAGCCCATGGCCACGGCCACCTGTCGTCCTGACCTCACCCCCTTCGGTCACTCGCGCTGCCGCCGTGGCTGTGTTCCCCGCGCCCAAGACATTCGCCCAAAGCCCTACAGTTATGTCCTCATTCCCGGTGGTGCTCGTGGTGACGCTGCCGCCCACCACGAGCGCCGTCGCATTGCCATTGCCATTGTGGCTCGCCAAAAGCCCATGGGCACCTTTACCGCGCGTATTGATCTGCGTAATGGTATCCCCTGTAATGGCGTCTGCATGCTCTCGCCCTTTTACACCCACTCGCACCACCACCGCGGCTTCGCTCGACGCGTTCTGGATCTTCCCATAAAGCCCGGGCGCAAAGCCATCTAACGCATCCGCGGTGACTTTGCCGCTGTCCAATCGCACAGAAATGTTACCCGCGTCCGACGACGACCCCTGCACGAACACCCCTTCCCCGCCTACCCTGGTGTCAACATCGTCAAGTATCAGAGTGAAACCACCTTGAACGCCATCATAGGTGATGCCATTAGCGTAGTTGGTGCCAGCGGCACATGCAGCGACGCCGTTACTCGGAGCCCCGCACGCATCGCGTGCCTGCTGTGCCATGCCCTGGGTCGCGCCACCGACGAACAGCACCGCAGCGGTGGCCACCACCGAAAGGCCTGGCGCAATGCTCGCCACCTGGCCCTTGAACTTGGCCAAACGACCAGCCCGAACCAAAACGTTAAGCGACTGAGGGGCGGGCTGGGTGTCTGAGGACTGGTTTGTCATTTTGAAACTCTCCTGTGAAGGACTGGGGCACAATCTAGGCAAGGCACCGCCCTGCCCGTCAGGCAGTCAGTGGGTTGGCATAAATGCGGGCATAGGTATGGAGATCGGCCAGAGGCGTTGTTTGAGCCTGAAGCGAAAGCGAACCACAGTTGGCGATCGGCTGCGTTGCTTTCGCACCGTCCGTTCTGATCGGGATAAAAAGCGGAGAATGACTGCAGCTGATCTCGCACCAGTGACCGCCATCACGGCGGCTGAGGACAACCGCGTAAAGCCATCCAATCCGGAAGCCCTGATCAGATCGCCAATTGATCCATGCGCGGTGGCCGACTTGCGGCCGGATTTTAGGCTGTCAGGATGATGTAACTGGTCAGTGCGCCAGGGCGAACCGATGAACCGATGAACCGATGAACCGATGAACCGATGAACCGATGAACCGATGAACCGATGAACCGATGAACC
>NZ_CANLDZ010000030.1:0-36253 GCF_947489545.1 uncultured Ruegeria sp. | reverse complement strand
TGATTGATACAGCCACCCTTCTCGCCAACGACAGCGATGTCGACGGGGATGCGCTCACGGTGATAGAGGTTTCGGCCTTGAGCACGCATGGCGCCACGCTGACGCTGAACACCGACGGGACCATCAGCTATGATCCAACCGGCGCAGATGATGTTCAGGCTTTGGCAGAGGGTCAGACACTGATGGATACATTCACCTATACGGTCAAGGACGGCGATGGCAGTGAAAGCACCGCAACCGTTTCCGTAGTTGTTCATGGAGCCAACGATGCACCTGTCGCGGCTGATGATACTATTGGCCCAAATGAATTCCGCGTTAATGAATTTACCGATGGCAGGCAATGGCACTCGAGTGTCACAGCCCTCGACAATGGTCATTTTGTCGTCACCTGGGCGTCTCTCGACGGGCAGCAAGACGATACGTCTGGTTGGGCCATCAAAGCCCGCATTTTCGATGCAAATAGCAACGAGGTGGTCAGCGAGTTTCTGGTCAATGAGTTTACTGATAGCAGTCAAGTCGCCCCGAGTGTTACAGTACTCGCCAACGGCAATTTTGTCGTCACCTGGGAGTCTTATGACGGGCAGCAAGGTGATACGTCTTCTTCTGCGATCAAGGCCCGCATTTTCGATGCGAATGGCAACGAGGTGGTCAGCGAGTTTCTGGTCAATGAATTTACCAATAGCGTCCAATGGAGCCCGAGTGTTACAGCACTCGACAATGGCGGCTTCGCCGTAACCTGGGTGTCTAATGACCAGCAGCAAGGCGATACGTCTGGTGATGCCATCAAGGCCCGTATTTTCGATGCAGATGGCGGTGAGACCGTCAGTGAGTTCCTGGTCAATGAATTCACCAATGATTTCCAAAGAGCCCCGAGTGTAACAGCCCTCGCCAATGGCCATTTCGTCGTCACCTGGCACTCTACGGACGGGCAGCAGGGCGATACTGATGATTATGCCATCAAAGCCCGCATTTTCGATACGGATGGTGATGAGATCGTCAGTGAGTTCCTGGTCAATGAATTTACCAATAGCCTTCAACGTGATCCTAGTGTTACCGCCCTCGACAATGGCAATTTCGTCGTCACATGGGCGTCTTATGACGGGCAGCAAGGCGTTGATGGTGATGCCATCAAGGCCCGTATTTTCGATGCAGATGGCGGTGAGATCGTCAGTGAATTCCTGCTCAATGAATTTACCGATGGCTGGCAAATCCGCCCGAGCGTGACAGCGCTCGCCAATGGCCATTTCGTCGTCGCCTGGGCGTCTAGTGACCAACAGCAAGGCGATACGTCTTCTTCTGCCATCAAAGCACGCATTTTTGACGCAGATGGTGATGAGGTGGTCAGCGAGTTTCTGGTCAATGAATTTACCGATAACTGGCAAGGGGATCCAAGTGTCACGGCCCTCGCCAATGGTCATTTTGTCGTCACCTGGGAGTCTAGAGACGGGCAACAAGGCGATACGTCTGATTATGCCATCAAGGCCCGTATTTTTGACGCGAATGGTGTTATTCAAAGTTCTAATCTCATCACAGAAGATGCTGTCGCTCTGATTGATACAGCCACCCTTCTCGCCAACGACAGCGATGTCGACGGGGATGCGCTCACGGTGACCGAGGTTTCGGCCTTGAGCACGCATGGTGCCACCCTGACGCTGAACACCGACGGGACCATCAGCTATGATCCCACCGGCGCAGGTGATGTTCAGGCTCTGGCAGAGGGCGAGACCCTGACGGATACCTTCACCTATACCGTCAAGGACGGCAATGGCAGTGAAAGCACCGCAACCGTTTCCGTAGTTGTTCATGGAGCCAACGATGCACCTGTCGCAGCTGATGATGTTGCGCAGAGTCCCACTCCGGTCACAGAAGATGTAGTGACCTCGATTGATACCGCCACGCTTCTGGCCAACGATAGCGATGTCGACGGGGATGCGCTCACGGTGACATCTGTTTCGGCCTTGAGTGCGCATGGCGCCACGCTGACACTGAACAGCAACGGGACGATCGGCTATGATCCAACCGGCGCAAACGCTGTTCAGGCTTTGGCAGAGGGTCAGACCCTGACGGATACATTCACTTATACAGTCAAGGACGGCAATGGCGGTGAAAGCACCGCAACCGTTGCCGTGGTTGTTCATGGACGAGACGAAGCGCCGATCGTTTTGCTGGGCACTACTGGTGATGACATTCTTGAGGGCGCTTGGGGTAATGACCACTTAACCGGTGGTGCTGGCGCTGACATCCTGTATGGCGGTGCCGGTAATGACACCCTCATTGGTGGCAACAGTGGCGGTGACGAGGTTACCTACGGGTCTGAATGGGATGTCTTGGGTGATGGAGGAAAGATCTGGAACCAGAGCGCGCCACTGGTTGGTGACTTCAACGGAGACGGTCTGAGCGACGTAGCTTTTGCGTTCCATGAAAGTGGTGCAGGAGCAAAAATCAGAACCAAGCTTTCGAATGGCGATGGCACATACACGGCACAAGAGCACATTCTTGGTGATGGAGGAAAGATCTGGAACCAGAGCGCACCATTGGTGGGCGATTTCAACGGTGACGGTCCGAGCGACGTAGCTTTCGCGTTCCATGAAAGTGGTACGGGCGCGCAGATCAGAACGAAGTTTGCATTCGTCGATGAGGCTGACGAACTCTTCGGCGGGGCTGGCGATGATCAACTTGACGGCGGGATGGGTGCGGACTTACTCAATGGAGGACTTGGCACCGACATTCTCACCGGGGGTTCTGGCACAGATGTTTTTTACTTCGACGAGAATTTTGGTACCGACACAATCACTGACTTCGAAGATGGCAGCGACCTGATCCGGATCGGTATCGTAGGGACCTCCTACAGCGATCTGGATATCACCGACAACAACGGTGACGTGCTGATCACAATCGATGGGCATGGTTCTATTATGCTCGAGGACATCAACTCTTCTTTGATCTCAGAAGATGATTTTACGTTCATCTAATGATCGGAGTCTTGTGCTTTAGAAAGTCACACATCGCAGCACGGGCTCAATGCGCAGCGGAACATGAAACGGTGCGCATTGAGTTCGACGATGGGTCGAGCTTTGCGAAGGTGCAGTTTGACGGTTCCGGCCGCGTGCTTCTTGAAGGCGGTGATGGCAACGATGTGATCTACAGCCCTGGCGGTACAGGAAGCTACTATCTGCGCGGGTTCAAAGGGGATGACACTTTGGTCGCAACGACGGATGGTGCGGGAAGCAACTTCCTGGCTGGGCGTCAGGGCAGCGATACTTATGTCTATTACGCAGCAGCCGGGAACACCATTGTGTCATGGTGGGGCGAAGACGTGAACCATGGTGGAACCGATGTATTCCGCTCTGAAGACATTGATTTGGCGGACGTGACCTTTACCAAGCTAGCCGATCAAAGCCCGGTAGATGGCGATGTTCTGGAGGCAGGACTCACTGACGGTGGTCAGGAGCATTACCTCAGGCCTGTGCCCACCGCAAAGAATGGCAGGGAGTGAGTCCAAACTTGCGCGGTACTGTGTTAAGTAGGAAGGTCAGCTTTTGCGATTGTTAGGATTCGATCACACTCATTGAAATGCTATCGAGGATCACAGAAATGCAGAACTCACCCATAGAAATTGGTGACTTCGAAGCATCAGAAGCAGATCAGCTTGGCGTCATATTCTTCGATGCCGTACGCGAAGGAGCGACTGAATTCTATAACATAGAGCAGCGACAGGCTTGGGCGTCGAAGACGCCGTTCGGGCCAAACTGGGCATCGCGGCTGTCCGCTCAGAAAACCGTAGTCGCGCGTAAGGCGGGCCTGCCCGTTGGCTTCATGACGCTCGACAGAGTTGGCTACATAGATCTTGCTTTCGTCGCACCCAAGCACCAACGGCAGGGCATCGGTGGAAAACTTTATGCTCGGATTGAGGAGTTGGCACGTGCCGCCAATATGGCGCGCCTTCATTCGCAAGCGAGCTATCTCGTTCGAGGGCTTTTTGAGGGGCAGGGTTGGGAACTCGTTTAGGAGCAGCAAATCGAAAGGGCTGGCGTTACATTAACGAATTTCCTGATGGAGAAGCGCCTCCATGATCCAGTCCGGCGCACCAACGTTGCTGCGAAGTCCGAGCATACCTGACCTTCGGGTCTGGCCAACGAAGGTCCGCTTCGTCAGCGTTCCCAATGACCGGTTTGCGCGTTCGCGACGTGCCGCAAATGCAAAGGGCAGAAGCTTATTCGACGGCGGATTTGGGCTCAAACTGGAGGTCAAATCGGAAAGCAGAATACGAATTCAACCGGTTAGCATGCAATCGCAATCAGGCAGATGCACCTATTGCACCCGCTGCCGTCTTTTATCACCATAAGGTTATGCAGCGCGTGATGATCATCGGACAACCCGGATCGGGGAAATCGACCCTTGCACGCCGTTTGGGGGCTTTAACCTTCTTGCCGGTTGTCCATATCGATCACATCCACTGGAAATCCGGCTGGATCGAGAGAGACCGGACGGAAAAGACGAAGATGACACTTGACGTCATAAAAGACCCGCAGTGGATATTTGAAGGGGGTCATAGCGCTACATGGCACGAGCGGTTGGACCGAGCGGACACCCTAATCTGGCTGGATATTCCCTTGAACTTGAGGGCATGGCGCGTCTTGCGGCGCACTTTGCTCTACTATGGCCGGACCCGCCCGGATCTTCCTGATGGATGCCCGGAAAAGCTTAGCTTGGAGTTCTGGTCCTGGATCTGGCGGACCCGTCACACGGGGCGCCAGAAAATGCGGACGCTCTGTGACAATGCACCGGCCGACAAAACTATCTACCACATAACCTCTTCAAGAGAGGTCAACACATTCTTTTCAAACCTCAGCGAAGCTATAGCAATTGGCAATTTGGGAATTCCCCACCGCTGATGGCACTTTACTAGGCCTCGACAATTGCCTCTTTGCTCATTCAGGTTTGGGCGGAGTAGCCATTGAACTTGGCTCCACTCTTTTCTCGGAAGCTGCAAAGCTCAATTGTGAAAGTTCGCTCTGGGCTGGGACCATCATGCTGCGTTTGCAATTACCTAAGACTGGGGCAACGGTAGCAACGGGCTCAAACCACCTGTCTGAGCCCACTGCAGAGAATGGCTGCTCCGAGCCGAGGCTGTGTGAAAACTCTGACCGGTCGGCGAAAAATGTCGAAAACACCCTTTATGTGTATTCTCTCGCGCTTCTGAGAGAGCTTTTGCACAAGCACTGAAAACGAGCGCGACGAGAGAGCACGTGGGCCGGAGTTTTTACACAGCCTCAGCCCAAAGGCGACCTCGGTTTTAACGTAGCATTGGTCAGTAAGGGCGAATGTTGTTGAAAAACTCCTGCTTGATTGAGGCTCGTTTGGCTGATTCAATTTCCGCATTGAGCGGGAGGATTTACGATGATGGGGCCACGGCAGGAAGCGCAAACGGCACTATTCTATGAGTTCTCGCTGGAAGATCATGTTCCGCAGGATCATATGCTTCGGTCGATTGATCGTCATCTCGATCTGAGCAGCATCCGGGGTCACTTGGCTGATTTCTATAGTCACACGGGCCGACCATCGGTCGATCCCGAACTGATGATCCGCATGCTTCTGGTGGGGTATTGCTTTGGCATCCGATCCGAACGCCGACTTTGCGAAGAGGTGCATCTGAACCTGGCGTATCGCTGGTTCTGCCGCCTCGATTTGACTGACCGCATCCCAGATCACTCTACCTTCTCAAAGAACCGCCATGGCCGTTTCCGCGAGAGCGATCTCTTTCGCCATGTCTTCGAGACGACTGTTGCACGGTGCATGTCGGAAGGGCTTGTCAGTGGCCAGGGCTTCGCCGTGGACGCCAGCCTGATCGTGGCAGATGTTCAGAAACAGAACTCCAGCAATCCTGATGACTGGGCGGCCAAGGAGATTGATTCCAATGATGCACCGCGCGCGGTTCGGGAGTATCTCGACACCCTGGACGATGCCGCTTTTGGTGCGGCCACCACCGCCAAGCCCAAGTTCACCGCCCATGCCGACCCCGCCAGTCAATGGACTGCCGCACGCAAGGGCCCTGCATTCTTTGCCTATTCGGATAATTATCTGATCGATACCGATCATGGTATCATCATGGATGTCGATGCCAGCCGGTCAAACAAGACCGCTGAGGTCGGTGCCATGCGCAAGATGATCAACCGCACCGAAGAGCGCTTTGGCCTGAAGCCGGATTGGGTTGCGGCTGATACCGCATATGGGTCCGCCGACAACTTGGTTTGGTTGGCGCTGAAGCGCCAGATCCTCCCCTTCATCCCGGTCTTCGACAAGGGCGAGCGCAAGGACGGCACCTTCTCGCGGTCCGACTTCACATGGGATGATGAGAACGACCGCTACATCTGCCCAGGGGGCAAGGAGATGTTGCACACGAGGCGAAACTACTCGGACCCCGCCAGGAATGCGCCGGTTTGGAAAGCCAGGAACTATCGGGCTTTAAAGTCCGACTGCATGAACTGCGCGTTGAAGTCCAAATGCTGTCCAAACTCCGAAGCACGTTCGGTCCACCGCGAGAAATACGAGATCGTCAGAGACTTCGCCCGCGAATGCACGGCCTCCGAGTTCAACCCGACGGCCCAGAAGCGGCGCAAGAAAGTCGAGATGCTGTTCGCACATCTCAAACGCATCCTCCGTCTGGATCGTCTCCGATTACGAGGGCCATGCGGCGTCCAAGATGAATTTACACTCGCAGCCACCGCCCAAAACCTCCGGAAACTCGCAAAACTGAAGCCAATGATGCCAAACGCCGGGTAGAATGAAGGCTTAGCCAAAAATCACTTCACAAAATCAGACCAACGGTTACGAGCTAACCGCCAAATTCATCGAGTTTTTCAACAACATCGGCTCGACGCAGTCGTTCGCTGCGCAGTGCATCAGTGATCGCTATGCGGACTTAGCCGCCCTTTGCTAGCGCAGCTATTGCTTGCGCAGCATTTCCTCGCAGTCACAGCAACCGATTTACGGTAATGCAGCCAATGTCGCCGAAGCCGCCGTTCAACTGTAGGGAACTCGGTTGATCTCAAACCAACGCCATTGCTGCGTGTTGTCCCAAACAGCGAGGCGTTGGCGTCCACAAGCCTAGCTGAGCTTGGTCGCTGCCTTTGTGTGAGCTTGTTTGCGTTTTCTCAACCCATACCAAACAGCCCCCAATATCAGCAGGACATTCACACAGACCAGCACTGCGGACACAGGCCGGTCGAGAAAAATCCAATATCCTTCGCGCGAAATCAGCAGGGCGCGGCGCAGGTTATTCTCTAGGATCGGGCCAAGGATGATGCCGATGACGATGGGCGACAGCGGGTAATTTGCTGCGCGAAACAGGATGCCGATCAGGCCGAAGCCGAACATCACCATGAGATCAAACACCGAGGCTTGCAGTGCGAAGGTGCCGATGGAGCAAAGCAGCAGTACCAGTGGGATCAGATAGAATTTGGGGATGCGCAGCACGTAGACAAAGATCGGCGTCATCAAGATGCCCGCAATCAGCAAGAATACATTGGCGGCCATGTAGACCATGAAAATACCGCCGACCATCTCGGGTTGCTGCTCGAACAGGATCGGTCCGGGGACGAAGCCAAGGATCAGCAACGCGCCCAGAAGCATGGCGGAGGACGCATCACCGGGGATGCCAAGGGCCAGCGTCGGAACCATCGTGCCGCCGACAGTCGCGTTATTAGCGGCCTCGGTTGCAACCACACCGCCCTCAGTGCCCTCGCCGTATTTCTCATCGGGTTTGGCCCAGGCCTTGGCGACCGCGTAGGAGGTGAACGAGCTGATAACGCCGCCCGCGCCGGGCAAAGCGCCGAAAAAGACCCCGATGAAGGAGGAGCGCACAAGGTTCTTCCAATTGCGCAAGGTTAGTATGATGGAGCGGAAACCCGGGCGCGCGACTTTGACGTCAGGCATTTTCAACAGATCGCGCCCCATGATCTGATAGGCCATTTCCGAGATCGCGAACAGGCCGACAACGACAGCAACGATATGGAACCCGTTGAGCATATTGTGCGACCCAAAAGTGAAGCGGTAGCCGGTTGAGAATTCATCGGTGCCGATTGTGGCCAAAAGCAAACCAAAACAGCCTGCGATTAACCCTTTGAAAAGGGAGCCGCCTGAGATCACTGCAATGGCGAACAACCCGGTGATGGCAAGCATGGCGTATTCGGGCGGGGCAAACCCGCTGGCGAACCGCGCAAGAACTGGTGAGCCGAAGATCAGAACGACCCCTCCGATCAGACCACCAATGGCCGAGGCGGTGATGGCGATGCCGATGGCGTCCGACGCGCGGCCTTTTTTGGCCATGGGGTAGCCGTCAAACAGCGTCGCTGCCGCCAAGGGTGTGCCGGGGATGCGTAACAGAATTGCCGAGATCGAACCTCCGCAGGACCCACCCACGAAGATCGCAATCAAGAATCCCATTGCGGCGACGGGGGGCAAGGAGATGGCGACCGGCAGCAGCAGGATGATGCCCATCAAGGGCCCAAGTCCGGGCAGTGCGCCGACCAGCAGGCCGATCACCACGCCAATCAGCGTCAGGCCGATGGCCGTTGGCGTCAGGAAAAGGTCGAACCCAGCGGCGAGGGACTCAAAGATCATGTCGGATCACCACGCGATGTTCAGGCTGAAGATGCCGCCGGGCAGCACGACATTGAGGAATTTCTCGAAAATAAACGCAAAAACGAAGGACATGGTCAGGGCGACCAGCGCCAGCTTGAGCAGATTGCGCGCACCGCAGATGAGCATGATCGCGAAGATCAAAGGCGTTGTTGTCAGATGGTAGCCAAGTGTTTTCAGCACGCCCAGATAGATCGCGAAGACGATCAGCAACAGAACCGGGCGGCGTAGGTCGGATGTGTTGACCGGTGCGTCCTCGGTTGGCACGGCAAAGCGATCCACAAAGAACTGTCCAACCATCAACACCATAATTGCGATTGCAACGGAGCGGGGATAGGCCGCTCCGTTGTTGTAGGGACCGCCACTGGCGATCCCCTGTTCTCTCATCGATGTGTTGATTTGTTGGAATACGATGGCGACGATGACCGCCAGAAAGCCGTAAACAAGATATTGCAGCGTTTTGGCGGTCACCATCTTCGCAATCCCTTAGTTGAGCTTTTTCAGCTCTTCAACTTCCCACTCCAGAGCGTTGCCCATGGCTTTGAGCTGGTCAAACACCGGACCTACAATCGCGTCATATTCGGTGTGGTCCCAATCCAGCGGCACAAAGCCAACAGCCTCGATAGAGGCGCGCACATCAGGGCGTTTCATTGCCGCGGTCATGGCTTCGCGCAATTTGGCAACCTCGGCCTCTGGTGTGTCAGGGTTGACGATCCACCATGTCCAGCCCATTGGCGCCAGACCCGACAGGCCCAGATCAATGCTGAGGTCCGTGATGCTGGGGGCGCCATCATATGAAGCTTTCGCACCCGGCAGCTCGGACAGAACCAGCATGATGTTGAACGCTTCCTTGTCCTGAATGTAGTTGCCCACGTTGACAAACGCGAAGTCCAGAACGCCGCCTTTGAGGTCTTTCACTGCGTTGCCATCTTGGGTGTAAGGCACGTTTTGCGCCACGACACCGTAAGATTGCAGCACCTTAGCGATCACCATATGCGGCAGGTTGTTGCGCGAGCCAGATGAATAGCGCAGTTCACCGGGGTTGGCCTTGCCGTATTCCATCATCTCTTCGAAGTTGGACCAGCGGGTCTCGTCCGGGCGTCCACCAATGGCAAAGGCGTTCGACACAGCGGCGTGCAGCGGAGTGAAGTCCGAATAGCTCCAATCCGCATTTCCCAGAACGGGCTGCAAAACCAGCGGGGCCACATAACCATCAAAGACGGTGTAGCCATCGGCAGGTTTTTCCATCGCAGTGATCTGGCCTTTGGTGCCTGCCGCACCCGGTGTCGAGATCACTGGCATATCGACGCCCAATTCCTCGCCCATCGCTTTAGCAATGATCTGGCTGACCGCCATCGCGTTGCCCGGACCCCAAGGATGGATCAACTCGACCGTGCGTTCAGGAAACTCGGCAAGCGCGGCCCCTGTTCCCATTGCGACGACGGCCAAGGCCGCCATGCTGGTTTTAAGCGAATTCATGAATGTCATCTGAACCTCCCTAGATTTCTTCATGCTTTAGTGAATTATGAGGCCGCCTCTATCTTCGGTGGCGACGTGTTGAGCCCAAAGTGGGCATAGAGTTCTTGTGGCGCGTCGTGCCGCGCGAAGTGGTGCGTTATGCTGTCGATAAAGCCTGCGACGATGTCGGGCCTTTCAAGTTTGTTTTCCTGTCGTGGGTCCGCCTCAAGGTCGTAGAGTGCAGTTTCGCACTCGCCTAAGGTCTGGCCGTCATTGCCCAGTTGGTTGTTCTTGGGATCAAGTCTGATCTTGAGAAGGGGCGCGCCCTTCGTGAAATCAAATGGGTCGGACAACTCGGCAGACTTCAACTCATCTATATCAAAATGCGTGAGCATATGCGTCGGCATCAGAGTATAAATGTTGAGGTTTTCGCCGGACAAATCGTCGGGATAGTGAAAATAGCTGTACCGCCCATCTGTTACGCAGACCGGGCCTGCGAACATTCCAAGCGCCAGCGTTTCGTGTGCCGGCGCGTCTTTGGCCAAAAGCGGGAGCAAAGACGCGCCGGTAACGCTGGGAGGAATGCTGCAACCGTGCAGCGCCAGAAAAGTAGGCATCAGGTCGGGTGTTTGCGTCAGGCTTTCGCGCCGCGCGCCACCCTGCGTTGCGTGATCGGGATGCCAAATCATCAGGGGAATATGAGATATTTCTTCGTAGTATGGCGTGCGGTTTTTGCCCCACCACTCGTGCTCTGACAGCAAGAAACCGTGATCGGTCGTCAGCACAAGTGATGTGTCTTTCCACAGGTCGTTTGCGTCGAAATAGTCCAGAAGCTTGCCGAAATATTCGTCGCACATGGCGACCAAGGCTGCATAGTTGCCGCGAATTTCAGCAATTTCCTCGGGCGAGTTCGCGGCCTCTTCATACATGGGCCAGTCAAGAATTTTGCCGTTGTAGCCTTGCGCATAAGCTTCCTTAAAACGCTCAGGTGCAACAAAGGGCTCGTGCGGGTCAAAACACTCAAGTTGCAAAAACCAGTCGTCAGCCTCAGCGTTCAAATCCAGAAACTCAAATGCCGAAGTGAAGCACTTGGCCGTTGGGAAGTCGGCCTCTTCCTTCAAAAAATCACGGCTGATTGCGGCACGGGATTTCTTCCACGCCATCTTGTCGGAATTGCCTCGGGTCACAGCCCCTGTCTCGGGCAGTTTTTCCAACGGATAGTGACGTGCGTCGAATTTTTCTTTGTACCGCTCAAGCGGCGGGGCGACGAGCGCCTTCAACGCATCGTATTCTTGCCCGCGAATATAGTCGAAGCTGTCATAGGCCGTGGCGTATCCCCAGCCGCCTTCTTCGAAATAGTGTAGGTGATCCGAAATCAGGTGCGTATAAACGCCTGCCTTACTCAATGTTCGCGCGAAAGATTCATCAAAGGGTTCAAGCGGCCCCCAATGACGGTGCATAAAGTTCAAGCGGCCTGTGTGCATGTCGCGCCGTGCAGGCATACACGGAAGTGAGCCGACATAGTGCTTATCGAATGTCACCGCTTTCTGAGAAAACCTGTCAAAGTTCGGTGTCGCAATCGCCGTTCCGCCATAGGCTCCGAGGGCCAAACGGTTCAGTGAATCGAACAAAACAAAGACTGTTTTCATAGGCTCCCCCCGAGATCAGCCAAAAACTCCCCCGACCTCCCAGACAGCTTGATAAACCATTGTCATTCTGTAAAATTGAATTGTCGATACCTGCCATTCAAAAAAGGAATGCTAATTGGACAAAAATCTTGATGCCTTTCTGGCCGTTGCGCGATCCAAGACTTTGACCGAGGCGTCCGAGATGATTGGATTGACGCAACCCTCAGTCACCAAACGAATTGCAAACCTTGAACACTCCATGGGTGCGGCCCTGTTCGAACGGCACCGGCGCGGCATGACGTTGACTGCGGCGGGTCAGGTATTCTTTGAGCGCGCCAAACGCATAGAAGCTGAATATCGCGCCAGCGTGGAAGAGGTCGAGACAATCGGCTCTGCTGGCATGTCGGTGCTCAGGGTTGGCGCGGGGCCGGTGTTTCACCTCAACTGTGTGGCCGGGTTGTTCAAGCATCTGAAAACAAAGTTCCCTGACCTTCGGCTAGAGCTATCAACAGACGTCAAATTACCCACCAGCGAACTGCTCAATGAAGGCATTATCGACGTCTATATGGGGGTCATCACACCTGACCATTTGGACGACACGATCCACGTAAAATACATCACTCAGGTCGAACATGGGATTGTTCTGCGAGCAGATGACCCTCATGCAACCGAGTCAAAAATCGACCCTGCCACCCTGCACGATTACAATTGGGTGATCTTTGCAATCGATCCGGAAACAGAACGGTCTATCCAAGAATACAGCGTGCCAGGCGGTTTGGACCTGCCAATCATCGACGTGCGCACGACGTCCTTCAGCACAGGTTTACAGTTAGTGCAGCGGGGCAATTTCGTGATGTCAGCGCCATTGCAGCTTGCCTCTGTGATCGAAGCTGCTGGCCTGACAATTCGCCCGTTCGCCCAAGGCGTGCCCAAGCGAGAGGCGGGCATTCACGTCCGCAAAAGCGCACTTGGGTACGGCGTGATTGAAGCACTTCTTGAGTTCTTTGACGGGTTTAATTTTGGGTATCATGCCCGCGACAACCACCAATAGATCACTGTCACGTCAACAAGTACTGATGCCAAAAAGCCAACTACTTAATGTCTGCACCGGCTTCTGCGATTCAACCGCCAGTTTGCGTCAGCACAGCAGAATTTCACGCTGAGTGCGCACATGGCGTCATTTGAATACTTCCGCAATGGGCTCGCACTTCGTATTCGCCGCTATTTGATCGTGAGTCGGGCCGAAATTGGCGAACGACAGGTACCGTCCGCCAACATGCTTTAGATGTTGATGCGCTCAGCAATACTCAGAGCGTCTTCAAGCTCGACTCCGAGATAACGCACTGTGCTATCGACCTTCGTGTGGCCGAGCAAAAGTTGCACGGCGCGAAGGTTGCCCGTCTTGCGGTAAATCTCTGCAGCTTTGGTCCTACGGAGTGAATGAGTACCGTAGCCGCTCGATTCCAATCCAATCGCTGTCACCCAATCACGAACAAGCCGACCATATTGACGCGTTGAGATATGCGGACGGTCGTGAGAGCGGCTCGGAAACATGAAGCGGCAACCGGTCATTTCGGGAGATAGCACCCACGCAATGACGGACTCTCTTGTGTTTTCAGTCAATTCAAACTGGACTGGTTTCTTTGTTTTGCTCTGGATCACCGAAACCCGTTCGCGAACGCGCCCCTCTTTGACCAAGTCGGTCACGGCGAGCTTGACCAGATCGCAGCCTCGCAACTTGCTATCAATTGCAACGTTGAACAGTGCTAGATCGCGAAGGTAGCCTGCAAGTTCGAGCCGCGCGCGGATTGCCCAGACCTGTTTGGGAAGCAGCGGTCGTTTCTGCCCGATGATCCGACCCTTGTTCCAGGCTTTACGCTTTGGGGTGACTGCGGGAAGTTGGACTCTTGGCATAATATGCCCTCCAATCCTCCCTCCAAACCCGGACATCAGCACCGCGCTGACGCCAAGAGCATAGCATCGGGTTGAATGGCCGTTGTTCGAAGACACTAACACGCTTTGTCTCTTCAAGTGCATTGACGAACTAGGCATAGAGCTAATCAACTACCGAGACCTCTGATCCAACCACAGGATTGTCCCGCGTTTCGTCAGTTGGGGCTAAAGCTCTCGCTGCGACGAGCATAAATGGCCGGTTTCTCCGCCGCATAGCAGCGGACGCAATCATACATGTGCGGCATTTTCTACGTTGCGAGCGCGCGCAGCGAAAAGACCCGAGGAACAGGTTGGGCTCTTTTCCTCTTTCGCCGCAGAGGCCACGAACGGCCGGTTCGCGAAACATGGCCGTTCTCAGCACCTCGCACGAACTGGGAAGATGCGGAAGAAGCGGCCTTATGCAGGTTCGGCTACTGCTCATGCAGCATTCCTTCGCAGTTACGGCACAGGGCTCTCTGCGATGCGGCGAATTTCGCGGAACCGGCCGTTCGATCACTTCAGAACTAGCGGACTCCAAACTGATCATTTGATGCGGTGGTATCAATGTGGGCTTTGTCTAATGACCTCTTTCATGTCGATGAATATCTTGGGGCATTCAGATAACAACTACGTGATCCCAAACATACTATTCTGCATTGCATAGGTCGCCGACCGACTAGTAAGTAGGTAATTCGAAGCAATGGAGACACGAACATGAAAATCTATGACACCGAGGGCTTCCCAAATCCGGCACGCGTCCGTATTGCACTTGCTGAAAAAGGGGCGACGAACAAAGTCGAATTTGTACCTGTTGACGTGATGGGTGGCGAGCATCGCACCGATGCTTTCAAATCCAAAAACCCCGACGCTGTTGTACCCTGCCTGGAGCTGGCGGACGGAACCCATATTTCTCAGTGCAACGCGATTACAGAATACATCGACGGCCACTTCGAAGGTCCGTCGCTGACGGGTGAGACACCCAAGCAACGCGCTCAAATCGCGATGATGAACCTGCGCGCGGAAAACGGTCTGTTGAATGCGGTGGGAACCTATTTTCACCATGCCACACCCGGGCTTGGCCCAAACCTTGAGACCGATCAATGCGCCGAATGGGGCAATAAACAAAAGGAAGTTGCCGGTCAGGCAATGGTCTATCTCGATGAAGTTTTGGCCGACAATGAATACTTGGCAGGCTCGGAGTTTTCGGTCGCGGACATCACCGCCTTTGCGGGTCTTGCCTTCGCGGATTTCGCCAAGGTCGACATTCCGGAAACCCTTTCCAACCTGACCGCATGGCGTGCAAAGATTTCGGCACGGCCCAGCATCGCAGGCTAAATGGTGGCAACCCTCAGGTCGAAAGGACACAGCATGGAATTGAACGCAGACTTCAGGGCTCGTGTGGTTGTTCACTCGGAACAGCTTGAGTGGAACGCCTCGCCCATGCCCGGCGTGGATCGTCGTATGCTGGACCGCATCGGCGGCGAGGTTGCGCGCGCCACGACGATTGTGCGTTATGCGCCCGGCAGCAAGTTTTCCGAACATACGCACACAGGCGGCGAAGAATTCATCGTGCTGGACGGAGTGTTTCAGGATGAACACGGCGACTTTCCTGAAGGCACATATGTGCGCAACCCCCCAACAACCGCGCATACGCCGGGGTCCGAGCCGGGCTGCACGATCTTTGTGAAGCTGTGGCAGTTCGACATGGAGGACCGCAATCAGTTTCGCAAAACCATGGCCGAAGAACTCAGCGATCCTGTGGACGGTGTGGCCACTGCCCAACTGCACCACGATGCACGCGAAACGGTGACATACAGCCGCCTTGAGGCAGGCTCGACACTGGAAAATACCGATGCAGGCGGGATCGAAATGTTGGTGATCGCGGGGGCCGTCACAGAAGGCAGCGAGACCCTTGGTAAAGGGGCCTGGCTGCGGTTGCCCGAAGGGGAGCGCCTGTCTGCAACGGCGGGTCCTGACGGGGCCAAGCTGTGGATCAAGACGGGTCATTTGCCACATGCAAAACCACCGGCCGTCGGATGACTGCAGGTAAACCCCTGGTCCTCGTGGCAGGTGCGGGGGCTGGCCTGGGGCAATCCCTTTTGGCGCGATTTTCGGACGGTGGCTTTACCCCAATTGGTTTAGGGCGAACGCGACCTGAAACGGTGACGGGCCAGTTCCACGAGGTCGACCTCACCAACGAGGATGCCGCGCCAGCAATTATAGCCCAGATCATCTCAAAGCATGGCCCGCCCAAGGTCGTGATCCACAACACCGCAGAGCTGGTGATCGCCCCCTTTGCGCAAACACGGCTTGCTGATTATCAACGCACATGGGGATCAATGGTGCAATCGGCCGTATTGCTTGTCCAATCCACACTCCAGCCAATGGTCCACGCGGGCGGCGGGACATTCATTGTGTCTGGCGCAACGGCGTCTTTGCGGGGCGGCGCACGGTTTTCAGCCTTTGCCAGCGCGAAATTCGCCTTGCGGGGCCTCACGCAATCACTTGCGCGCGAATACCACCCTATGGGCGTCCATGTCTGCCACGCGATTCTGGACGGTATCATAGACACGGCCCGGTCCCGCGACCTGCACAGCCTTGATCCCGCCAAGATGATGAAACCCGAAGACATCGCAGAGGCCTATTGGACCCTCGCCCATCAGCCGAAATCCACGTGGACGCACGAGCTTGATCTACGTCCGGCATCCGAAGGGTTCTAGCATATGAAAACGCTGATTGTCGGCGGTGGCCTGTCAGGCCTTGCGCTGGCGGAACGTCTCGAACAGCAAGGCTGCGATTATGTGCTGCTTGAGGCGCGCGCGCGGTTTGGTGGGCGGATCATGACACACCAGTTGGATGAGGGTTACTTCGATATGGGCCCAGCCTGGTTTTGGCCGGGACAGCCGCGCATTGCAGCGTTGATCCAACGTCTCGGCCTGATGAAATTCGACCAATTCGCCGAAGGCGTGCTGACCTTTGAGGATGAACATGGCCAGGTGCAACGCGGCCAAGGCTTCTCATCAATGGAAGGGTCGTGGCGCCTCAAGGGCGGGTTGGGTGCGTTGACGGATGCACTGGCGAAATGTCTGCCGCATAACCGCTGGCGGCTAGATGCTCCGGTCGTGAGGATGGAAATGTCCGATGATCAATGCACGGCCACACTGGCAAATGGCGAATGCGTTTCGGCAAATCAAGTTGTCTTGGCCATGCCTCCACGCATTGCGGCGGAGATTGAGTTTTCACCTGAATTGCCCGCCGAAACAACGCACGCCATGACCGGAATCGCGACATGGATGGCAGGGCAAGCCAAAGCTGTCGCAGTTTACGACACCCCATTTTGGCGTGATCAGGGACTGTCGGGCGACGCGATGAGCCGCAAAGGCCCTATGGTTGAAACTCACGATGCGTCACCGCGTGAGGGGGGACCATACGCGCTCTTTGGCTTCATTGGTGTTCCACCCCAAGGCCGTGCCGATGAACAGGTGCTTCGCAGCCACCTCCATGCACAATTGAGGCGACTGTTCGGTCCCGAAGCCGCTGAACCAAGAGAACTCGTTCTGAAAGACTGGGCCTTTGATCGCTACACCTCGACCGAGGCGGATAAAGCGCCGCTCCATGCCCATCCGACATACGGACTGCCCCCTGCAATGACTGAGCTTTGGAACGGAAAGCTGCACTTTTCAGGGACAGAAGTGGCGCCTGAATTTGGAGGCTATATTGAAGGTGCTTTGGAGGCGACCGAAAATGCTCTAGTTGGCCTTAACGCAGAACGGCTTGGATAAGGTATGCGGACAGACACTAAGACAGCATTGCTGAATTCAGCGGAAAGCGCGGCCCGCAAACACGGCTTTGACGGGTTCAGCTATGCTGATCTGGCCGCTGATGTCGGGATCACAAAGGCCAGCATTCATCACCACTTTGCCAGCAAGGCGGCTTTGGCCGTCGCCCTGATGCAGCGTTACTACACCGATTTAGAAACCGCCTGCGCCGAAATCGATCAAGAGCATATGAGCGGTGCAACGCGCTTAACAGCACTCGTTGCCAGATATCACGGTGCGCTTGAGGGCGGACAAAGCCTCTGCCTATGTGTGTCGTTTTCTACCAGCACAGAAAGTCTTTCCACGGAAACGATTGCGGAAATGAACCGTTTCAGGTCGATGATGATGGATTGGCTTGCCAAGACATTTTCGCGCGGTAAAGATGACGGAACGATCCCGAACGTCGTTGATCCCGTATCCGAAGCAGCGGCCACTTTGCCCCTGCTGGAAGGCGCGCAACTGTCGGCCCGCGTTGCGCAAGATCCAAAACGGTTTGAGGAAGCGATGAAACTTTTGTTGGCGCGTTTACGCGCATAAACCCGTACACAGCGTCGCATGTTCTTCTCTTCACTTGCCAAAGAGAACATTTCGCCACATCCGCATTGACGCGCAGTCTAGAACGTTCTTTCGTCGCCTCAGCGGATCAAGACAAGTTCACCGCCACTATGCAGCCTGCCGCGAAGATCAGACCGCTTCCTATGTCGCGACGCAGGCGGGGGCTGTTGCGATCCATGACTATCAGGACCGTGATCAACACCATCCACAGCACATTTGCGGGAAAAAAAATAAACATCAGACACATCAACAAACCGCAACTCCGCACACAATTCAGCCCGTGACGCAGCCCCAAGGTGAAAAGATCGGTGGACAGCTGTACATTGCACATTGCGCAGATCGGCAAAGGGTCGCGCTTGGAATCGGAAAATTGATGAAGGCCGGCAAGGGCGAGAACGGCGGCACCTATGCTCCAGCCATTGAAGATCAGCCAGTCAGAGCGGCGGGCGGCGGCCTGCACACCGTACCCGACCCCATGCAGAAGCACACCGGCACAGACCCAAACCGTCAGGTATCCCAATGCCGCGCGGTACGAAAAATCGCCAGCAGGGGCAAGGTTCCGGAAGGCGACAGGGCCCATCATTGCAAACAGCATGACGACCCATCCTGTGAGCAGTCCGGCGAACTGGCCGAAATTTGCGGCGCCAAGCCCGCAGATTGTTCCCAACAGCCCCGCTTGTGTCCAATCACCGTGGTGAATGTAGGGGGATAGCGCGCTGTTTTGCGCGACAATCAGCAAGGCCCAAGCGCTGAGGATAACCATGACACCCAAGGCGCTGACACGGGTAAGAGGTGCACGTTTATGGGGCGCGAATATGATCACTTCAAATGCTCCACGATGCGGCGGTTCAGCTGAACCACCACATCGGTCAGGGAGAGCATTTTCATGCTGCCTTTTTTGCGCTGCAGAAACACGACGAATAGACTTCGCGATCAGCACGGCTGAGCGCAAAGTCCAGCTGAGGCTTGATCATTGCCGCCTCTTTCGCCTTGCCAAGCGCCATGTAGCAATCGTGTAACCCCTTCAAAGCCCAGACATTATTAGGATGGCGATTGGACCGGATGCAGGTGTCGTTCATGCCCAGATCAGCCTCGTAGGCTGCTGCAGCCTCTTCGACATGCCCCTGTTCCAACAACAGCGCGCCAAGCGGATGACGGCTGGGCATCATCCAAGGCCAAGGTTCGTCGTAGGGCAACGCATCTTCCAGCTCGACCGCTTTGCGCAGACGGGCAAAGGCGACGTCGTAATTGCCGCGATGGTACTCAATCTCTCCGTTGAGCATCTCGCGCGCGACTTCCAGAATTTGGGTGCATTGCACCACGTGGATATGGCGCGTTTCAGGCACTATCGCTGCGGCCTCTTCAAACTTCTGGCGCGCGGCATCGGCTTTACCGTGCTGCTTGAGCGCGGCATGAGCAATGCCCTTGCCGTACCAGTTCAGCGTGGTTGTCATGGAGTAGTCACTGGCATGTTCCGGCAGCGGTTCGTCGATCAGTTCCTGCCAGCGGCCAAAGCGGACAAGGGCGTGGGTTTTGATCGACATATACCCTTCCAGCCAGTCAGCCATGGGCGGGTCTTCGGAGCGGATCAGCTCATCCGGAATGGTTTTCAACATCCCTTCGACTGCTTCCATCGCCGGACGGAACTGCCCCAGGAACATCGCGCCGTAGAGTTTGAAGTGATAATTGTGGACGCGGTACATGGAGTAGAAGTTCATCGCGCCGGAATGTTCCCAATAGGCTTCATCCGCGATGATACCCTTTTGGTTCCATGTGACCACGTCTTGATAGTTGCCGCACAACACATCGATATGTGTCGCCATATGCGCGAGATGCCCGGCGGAGGGGACCATTTCGCGCAGCTCGTCTGCGTAGCGCAGGGCGACTTCGGGGACGGGCGACATTTCCATTAGGTGGAGGTAGAGGTGCAAAAGGCCCGGATGTCTTGCGGGGCTGCGCGCTTCGACCTTGTCCAGCCCGCTTTCCAACACCGCGCGGCATTCCAAGGTGTCGCCGTTCGGGTTTGGCTCGCCCGTGCGCGGATTCCACATCTGCCAAGGTGTCCGGTTCATCATGGATTCCGCAAATAGGGTAGTTACATCGGGGTCATCGGGGAATTGGTCGTAGACCTTGCGCATCTGGTTGGCGTAAGCGGCGGACCACGTGTAGAGGTCAGGCACGGGTTCATTGGATTGATAACGGGATTCCAGTGCCGAAATCAGCGCCTTTTCGACATCCGACGCGCCCTCCATCGCCGCCTTGGCCTTTGCGATGGCCGCGCGCGACTGCGCTAGCGTTTTAAGCACTTGCTCGGGTGTGAACAGCTCCCACGGCTTGTTGTAGTTTGGTCCGATAATGTAGGCGAGGCCCCAGTGCGCCATGGCGCAATTTGGATCGGCCTTCAGGGCATGCTCAAAGCAAACGGCGGCTTCTTCGTGATGATAGCCAAAGATCCAGTTCAAGCCTCGATCGAACCAGGTCTGTGCGTCGGCAGAGGTGGTCGTGATCGGGCGGCTGTAGGCCCCTAGGTCATAGGCGTAATCTAGCATTTCGTCCTCCATATATATTTTCTATATAATAGAATTACGTTCCATATTTATGCGACATGGGATTCATAGCAAGAAAAATCGGGCCACTATTCTGATATAAACGTACGTATTCTGTATCGCGGAACAATTGCCGTTCATTCGGGGGTATCACTGGCTTCTGCGTCAAATTTTGGCGACACGCGACCCAGTCCATCCGCTGCAAGGGCCAGTTCCAGACTATGAGCGATTCGCAGCAACTTCGCGTCTGAGTGGCGCGGACCAACAATTTGAATGCCGAACGGCATGCCCTTGGCGTCAAATCCACAGGGCAGCGTAATGACCGGGCAACCGGTCAATGAAAGCGCCCAGGTGATCGCGTACCACGCGTAATATTCTGTCAGCGGTTTGCCGTTGATCGCCACGGGGTGATTGTCCGCAACAGGAAACGGCGAAACTGCCGTGGCGGGGCAAATCAGGTAGTCGATGTGCTGAAAAAGCTGCTGGAAATCGCGGTATAGTTTCGTATGCCCAGCGTCTGCCTGCGCCGTATCAGCAAGGCTCAGCGATGTTGCCTCAAGTATATTCACGCGCACATTCTGCCCGATTTCATCGGGTCGGGCTTCTGCTAATGCCCCATAGGCGGCGTAAAGGCTTTCGGCACGCAAGACACGGAAAATGTCCGCTGCGTCAGACAAATCAATGTCGAGAGCTTGTGCGGACCGGAAATGTTGCCCGATCGCCGATCGACGTCCCGCAAAGAGCGCGGCGATATCGGTTTCGACGTCTGCGACGCCCAGATCAGTCGAAAAGCCGACCCGTGCGAGGGCAAGGTCTTCGATTTGGTGAAGCTCATTGAAGGAGAAATCCAAGCCCGGTGCGCAGAGTGGATCGCGCACGTCAAACCCAGAGATCGCCGAGAGCATAAGCGCAAGATCCTTGACCGAGCGCGCCATTGGTCCATCGGTCCAGAGGGGCGAAAAGCCTGACACATGGCTGCGCGACGCCACAACACCCGGCGAGGGGCGCATGCCAACGACGCCGCAATATGACGCCGGAATCCGAAGGCTACCGCCCAGATCAGAGCCAGATGCCAGTGGCACCATGTGGCTGGCAAGTGCTGCCGCCGATCCACCCGATGATCCGCCAGAGGTGACGGAAGGGTCGTAGGGATTACCAGTCGCGCCGAACACGAGGTTCGAGGTGTTGGCACCTGCGCCAAATTCAGGTGTGTTAGTCTTGCCTAAAACGATGGCCCCGGCACTGCGCAACCGTTCGACAACAATATCGTCGTGATCGGGCACATGGTCCGCAAAGCAACGGCTGCCAAATGTCGTGCGTAGGCCTTTCGTGCGGCTCAGATCTTTGATCAGAACGGGCAATCCGTGCAGCGCGGGCAAGGCGGTGCTGGTATTCAGGGCGGCGTCTGCGGCGGCGGCTGTCGCACGAGCGACTTCAAAGTCGGTCGTGATGACGGCATTCACGGCAGGGTTTCGCGCCTCAATGCGTGCGATGCAAGCATCGACGAGATCGCTTGGCAACAGCTCTCGGGCACCGATGCTGCGGCGGGCTTCGATGGCGGACAGATCGGCGGGATTTTTCACGGTTAGCACTTTTGTGCCGGTGATGCTGGAACAACACCAATCATGCTGTCGCGCGTGACAAGCGCGGCGAGTTTCTCCTCGCTCCACCCGTCTGTGCCAGCGGGCCTTTGTGGCACCACAAGATAGCGCATATCTGCGCTGCTATCGTGCACCCGAACCTCTGTCGTGTCGGGTAACTTAGTCCCGAACTCGGCTAGAACCTTGCGCGGATTGCGCACAACCTCAGAGCGATAGGCGCGGCTTTTGTACCAATCAGGCGGAAGTCCCAGAAGCGGCCATGGATAGCATGAACATAGCGTGCACACGACGACGTTGTGCACATTTTGGGTGTTTTCCAGCGCAATGAGGTTCAGCCAGGTCGGTTCCAGCCCGATGGCTTTGGCAGCCTCGGTTGCGTCCGTGCGAATCAAGGAGAGATAATCAGGATCGCACCATGCCTTGGCAACCATTCGCGCGCCATTGTGTGGCCCGCGCCGGTCCATGATCTCATAGGTATGATGTAGCTCTTCTTGCGAGATGACTTTTTTTTCGATCAGCAGTTCACGCAGCGCAATCTCGAGAAAGCGGAATTCCGTGAAGGGGCCATCTTCCTCGTCAGGCTGATTGGGATGTGGATGATGATGGTCTGCGTGGTCGTGCATCAAAGGTCCTCCAGCCAGTGTTCAAATACCTCAACTTCAAGCGTGTCTTGTCCGGTACCCGCATAGTCGGGCCACATCGACGACATCAGCAGCCGAACGCGGTAAAGCGGGATTTCGGGTTTGCCGTCTCGGCGATAGGCAAGTTCCTCTGGATTGGCGAAATGCCCGCAGCACCGCTCTACCTTGCCGGTCAGTCCACGAATGTAGAAGGGTGTGCGGCAATGCCCAATTGGATAGGCATCGCGCACGCGCACCTGGTCGCCCTGGGAATACCTTGGTCTATCCATCTGCGCCGACCCTTTTGCGCACCTCTTCGACCCGTGCACCGATTTCGGCATCGGTGAGCAGGCCGCGTTCCAGCATGATCTGGCTCATGGCCCAAATCCATTGTTCGTAATAGGTGAGGCGCTGGTATTTCTCGGCACCCAATCCTTCGACCGCACGGCGCAGCTCATCCACGCGCAACAGGCCTTTGGTGGCCAGTAGCTCGCGCACCGCATGTACCCGTTTTTCCCATGGGGCATAATCATGTTCGTCTGCGGCAAAGGGTTCGCACAGCAATCCGCCAAGATCATGAACGCCCCGGTAATCGGTGAGGGATTTATCAACCATTACGCTTGTCTCCTCTTTTCACGTTCGGACGCAACGGCAGCCTGATAACCAAGGATGCGCTTTTTCAGTCCCGGCCGTCCTGCGGTGGCGACCACGGCTGCCATGTCTTCGGCACGGCTGTCACAGGTTGTCAGGCCGCGCATTGCTTGGACACTGAAGGCAGGCAGTTGACCGGTGCGCTTCATGAATTGGTCTATCATCGCGGGCCAGTTATCTTGTGGCGCTATCGCGCTAGCCAGTCCACTTTGTGCGGCCTCTTGTGCGGATATGGTACGCGCATCGATCAAAATGTCCTGCGCAAAATCGCGGCCAACCAGACGTGTCAAACGTCGCGAGCCCAATGCCAGCTCGAAATGCCACCCTGGAAAGCGCAGTTTCGCATCCGGGGTCATGACGCGCTGTGAACACGCCGTAAAGAGATCAGCACCCGCGCCAATTGCGTGGCCCTGAGCAAGTGCAAGGGTTGGGAATGGTGCGTGATGGACAGCCTGAAGCATCGCTTCGATCCGAACAAAGCGCCACAGCAAATCCCCGTCTGACACCGCAGCAACATCAGACAAGTCAAACCCTGCGCAATAATTGCGCCCGCCCCCTTTGATCACCGCCAGTTGCACGTCGCGCGAGGCTTCAAGGGCCGCAAGGATCGCCTCGGCCATGTCCAGCGACAAAGCGTTGGCAGCTTTTGGTCTGTTCAGGGTTAGGGTCAAAACGCCCTTTGCCTGTTCAACGGTGACGACGGGCAGGATCATGCAGGGGCCCGAACCGTTTTTTCCTCGCGCAGGGCCCTGAGAACCTCGTCGGTATTTGCACCCAGAACAGGTGGCGCGCTTCCAATTGGGTTTGGCGCGCCATCAAACAAGATCGGTGAGCCAAAGGTTTTGGTTTGCGCCCCATTGGGCAATGCCAAATCCTGCACGTACCCCATGTGGGCCACTTGCGGATCGCCCAATGCTTGCGAGTAGGTGTTGATCGGGCTGCTTGGCACACCTGCGGCGGCAAAAGCATCCAACCAGTGTTGCACCGGCTTCGTGACAAACACGGTTTCCAGCAATTCGAGCAGCTCGGTCTGGTTTGCAGCGCGCTGCGTGGGGTTGGAAAAGCGGTCCTCTGCGACCAAATCTTCGCGGTCGACGACGCCACATACCGACGCCCACAGCTTGTTATTTCCTGCCGCCATACCGAAATATCCATCCGCCGCCCGAAACGCCTGATAGGGCGCATTGCGCGGATGAGCGGAGCCGAGTTTACGCGGATCTTGCCCAGTGCCAAAATACTCGCTGGTTTGCAGCGCGCCAATTGCAAGTGTCGCGCCCAGCATGGCGACATCCAGATGCGCACCTTTGCCGGTCTCACTGGCTGTGCGAAACGCGGATACAACGCCGAAAGCTCCATAAAGCCCAGATACGAAATCACACAGAGGAACGCCGCATTTGACGGGTGCACCGCCAGGTTCGCCTGTCACGGACATCACGCCTGCCATGGCTTGCATCGTCAGGTCGAACCCGCCTTCGCGCGACCGCGGGCCGCTTTGCCCAAAGGCCGAGATGGAACAATAGATCAGTTCGGGTTTGATCTGGGACATCGCGTCGTAGCCAAGACCCTTGCGGTCCATCACGCCGGGGCGAAAGTTCTCAATCACGGCGTCCGCAGACATGATCAAGTCGTGTGCGGCGGCGACGCCTTCTTCGGATTTCAGATCCAAGACGACCGACTTCTTGCCGCGGTTCAGCGACGCGAAATTTTCGGAATACCCAGCGGAAATCGGCGGCCAGCTGCGCATTGCATCGCCTTGGGCACGTTCCACCTTTATGATCTCGGCCCCCATGTCCGCCAAAAGCATGCCGCAAAACGGGCCTGCTGCGACTTCGCAAAATTCGATGACTCTGATGCCTTGAAGCGGGTGCATATTGTGTCCTTTTGACAGACCTTCCCTGTCAGCTGGACAAGAGTTCAGCGGCGACAAGACTGGATTTCTAAATTTTCAGATCGACGGGTGTTCGTCGTTTGGTTCTCTTCTTGACGTGGGCAGCGCTGTGCCTAGCGTCGCCCATGAATGTTCTGAGCAGCCCATCGCACGCGACAAACTTTCTGCATGTGCGACGACACGTGGTGCCATGGTTTCCAACTCTTGCGGGTCCAACCTGCTGGCTGGGCCAGAAATTCCGATCGCTGCGATCACCTTGCCAGTTCCGTCAACAATTGGCGCGGCAAGGCCCAGCACATCCGAACGCCATTCGCCGCGATTGATCGCGTATTTCTGGATGCGGATGCGGTCTGCCTCATCCTCAAACCGTTCTGGGGCGTTGATTGTCTTGGAGGTAAAAGCCTGCGCGTCGGTCAGGCAAGCAGCCCGTTCATCCGCGCCGGCAAAGGCCAGCATCGCCTTGCCCGTCGCGGTGCAATAGGCAGGCGCGCGCCCGCCGAGCTGGGTGTAGGCGCGTACGGGTTCGGAACTTTCGATTTTGTCGATGTAGAGCACTTCGCCATGGTGAAGCTCCGACAGGTGGACGGTTTCGCGGCTGATGCGCGCCAGATCTTCCATCATTGGGCGAGCTACTTCGCGGATGCTTAACCGTGCAAAAACGAAACTCCCAAGCTCCCAAATTCGCAGGCTGGCACTATAGTCGCCGCCGCCCTTGGCATCCACATACCCAAGCTCTGCCATTGTTTGCAAAAGACGGTGCACATTGCTTTTGCCAAGGCCGGCATCTTCGGACAATGCCGTCACACCCATTGGAGTGTTGCTGCGCGCGAGAATCTCCAGCAATCGGAATGCTTTTACTACGGCCTTATCCAAGATGCGCTCCTTCAATCTGCAAACATGATATCGCCTAGGTTGGTGCTGTCAACACGCGAAATTCTACAATACGGAAATTAATTCCAATTTATGGAAAGCGAATTTGAAGAACCTCTACGTAAATATCTTAAAATGGCGCATTTTTTTGGAAAACCTTGACAAAGCAGTCATGTTTCAGCAATTTGTAGAAAGCGTTTCTGAATTATGGAAAACATGATTTTAAACGAAACACCTGACAACCTTCCGAGGGACGAACGATGACACAACTCAACTCTATGGCCTTGGCTTTGGCGATCTGTGGAGCGCTTGCGACCTTTTCCTTCATGCAATTCGGCGGCAGTTTATCGCTTTGGGCGGCCTTCGTGGCCTGGGCGTCCTTCTTCCATTCTGGCGGCCAGATTTCCAATGTTCGCAGCACCTTGGCGGCGGCACTGTTCGGGACCGCCTTGGGCGGCATAACCATGTATCTGATCACCGGAACGCCGGTTGGCGGAATATTGGGAGTGCCCGTCTGGGCCGCAGTGGTTGTGTTCGTTTCGGCCGGAATTGCCGTTCTGACCAGCCGGTTCGCAATACTGGCTGCAGTGCCCATCACGATGCATGCGCTGGCCTGCGTTGCAGCATTTGTCATTCTCAACGAGGCTGGCGGACCGGCATTGCTGTCGGGATCAATCGACACGAATGCGATTTTGAATATTGGCCTGTCGATGGCTATCGGTGTCGGGTTCGCCGTTGCAACTGCAACGCTGGCAGGGGTTTTTGCCAAATCGGAAGACACGCAATCGGCCTGACATCAGACGCGGGTGCGCATTGGTTCACGCCTGCGCAACCGCCAAGCAAAGGAACGTCGAAATGCAACTTTTCATCAAACCGCACGCCAGCTCCCTTGCGCCGCATATCGTTCTGAACTGGCTCAACCTTGACTACGACCTACACACCGCCGAGTTCTTTGATGATGTCCTGTATGAACACAACGCCACTGGAACCGTCGGTTTCATGAAGATGGATGACGGGACGGTCCTGACCCAAGTTGGGGCGCTTATGAAACACCTGGTCCGATCCAATCCCAGCTCGGAACTTGGGCCGTCAACAGACCACCAGACGGCTTATCAAACCGACCGCTGGCTGCTGTATCTTGCAAGCGATGTGCATCCGCCGTTTCATCTGTTGTTCCTGCCAGACCGCTACGCGATTGCGGATAATGAAAAAGCGCGCGAGGCGGCCCTGGCACTATGTTATCGCAATTTTGAAATTCTGAATGCGCATCTTGAGGGGCGCGCATTTATGCTGGGGGACAAGAAATCTATCGTAGATGCACTTTTGTTCCCGATGATCCGTTGGTCCTACATGCAGTTCGATGACGATCACAAAGACTACACCAACCTCAATGCATTCCATGACCGGATGGAGCAGGACCTTGGTGTCCGTGCCGCGATGGAAAAAGAAGGTATCTGGCAGACAATTTCCCGCTAAACTCTGCAACAGTCAGGACATGAATTAATGAACTTAGAGACCTCCGTGCGTAAATTTCCCATGCGCAAACCCAAAGGCCACGCCCCCATGGTGCAACGCTACTCTTCCGAACTTGAGGAGAGCGTGCGCGATGTTCGCGTGGCGGTGTTTGGCAAGCAATCTGCGTCGGGCCGGGCAAAGGACTTCATTGAGTTGGCGCATGCGGTACTGGACGGGGAACATCGCCCTGCACATTTCGATTTTGCCCGGTTTACCGACCCCGAGGGCTATATCAACACCTTTGTTGTTGCCTATTGGCTGGCCCCAGACACATTCAGCCATTGGCGGTCAGGGTTTGACCAGTGGTGGGCAAGTCACGATGCGACTGTGTTGGACTACGGTTTGTGGTTTGAAACCTTTTCGGTGCCGACGCCCTATCGCGAGACCATTGCATTCAAAGAATACATTCGCGGCCTTTCGGCCTGCCCATATTCCAAGATCAAGCCGATGGACGAAAGTGCCTACTGGGGGGCCGCGCGGGACCGTTTCGCGGCCTCTGCGTATGACACATTGGGCCCGACCGAAAATATGTCGCTAGAACCTGTGCCGGACCGACAAACATTTGGTCAAAACCTGCGCGTCACACGCTTCCCAAAAAACCTCTGCATGATCAGGTCCGGCGTGTCTTGGGAGGCCTGCGGCAATGAACAACTGCAAAGCTATCGAAAAAACCTTGCCCCAAAACTTGACGCTGGAATGGATTTTTTGCGCAAAAATCCGACCGAAACGGGCTGTGCATCACTAAGGCAAGTGACCTATCTGGACGAAACCGGATCCGAGGCCGCCGAAGCTTATTCCATGGGATTTTTCCTGAGCTTCAAGGATCTCGAAGACTGGGCTGAGCACCACCCAACGCATCTGGCGATTTATACCCGCGCACTTGCCGAGCGGGCGAAATATCAGGAAGACCTTGAACTGCGCACGTATCACGAGATTTACGTGCTGAATGAGGCCGCCGAGTTTCTCTATCTCAATTGCCAACCTAAAACGGGTCTTCTGCCTTATTTCCAAATCGTGCACGTCTGAACACCATGAACATGAAACCTTTGACCCCGATTTTTCCGGGGGTATTGACTTGTGCAATCGTTGCAACGGCCGCACGTTTTTTGTCAGATCACTATTCAGCACCGACCATGCTGTTTGCATTGCTGTTGGGGCTAAGCCTGCATTTTCTGGCCGAAGATGAAAAAGCCTTCCCTGGCGTTCAATTCGCGGCATCTGATCTGCTGAAACTCGGCGTCGCATTGCTTGGCCTGAAGATCACCGTGGCCGAGATCAGATCATTGGGGGGTGACGTCGTCTTATTGGTGGTCGGCGCTGTGGTGTTTACGGTTCTCGTTGGTGTGGCCCTGTCCCACGTGTTAGGGCGCAAAGTCAAATTTGGGATTCTGACAGGTGGATCCGTTGGCATTTGCGGTGCATCAGCCGCATTGGCGATATCTGCCGCCTTGCCAAATTCCGAAACCAAAGAACGCGACACCGCGTTTACCGTCGTAGCCGTGACAACGCTGTCGACAGCGGCAATGATCATTTACCCAATTCTAGGGCAGGCCATTGGGTTTGATGATCAAACAATTGGTGTACTGCTTGGTGTCACGATTCATGACGTGGCTCAGGTCGTTGGTGCGGGATTTTCGATCTCGGAAGAAGCGGGCACGACAGCCACCGTGATCAAGTTGTTTCGCGTGTCGCTTCTTGTGCCGGTGATTGTTCTGATCTCATTTGCTTATCGCAAAGAGGTCAGTGCCGGGAAAGGCAGGGGCGTCCCATGGTTCGTCTACGGATTTGCGGCTGCCATGATCATCAACAGTACCGGATTGCTGCCAGCACTTGTGGTAAGCACCTTGTCTACGGTTTCAAGCTGGTTGCTGATCATTGGCATTGTTGGGATCGGGATCAAGACTTCACTGAAGAGCCTTTCAAACGTCGGCCCGACCGCCTTGATCATCGTGTGCCTTGAGACGGTACTGTTATTTGCTATAGGAACCACCGTATTATATTTTACGCGACTGCCAGCAGGCTGATTAGGTCCAAAGGGTTCTGGATCGCCGAACCTTGCTGCGTTTCACATGAATGGCCGATCTTCGCGCCGCGCCGCAGCCCCTTGATCCGCATGTCTTCGAGAAAGCGGCGGCGCAGCGCGGGTACATACTGATCTGACATCGAAACCTCCTGTCATCAGATTGAGAAGGTCCCAATCGTCAGACAGGCGCGTCAGTTCGCAAAATCCAAGCCGCCCAAATCAGCGCGCACCAGTCGCTACAAGCGCCAATACCGCGAGAGCGGTTTCGTCCTCGTCCACATAGCCGCCATGTTTAACCAGATCTCTGTACTAAATTGTCGCAAGACGACACTGCCAAGTTTCGCTGCCTGCTGCGCGAATGTCCGGTGTTGTGGTCCGGAGGCTCGTCGGGACTACGATGACTGTCGATGTCGTTTCATAATTTCGAGCACAGTGTTCTTTGAGATGCCGAGATCTCGGGCGATCCAGCGGTAGGACCGCCCATCGGCGACGGCTTGGATAACTTGCGGCGCGAGCTTGTCAGATTTTGGGCGTTGTCCCGGCTGGCGGCCTAGCTTTTTACCCCGCGCACGGACGGCGGCAAGGCCGGATTTGACACGTTCGCTGAGCAGGTCACGCTCGAACTGGGCGATTCCGGCCAACATCGTTGCCATCATCCGACCATGCGGCGTGTTGAGTTCGAAGGTCATACCGCTCATGGCCACTACGGACACCTCCCAACCGGCCAATTGATCCAGCGTTTCCAGCAAGTCTTTCGTTGAACGACCCCATCTGGATAGTTCTGTGACAAGGATGGCGTTGATTTGGCGGGCCTGAGCAAGCTTCATGATTTGGTTGCGCGCTGCCCGATTGGTTTTGGTGCCTGATGCTGTTTCCTTAAAGATGTTCACCACCTCGTAGTCGCCGCGCTCTGCGAATGCGGTCAGATCTGCAATCTGCCGTTCGCAGGATTGGTCCGAGGTCGAAACCCGAGCGTAGATGGCGGCGCGCTGTCCCAATTGAACCCTCTCGGATTTTTGCCTTGCAAGTCGTTGATTTTGCTGGTGCGGAATGTGTCTCAAACAGACATATGATTAACAAGGACAATTCTCAATGCCAAGACGCCAAATTCTGACTGATCGAGCTCGCTCAGTCCTTTTTGATATTCCGACAGATCAGGCGTCGCTGTTACGGCACTACACCCTGGCCGATGACGACATCGAGCACATCAGGGAACGGCGTTTGGCGCGGAACCAGCTCGGCTTTGCTCTCCAGCTTTGTGCGTTTCGCTACCCTGGACGGTTGTTGGAGGCAGGGGAAGCCATCCCGATGGAAATGTCCGACTTCGTTGCCGCGCAGCTTGGACTGTCGGGCGAAGATCTCGCAGGATACGCAGAAACAGACGTGACGCGACGGCGGCATCTGATCGATCTTAGAAATATCTATGACTACAAAATGTTCACGGGGCGTGTCGCTCGCGGCCTCAATAGCTGGTTGGACAAACAGGCAGAACAGGCGCAATCCAATGAAGACCTGGCCCGGAGGTTTGTGGAGGAGTGCCGCCGAACGCAAGTAATCCTTCCGGCAATTACAACGATTGAACGTACATGCGCCGATGCGCTTGTCGCCGCCGAACGACGGATCGAGGGTCGGATCGTAAACCAACTCAGCGACGAATTGCGCAACCAGCTTGACGCTTTGCTGACAGAAGATGTGGATGGTCGTCTGAGCCGCTTCATCTGGTTGCGCCAATTCGGGGTCGGCCACAATTCCGCAGATGTCAACCGATTACTGGACCGGCTGGAGTTCTTGCAGGGCCTGTCACTGCCTTCCGATCTCTTAAGTGGAGTTCCTCCTCATCGGGTCACGCGACTTCGACGCCAGGGTGAGCGCTATTTCACCGACGGCCTGAAAGACATTACCAGTGATCGTCGGCTTGCCATCCTGGCAGTTTGTGCCGTCGAGTGGAAAGCTGCGATCGCGGATGCGATCGTGGAAACCCATGACCGGATCGTGGGAAAGACCTGGCGTGAGGCCAACAAGCTCTGCGATGCCCGCTTCGCGAACTCGAAGTCCACATTGCGGACCACACTGGCAGGATTTTCAGATTTGGGTTCAGCGCTGATCGAAGCGCACGGGGATGACGCTCCTCTTGATAATGCGGTCACAGCCATCGGGGGATGGAATGCGTTGGAAACCCTGGTAGCAACGGCCAAGGCATTGACCGATACCATGGCAGCTGACCCGTTAACCCATGTTTCTCAAGGGTTTCATCGGTTCAGACGATATGCGCCACGCATGATAAGACTTCTCGACATGAAATCGGCTCCGGTCTGTGAGCCATTGCTCAACGCGGCAAAGATTGTTGGCGACGGAAGAAGCAAGACCCTCCGACCGACCAGCTTTCTGCGGCGAAATTCGAAATGGTATCGCCATCTACAGGCGCAAGAGCCGGGCGACTTTCGGCTGTGGGAGGTGGCGGTTTTGTCGCATTTGCGGGATGCCTTTCGATCCGGAGATATTTGGCTGCCGCACTCACGTCGCTACGCCGATGTCAGGGACGCGCTTGTTCCTCTTGCTGCCGTACACAATACAGCCCGTCTCAGCGTTCCCTATGAGCCTTTCGAATGGCTGAAAGACAGAAAGGCGCGCATTGCCATTGGCCTGGAAAATCTTGCAAAGGCTGCAAAGCGCGGTGCCATTCCGGGTGGCTCCATCGAGAACGGGTCTCTCAAGCTGGACAGGCTAACCTCAAATATTCCCGCCGAAGCCGATCAGCTTGTGCTCGATCTGTATCGGCGTCTTCCTGATGTTCGCATCACTGAGATCATGCTGGAGGTGGACAAGGCCACCGGGTTCACGGATGCCTTCACGCATCTCAGAACCGGCGTGCCGTGTAAGGACAAGATCGGCCTGCTGAATGTGCTTCTCGCGGAAGGCTTGAACCTCGGCCTGAGCAAGATGGCAGAGGCATCGAATACACATGAATACTTCCAACTTTCTCGCCTGTCGCGTTGGCACATTGAAAGTGAGGCGATCAATCAGGCTCTGGTCATGGTCATCGAGGCACAATCCTCGCTGCCGATGGCGGTGTTCTGGGGCACTGGCACCACTGCCTCAAGCGATGGTCAGTTCTTTCCGACGACCCGACAGGGAGAGGCGATGAATTTGATCAATGCCAAATATGGCGGTGATCCGGGCCTGAAAGCCTACACTCATGTCTCGGATCAGTTCGGGCCGTTCGCCACCCAGGACATACCCGCGACTGTCAGCGAAGCACCCTATATTCTCGATGGCCTTCTGATGAACCCAACCGGACGAAAAGTCCGAGAGCAATATGCCGATACAGGCGGGTTCACAGATCACGTCTTCGCTGTAACCTCGCTTCTCTCTTACCGGTTCATCCCGCGCATCCGCGATCTTCCATCAAAACGTCTGTATGTCTTCGATCCGGCAGCGGCGCCGAACGAGCTCAAAGGTCTGATCGGTGGCAAAATCAGAGAAAACACCATTGTCGAAAACTGGCCTGATATCCTGCGGAGCGCTGCGACGATGGCCGCCGGTCATATGCCACCAAGCCAGCTCCTGCGCAAATTCGCATCCTTTCCGCGCCAGCACGATCTGGCGGTTGCCCTTCGGGAGATTGGCCGGATTGAGCGAACGCTGTTCATTATCGACTGGTTGCTCGATGTTGATATGCAGCGTCGAGCACAGATCGGCCTGAACAAAGGCGAGGCACACCATGCCTTGAAAAACGCGCTGCGTATCGGCCGACAGGGGGAGATCAGGGATCGAACCACCGAGGCACAGCACTACAGACTGGCGGGTCTCAACCTGCTAGCAGCCATCATTATCTATTGGAACACCGATCATCTTGGCAGGGCAGTCGTTCAACGATCACAAGAAGGATTGGATTGTTCCCCTGGACTGTTGGCGCACATTTCTCCGCTCGGATGGGCGCATATCTTGCTCACCGGCGAATACAGATGGCCAAAACCATGACAATCCGTGCTTATGATACGATTTCGCCCCCAGCCAGACTCGACCCCCACTTGTCGCCGCTGGTGTCGGTTCCGACCAGATCTATTCCGATCAGGCCTCAGGCAAGAAAGATCAACGCCCCGGCCTGGAGGCCTGTTTAAAAGCCCTGCGTGAAGGCGACGTTCTGGTGATCTGGAAACTGGATCGGATGGGGCGCAGCCTGAACCATCTGGTGAAAACGACAACCGCGCTGTACGAACGAGGCGTCGGGCTGAAGGTGCTCACAGGCCTGGGGGCGCAGATCGACACGACGACCGCCGCTGGCCGTCTGTCATTTGGGATTTTCGCCGCATTGGCCGAGTTCGAAAGTGAACTGATCCGGGAACGTACAATGGCTGGGCTTCAAGCCGCCCGTGCACGTGGTCGTAAAGGTGGTCGAAAGTTCGCTCTCACTAAAGCCCAAGTTCGAATGGCTCAGGCAGCTATGGCAAACAGGGACACTTCCGTCTCCGAACTTTGTGAAGAGCTTGGCATAAAACCCGTCACCCTCTACCGATACGTCGATCCCAACGGCAATCTACGTGAGTACGGCAGACGCGTGCTTGGAGCTTAAGGTGTCATTCTGCACTGAGCCGGAGCAGACCCCAGCTGCGCTGCCGAATTTTGAAAAGTTGGGCTCGGTGCCGTCGTTCACTGCGGATCGCAGGGACTACTGGTCAAAAGAGCCCTTTCCGGACCTCCGCTAGCACGAGTGATTTTGCTAGCGCAGCACGTCGTGGTCCGCAGAAACCGGACGTTGGATTTCCCAGATTGGAAAGGCGAGAGAGCGGACTTAGCTGCGATCCACCGCAACTGCGCCAAAGTCTGCTTTCGAGGATTCGGTTTGTTGCCTATTTGTGTTGTAGAGTTTGTCTCAGAAAGGCTTCTGATACAGGTGAATGGCAAATGCAGCTGATCTACCTTCATGGGCCTCCGGCGGTCGGGAAACTGACAGTTGCATCGCAACTAGTCGAGACTACTGGTGCACGTCTGTTCGACAATCACGTTGCGATAGACCTCGCACGATCTGTTTTGAGCTTTGAACAGGATGGGTTTTGGGAGCTCGTAAAACGCGCTCGGCTCTTGGTTCTTGAAACAGTGGCGCAACAGAACGTGCCTCTGGTCATAATGACCTCCTGCTACTCGGACCCAGAAGATCGAGAGACGCTTGAAGCATACGAGGAGGTTCTGAGCCGCTTCAACGCGAAGATCCTGCCGGTATATCTTCAGTGCTCCGAAGAAGAGATGCGGCGTAGGGTTACAAACCCGGATAGGAAAGAACGTCGAAAAATCTCAAGTGAATTGGACCTGAAGCAATTTATCAACGACACGATTTGTACACCGATTCCAAGACAGAATTGCCTAAGGCTCAGCACCGAAGGTGTTTCGCCGCGTGACATAGCGGACAGAATTTGTAGACATTTCGATCTTCGATCTCGCTGAGGCTTAAACTGGAGCAACATTGCGTTTGCAGACCTTCGCGCAGAGCGCAACGTTCTCCCATTTGGCTCACAACCGACCTTCGCTACGACAAGCCCGAGTTGGTAAAACGAGCCCTGACCAGACCTTCTTCCCAAACATCGAAGGCGTTGATCTTTAGCTGCCTCAGAGAGGCTGTCGTGCCGTCGTCAAGATTCTCATCAACAAAGTATCGAGCGTGTTTGGTGAATTTGAACCCATTTTTTCTCGAGATCAGCAAGAAAGAGTTACCAGTCATCACTTCCAGGTTGGTCTAGCTTTTTCCACTTCACCGAATGGAACTCCCTACTGTCAACTGTACGCCCCGAGCGATTTTTCCCAATGCTTCACGAAAGGGCGGTTGAGTTGTGACTCAACCACCTCCCTTCCATCAATCAAGAATCGTGGTGCATCTGACCTATTGGTCCCTCTCCCGAATAAACCGACTTTCCGCCAATAAAATCTCACCAATTGCTCTTCCGGATACAGCTTGCTGACCGCCCCCTCATACCTAACGATTGTTTGGTTATCACTTCGTCCAATCACTCTTTGAAGTGGCCGGAGGTGGTAGCAACGACCAATACGATCCAAGACGTAGATAGGCTTTCTATGAAGATGCCAGCGGGCCTGAAAGTGCATCCTCCGCCGCTCCTTATTGTAAACTATTCTCAAGCCAAAAGTGACATTTCTACTTGGTTGCAACAAAGTCTCTAGTTTACTTGCGCCATGCTTTGACCCAGCCCACCACATCCAGAGAACGTATCCACGGGCTAAATACAGCCGACACCGCAATGACAGTCAGGAGAACTGCGCCAAGGCCATCACCTGACATACCCCAAAGGTTTACATGAGCGTCACTTATGAGTTTGATGATCTCTTCCAAGACAGACTCCTCGCTTTAGTCGTTACTGTCTTGGTTTTGATGTTGGGAATCATGCAGTGGCGGTGCACTAACAATCAAGAGCAAAGTTTTGTTGGGGTCGTTTACGGCTGAGGGCAGAATAGTACGGTAAGGAGTTTTGTACCTATATATTTCAAACACTTACACGCC
>NZ_CANLDZ010000029.1:0-36474 GCF_947489545.1 uncultured Ruegeria sp. | reverse complement strand
GCCCTGACGGACCGCGTGGATCTCTTTGGCGAAGCCTCTTATGCCACCGGGCTCAGCAACGCAGGTGATACCAGCGCCCTGAGCGCAAATGCAGGCCTCAAAGTGGTGTTCTAGAAGACCTGCCCTTCGTCAGACACCAGGCAACATATCAAGCTGGCCTCTACCGCAGATGCCAGCTTGAAGCACGATCAGCGCGCGGTGAGCACCTCTTTTGTCAACACGACCTAAAGAACGCTCTCCGTCGATCACCGGCGGTTCCTGCAGGCATAAGACGCTGTGGCTTAATCTGAGAAACTCCTTATCCCAACTTTGACTTGATGAGCGCCCAAAAGTCCTCCCTGCTGTTGCTATGTGGAAAAGGTTCATTAGGAATGGGTACGCTCAGAAATGCGCAAAGCGGCTTCCAACCCTCAGTCACGTCGAACATGAGAATTCTGTCCTGGGCTGGATAGGATCGCACGTCTGCGTCACGCTTTTCGAAGGCCTGCAACGCAGCGGATTTGTCATCGTGAGATGATCCAAAGGTTTGCTTCGCGATCATCTCGTTGATCAATTCAGGCGCATTGCGAATTTGCTCCGCTCCGTCTGATGTACCTTTCATACCAATGACCTTGCCCACAGTCGATGAAAAGCTCGTCCACCACTGCTCCGGTGTGCGCGTTGTATGAATGATTTTAGCCTTAGGGAATGCGTCAGCCAATTGTTCCCAGTAGTGTGCCGCAGGCCAATCGACCGCACTGCTATATCCATCAAACGCCACTGACCAGTCGACATCATCTCCCCTCAACGCTTGTCGCCAGACTGGAAGCTGGTCGGGGTTTGCGATGATTTCATCCATATGATGACAAGGCCCTACGCCGAGTTTGTTCAGCGCTGTTTTCAAAGACATCGTGCCGGTTCTACCGAAGCCTGACCCTATTATCGAAAGTGGCATATTGCTTCCTCGCGTATTGGCCTGGGCGATCAATCCTTAGATGATGTTATCAGAATGATACTTCCCCAGATTGCGCGGTGCGCAAGCTAGAAATCCCAGTTCATAATTGATTGCCAGGCTGTTGAATGTCACTGAGAACTGACCCGGTATTTTCACCGAGATTTGCCCCACACTCAGTTATGCGTCGCTGTTTATGACGCGGTCAGTGTTGCGGTCTCCTTTTCTGTTTTCTTTACGGCCTTGGCACTGGCCTTAAACCGGTAGCTGTCTTTCGCCAGTGCGCTGTTTTAAGCCAACTGTCGATCTCATCTACGCTATAGACATCGCCCTCACCCGTTGTGATTTGAAACTCGGCCACCATAAGCGCTGCAAATGACGGCTTTGTATGTGTGGGGTCAGTCCAAAACCGATCAGTAGCAGTTTTGCGCCCTCGACCACGCGCTGGCGAATGCGGTTCAGGAGCATCAAGTTTTTTTCAGGCGAAAACATATGAACGATGTTTGCGACTATGACGGCGTCGTGACCGTCCGGTATGTCAACCTCAAAGAGATCACTGAAAGGGGTTTCGGCCAGATTCTGGCGCGCGATCTGCGCCGTCTCTGGCATCTCGACCAACGTACCTGAAATGTTAGGCCGCGTCGCAAGTGCTGTCTTAAGAAAGACGCCCATGCCTGCGACCATATCAAGGACCTTTTTATGCGTACTGAAATCGTACTTTTGCGCAAGAGCCTCTGGTGATGGAACCGTCAAGGTGGTGACTCCCATGTCGAAGATGTGCCGTTGCCCGGGGCTGAATTCCGGAAACCCTAATGTCCGCTTGTTAAGCCGAACAGAGGCCTCCAGTGTCCCCCATTGAGGATAAACAACTGTGTCCCAAAGCTTCAGAATCGGACGCAGGTCCTTGCCCGGTTGACCGCTCAAAAACGTCGCCGTGAGCTGTGTATTGTGATACTGGTCTTCAACCTTTTCGAGAAAGCCGATCGCAACGAGGGCATCTGCGATTATCCAGAGGGTTCGGCTCGGCACATCGAGTTGTTTCGCAAGTGCCTGCAATGTCTGGTGGCCGCTGGCAATTGCCTCAAACAGTTCGAGGCTGCTGGCAACAAAGACATATTTGGTCGCCATATGATTGCTCAGCAGTTGCGGGATCGGATGAAGTGACGGCTCTTGTTCCACTATTTGGCTCCCTAGTGTGAATGCTCTGCCATCGCCAAAATCTCATCTTTCGGACGGAACGTTGCGCGGCCCACAAGAAGTGCCTCGGCATCGAATATCGTTTCCCAAAGAACATGTTGTGGCCCGACCGGTTCTGCGGCAGCTCGCCATTCTTTGATCTTCTGCCTAAGCTTGGCTCGTTGTCCTGTGGTCATTCTTGCTCCATTTTGTCGAAACTTGTTTCCGGTTAAATCCGTCTCTCTCATGCAAGAGAAACAAATAGAAAGACCGTGGCGCTGAATATGATCCATAGCGCCATCAAAAGTTTCATCCGGTTAGCACCGATCGCGACTGTGATTTTTCTGGCAACGGCGCCCCCAATCAACGCGCCAGGCGCAGCACATACCAACAGCTGAACGTTCACCAATCCGGGGACAGATAAATGGAAAGGCAAAGCAAAAAAAACGGTCGCGGCGCCGACGCAGACAGCAAGTGCAATCGCCATGTTCAGTCTATACCCGAGCAGTATCAGGCAAATCGCCAAGATCTCACCGACGCCAACAGATATCCAAGCGGTAATAGCGCCACCTGTAAATCCCGAAGCGACAATGTAAATGGCGTGCTGATATGGCATGACACCTACGCTGCTTGTACTCAATTGACGCCGTTTGATCGTTGTCAAAGCGATGAGGCAGCCGACCACAATCGAAAATATGGAAAATAAAAGTTTGATGTCGCAAGGAGGCGTTGGGGAGAAGGCTTGAACGCAAGCGACGCCAATGAAAGCACACAATGTGCTCATCCACAAAATGGGCCAGAACTGCGACCAACCCTGCTCCTCTTCCATGCGTTTCACGAAACGGTATTGCAGCCACGACAAGCTTCCCGAGGTCATGCCAAAGCATTGAATCGCAATGCTTGTCGCCAGAACTTCAGCCGGTGAGACTCCAAGACTTATGAACACCGGCAAGAATACCACCCCACCGCCCACGCCCGTTGAATTGGCGACAAGTGCGGCGCAAATCCCAACCAAAAAATAGGCCAGCTTCCAGAAATGGCTCTCTGCTAGAAATGGTTTTAGCTGGTCAGAGCTGATCAACAGCGCCAACAACAGCGCGCAACTTAGGACAAAGAAACCTAAGCGAAGATAGAAATAAAATTTGCGCCCAAACAGAGCCTGCAGATCCAGAACACTGGCATTAGTGGGGAATGTCAGCTTATGCATTGTCGATGCTCTGCCCGGATTTTTCTTTCGTACTGACCGGCGGTACCCGCGTAATGCGAGATAGCAAAGACTTGCGCAGGTAGTATATTCTGCCGCGTAGTCCAGCCTTTACAATGTGGTTAAAGCTGCTGACCGGCATTTTACACAAAAAACTATGTGCAAGAGCGACTTTCTTGCCAGGTCCAGCCAAGCGGAACTGCGTAGCCTGCATTGGGCCATAGACCAGCTTGAGCCAAAGCAAAGGATGCCGCCAGAAATAACGATTAAGCGGCACCTGGCACCCTATTAATGAAGCGATGTCGTCCATGTAGCGGAAATAGTCTACCAAGCTTCGGATCCTTCGCGCGTTATGCTCAAACTGGTCCTCATACACAGCCATGTCATGTCGCGCGACCTCGGTCATCTCGCTTCGGGTCGGGAGTTTATGGGTTCCCGCAAAGACACCTGCACAATACCGTGCCTGCATTTCCATGATTGGGAACTGACTGCCAAACCCTGGCCGGGCCCAGCCCACCCAAGCAAGCCGCTCTTTCAAATCACCATGAAACATGTGTTTGTAAAGCTGGCGCGGGTCACATTCCCTTAGTCCTTTAGGCATAAAGGAAACGCGGTTTTTGTAACCCGTACAGAAAACCACGGCGTCTACGTCTTCAAGGCGATTGCCGCAGGCCGTTTTGAGTTGCTTCCCGCCTTCGTTAACCTCGGTAATGTCTTTGACGATCTCACAACCGTGATGGGCAATGGCCTTTGGCAACGCGAGCGTTTTGGTCCCGTAAGTGCCCCAAATACCATAGCGGGTTTTAACCATTTCATTCAGATCGGCCAGCGCATCAAAAATCGGATCATTGCGCGCTCTCTCCAATTCAAGAATCTTGGGGCTAAGCTTTTCACCGTACTCACGGGGCAAGTTCCAGATGCCGCGATGCGTTGATACGTCCGAAGCGTGTTCTCCACGTTTGCGCGGTACCACCCAGCCAGTAGATTCACGCAAACTCACCCAGCATTTTTCTGCAACGGCCGAAATTTCATAAGCTACGTCGGAGCCAGACTCTCCGCCCCCGACCACAAGAACGCGTTTGCCTTTGAAATTATCCGAATTCAAATAGTCTTTCGAATGCGAATATGTGATGTCTTTCAAGTTATCGTGCCATACCGGGTAATTCACGACATTGTTGTTTCCGATCGCTAGAACAAGTCGTTTGCATTCAAAATTTTCCCCTGTTGCCAAGGCTACTTTCCAGCTTTCCCCCTGGTCAGAAACGCTTTGGACCGTTGAGTTGAACCGGATGTGATCCAGAACGCCGTATGTCTTGGCATAGCCTTCCCAATATTCGAGAACCTCCTCCTTGTTCCAGAAATGGTGTTTCCTATCCTCCCCGATCCAATAGTCTGAAAACATGCTGAAAACAGAAGAAGATGTGAGTTTCAGACCATCGTAGCTATTGGAGAACACGCCACCAATTGTTTGTGATCGCTCCAGGCATAAAATCGTCCCGGCATCTTGTTCCAAAATCTCTTTTGTACTGACAAGGCCACCGGGACCGGCGCCGATTACTATGCAGCTATACATGGCTCTCCATTTCCTTTTCAGGATGGGTAAGTTTGCTCAGTTCCGCCTCTGGAAACAGAATTTCCTCGACGTCGCAGATGACCTCTGCAGTCTTTGCATTCGTGATCTGATGCTGCCGCCCGAGCCGCAATTCACATTTCGCCCGATCGCATGTTACGGTCAAAATTCGGTTGACAATTTTCGTCTCTATTCCGAATTCCTCTAACAAACTGCCAAATGGGGTTTGGGTTGATCGCAGCGTATCAATCAGCTTCTCGGGTACCGCATTTGTGCTGATGTTCAGCGTTGCTTCTAGAATTCGGCAGTAGGACGACTGTTGATACAGGGTGGACCTGCGAAAATAGTGCAGCCGGCTTTTACGAGCGCTGGTTTGCTTGCTGATAATCCTTCCAAAGTGTTTTAGTAATTTCGGAGTAAGCAGCCCATCGTGATCAAGCAGTTTTAACCCTACGGCAAAAGTCTTGAAACTGTCGCTATTCTCCATTGATTCAGTTCCGATCTGTCTTCATTGCGATGATGTTGCATTACAAACATCTTTAAATTGATTTTTAAAGAGGCTAATTACCTTTGCGCGATTTTATGCTGAGCTACCACTGGCGGCGCATTGGTATTCCATCTGCTCGGTGCACTTGCCTAGAGATAAATGTACTGAAGTTACTCGATAATTATTTTACTCTTTGTGCAAAATCTTTTCTCTGTGTGCATTAATGAGAATTGGGACAGGTGGAGGGCTAGACTTTTTATTGTGACTTTGTAACTTTAAATAAACGGTGGGAAGAAGAAATTTTCTATCCACGCTAATGCAAGCATAGCTTGCTAATCAGAATACCTTGTTCTTGCTATGAAACGGTGAATCACGATGTCTTCGTCACGGATCAATATTGAAGCTCAAAAATTCTCAAAATCATCAAACTCGTAGACGAAGGTGACAGATATTTGTTTCGAAACTTCGCAAGAAATTCCATCACATTCGATAAAAGGTAGCGTGAAAGAAGTAACCGAAGGGTCAGAAGCCAAGGTTGCGGAGACCTGTCATGAATTATTTAACATACTTGAGAAATATGAGAATATTATTATTGATCTGGCCGATGTCATTTTGGACTGGGATTCTACTCACGCAACATCGATTTCGACGGGGGTAAATGACCTAGGTCATGTTGACAAAAGGGATTCACATTAGGCTTTGAGTATGATTCAAGCTGGTATCTGCGATGGAGACCAGCTTGGCACGAGACTTGATGTCGGACGAGGAGTGGGCGTTCTTTGAACAGTTCATTCTTTCTGTCCGAGCCCCGAACGGACGCAAACCAAACGACCACCGCCTTGTTCTTGATGGCGTTTTCTGGATAGCACGCTCCGGCGCACCGTGGCGGGACCTTCCTGAAGAATTTGGGAAATGGTCGAGTGTCTATCGACAGTTCCGGCGTTGGACGCTTGCAAGGCTATGGGAACAGATCCTGGAGGCGCTGACCGAGAGCAGGATCGTTCCTGACGCCCTTCAAATGGTCGACAGCACCGTGGTTCGTGCGCATCATCAGGCATCGGGCGCTAAAGGGGGACTCCCCGACAGGGTCTTGGCTGCTCAAAAAGTGGCTTCACGACCAAGATCCATCTCCGGGTGAATGCCGCCGGCCTGCCGATGCGAATTGACATCACTCCCGGCCAGACGTCCGATTATCTCGGCTTCGATCTCATCATGGACGACAATCTGCCCGAACCTTTGGTGCTGTTAGCTGACAAGGGGTACGATGCGGACAGCATTCGCGACAATATGCGCAGCCGAAACATCCAACCGGTAATTCCCATGCGGAAGTCGCGAAAGAAGCGTGTTGGAGTTGATCGCCCGCTGTATCGACTGCGGAACCTGGTGGAGAGATGCTTCAACAAGTTGAAGAATGCCCGCCGCGTCGCGACACGCTACGACAAAACTGCAGAAAGCTTCCTCGGTTTCGTCGACATCACGTCAATCCGCCTGTGGCTCCGCCATTTGTCAACATGACCTAGACACTGCCAACGTTTAGAGGTTCTGCAATGGCATTGTTCTGCCTCGAGGTGGAAACTCCTAACCTTCCGTTTCTCTGTTATGCGATCCAAGCGGTCTGTCCTCTGCTACTATTCTATGTCCATGTTTTGCTGCGATGCGTTCCAAAGGAGTAGATTGCCGACGCATTGCGAAGTGCTTCTGCACAAACGCCGTCGTTTTAGCGTCTATAGTGCTTTCCTTACCGAAGACGAACGTGACTGCGTGCTGAACACTTGCCCTGTTCATTTCCTTCGCTATCTGGCGAAGGCTCCGAGCCTCGATGCGCATCATTGTTTCATTATCTTGTGTTGCAACAAAAAGACTGGTTGGGCTGATGGGCAATACAATGGCTGGATCAGATTCAGCGAACATCGGGTTCATCCACACTGGCCGATCAGAAGTAATCAATGGGATGCCAGTACCTTCGAAGTCTAGAACCTTCCAGTACATGTTTTGGATGAACCCGCCAATACGCGGATTGTCCATCATTCGTGGTAGGTAACGAATAATCCGGTCTACCTCATGCGGATCAAGGTTGGCTAAGTAATCATCAACACTGTCCGGCGCACCTTCCGGACGATTCTTTTCGTATGCTTCTCTTAAGCCGGGAGTTATGTTTTCACTCGGTTCTTTGATCAACGACTTGAGTTGTGCAATTTCGGACGGTGTTCTGATCAACTGTGCCCATACGTAACGCGACCAAGCGCTTCTATACCGTGGTTCCCACTTGGATTTTGGTAACCTCTTCTCGAGTAGTTTAATTGCCCTGGCGGCTTCATCGTCTAATCGAGACATGAAACCTTGTTCCATAGCAGGGTTAGGCGGGCCTTCGGGCATACTCATGGAATACAAATGAGGTTCATATCCAGTTCCTTTGGTTGATACCGGTTCTCCAACAAGTTTTTCAACATGAGGGCGACTGAAACGAAATACTGTCCCGTTCTCCCCTGCCCAACGTTTTAGTTAGAACTCTGGGAGGTAATGATGCTTAACAGGGCTGCTCATGAATAGATCTCTATAACGTGAGGAATTTGTCGCGAGCGTAGACCAACATCAAAGTCCTTGAACATATCAATACTTTTCTAATCACCAGCAGCAACTCAGGAGGACGCGGCATCCGCTGCTTTGAGCCCTTACCGGACCTTCATCCCACTTTGAGGCTTCGCTCGTGCAGAGGGTCGCAAACTGCACATTCCGGACGTTCAAATTCCAGTACCGCATGGCAAGTGAGCGGGACGAAGCGCCAATTCGCAGCAATTGCGCCATTGTCGGCTTTCGTTGACATACCAAGGTCGCGCGACTTCGTTATGAGGTGGGTTGTATTCCCTTCCGGGTCTTTATGGTCAGCGCCACGAAAGCGAGGAAAACTACGGCTAGTGCAGATAGCGTCCAATACGGCTCTGCGCGGCAGCCCTCTCCAATTGAAGCCAAATATACTGGGTCGGACAAGACGCTTATCATCCCCAAAATCACTAGTAGCGTTAGTACGCCTCCGAGAACCAGAAGCCATAACTTTCTAAAAACAATGGCTAAGGCTAAAATGGTCATGATCACTACACCGAGTGGGCTGGTCGTCGTTGCAACAAGGTACTCAAGTTGCGAAACAGGGCCGGTAGCGAAATCCCAGTTTGGCACTTCTTTGTCGCAGACCTCGGCGAACGCTACATCGGGGAAAAGCAGTAAAGCCAGCGTGCAGAATTCTGTCGTTGAGTGTTTCAGATGCGCCTCCCGACGTTATTGCTGCAACTCTGTTTAGCAGCTAACGGACGTTCGTGCACAGTGCAGCATCGGTGAATTTGGGCTCGGAACCCTATTCCCGCCATTTTCGGCGCAGAGTTCGGCTCAATTGACGCGAACGACAGGGCCGCGAAGGAGAAGACTGAAGTTCAAAGGTTTAGCCCATTTCGCCGATGACCGGTTCCGTCCCATCCCTATCACGGTGCTTGCTGCGGGGACATTCGGCGGCTATGAGCTGAGGCTTTGTGAAAACTCCGGCCCACGAACTCTTTCGTCGAACTCGTTTTCAGCGCCTGTGCAAATGCTCTCTCAGAAGCACGAGAGAACGCACATAAAGGGTATTTTCGACATATTTCGCCAACCGGTCAGAATTTTCACACAGCCTCAGCCCGAACTAACACAAGTTCAATTTGCTGATTCACTGTTCCCAATTGAGCCCTAGGCCATTAACCATCTGGGTACATTCATGAGGTGGATTTGGGGGCTGTACTGCATGTTACCTAAAGAGCAAATTTTGGCCGCACAGATCGCGTCATTGGTGCACGAACGCCTTTCGGGCATGCTTACGGTTGATCGGCGCACTAGAGAAGCCGAAGAACTGTTATTTGTAGGGCGCGAGGGCGGCGACCTTTTTGTTGAACTCGGGGTGTATAAAAAAGACCCCGGCCAATTCAACTATTCCCCAATAACAGACCAAGTAAATGTCGCTGATGCAATCGAAACCCATCCTGAACTTTCACCAAAGCATTTTGTTGAACTTCTGGGGTTTTTCTTTCGTTTTTTTGTTGGAACTGGGGGTAAATTCAGTAGCACCAAACATCCATTTTCTCCGCCTAGTGGTTATGAATTATTAACAGATGCGCTGGTCAACAATGGTCTTCTTTCTCCGAACAATGAGCGGGTGCTCTGGACTGATGCAGCCACGGAGTTCATGGAGGATAATGGCCACTGGGTGCAAGGCGTCTCAAGGTATGATAAATACGTTCAAGAAAAGGCTAAGTCCAATCAAGAAGAGGCCGTGCGAGCGGAGCATCTGGCCTCAGAAATACCACAAGAAGTAAAGGCTTTTCTCGCCAAGATTTATAGTGAACAGGGTGTGTTGGGGGTGGCGAAAACATTGCCTCGTCATTTTAGAAATGGGCAATGGAATATCTCACCCGTCGAACGTAACGTTGCCTTAATGGATGTGAGTATGACAATCAAACTCGCAAAGTTGTTACAACAAGAGTTCTAGTCTCTGTCGTGTTGTTGCCAGGAAATTAGATGGCAATCGACCTCCCTATGAAGTGCAGCGGCAGGAAAATCCCTCGTCTCGCTCATTGCCTGACGAAATTTCGCTGCGCGGCGTTTGAATGGCCGGTTTTCCCACTGTTGCGCAGCGACATGAACCAATCAGATGCCGCGAATTTCGTGCCGCTTGCGCCCACAGCGAAAAAATCCAAGGTACTAGTTGGGCTGATAGTGTTGAAAAACTCGAAAATTCCGATCATGCATTTTCTCGCCAAATTCCATCGCGCCTGAAAAGTCACCCCAGTTTGGATGGAGAAGGCCATGAGCGCGCGACACGACGGCAATGCCGTGCTCTGGCCGATCCCCCTGGCTAAAACTTTTGACCGGCTTTCAACGGCGGGATTTTTTAACGCCTTCCGTTAAAAATGGAGTTTTTCAACACTATCAGCTCAAACCAGACCTTGACTGTATACGGTGCCGAGGTCAGTCGGCAGTCCAAACTGGACATTAGACTTGGGAACCCGCTGGCCGGTCAGTTGACAATACGAGTTTTCGCTGAGCCTGCGCCTTTGCCTGCTTTTGTAGTTGGTCAAAGCCTGGGGCAAGCAGTATTCTGATAAAATGATTATTGTGCTGAACGGCTATCCTGGCGTCGGTAAACTGACAATCGGGCGAGAACTCGCAGAGCTCTTGAAGGCGCGTCTTGTCGATATTCACACACTCTACAATCTCGCATTCGCCCTGACCGAGTTTCGCACTCCCGAATTTAGGGAAACCGTGCGGCGTGTCGAAGAAATCGCGGACGAGCTCATTGCGGCCTTGCCCTCCGATATCCCTGTCATTTTCACCACTGTCCTGACGGGCGAGACGGGATGGGCTATGGAAGAGTGGCAAAGGTTCCTGGATCGAAGCGACCAACGGCCGCCCCTTGTGATGGTTCATATCGTCTGCGGCCTCGAAGAGAATATAAAGCGCATTCAATCGCCTGAGCGGAAAGGCAAAGGAAAGCTGCAGGGTGCAGAGGTTGCGCAACGCAACCACGCTTCATCAAAGCCACTAATCGGCAGCGACCTACCTTACACCCTTCGATTAGACGTAACTGCGTTGAAACCAGAGGCCGCTGCGGAGAGGATCGCGGCCCATTGTTCGGCAGTTCTCGCTACGATCGCCGATTTAGGATGATATCTCATAGCTGCACAGATGGGGACACACATGCCTCCCGCAGCATCCCCTCAATTAGGCTCGCTACCGACAACCTGCGAATTTGGTTGAGTGCCCGGTCTCAGCCCCAAACCGGTCCTTCAAATCTAAGCCTTGCGAATTCCTGAATGCGGGACTTTGCCGCCGTTGCCCTTCCGGGTGTTTGTCGGCGCAGCATCCGTTCGCAAGTGCGGCACGTTCATCGCTGCATTGCAGCCGATGTCGCCTGACCGGTCATTCAAAGACACGTCGATGCCCAAATCTCAAACCGTCCTTTCGCTGCAGTCAGGTCAGACAAACGAGACGCGGATGGTGTGGATGGCGTCTGCTCCCAAACACCGCGTTTGCGGCAACGGGTGTCGGTCGCAATCTGGCGTTCGGCGCTTCGCCTTTCGTCTAAATCCACCGGTTCTTCCGTCATCTCTTTGTCCTTCGCTACATCAGCGTTCGGCCGCAGCCGTCAGGCCGGGAGGGAGAGGAGACGTACTCCCAGACGGCTCTCCGGCCTCCATTCCTCTCAGAAACCTGAAAAGTTCGCTATCGGTTGTCAGGACCAGCGTCGTTCCGCCTGAAATCATGTCCTTGTAGGCCTGCATTGTCCGGGTAAACGCAAAGAATTCGGCGGCTTGGGCGTCGATGTTGTAGGCTTTTGCGTAGATCGCAGCCGCCGAGGCGTCAGCCACGCCGCGGATTTCCTCGACGGCGCGATACGCTTCAGATTGTATCTTGTTCAGATCGCGAACCCGGTTGCCGCGAATTCGCGCGGCTTCGCCATTGCCTTCGGAAAGAAAACGTTCAGCGATCTGGCGACGCTCGGAGATCATGCGGTCGTAGATCTTCGGACGCACACTCTCATTGTAATTGATCCGCTTGAAACGGATATCGAGAAGCTCGATCCCAAATACACGAACCTTCTCTGAGGCGGCTGCGAAAATCTCCTGTTCCACAAGTGCGCGGCCTTTCTGGATAGGAACCAGAGAACCTATGTCCTGCGCACGCTCCTCATCGGTTAGAAGCGTGTCCCGCAGCGGGATCCGGCCTTTCGTAGTCCGGATAATCTCTATCAACTCGTGTTTTGCGACGGCATTGCGGGTTTCGCTGCCGAGAATATCGTCCAGACGGGATTGCGCGCTGCGCTCATCGCGCAGCCTCAGGAAATATTGCAACGGGTCGGTGATTTTCCAGCGGGCGAACAGATCGACGGAAATGTAGAGCTTGTCCTTAGTGGGCATGTCGGACGGATTGCCATCCCACTCAAGAACCCGGCGGTCGATCCGGTTGACTTCCTGAACGATGGGCAGCTTTACCTTTAAACCCGCCGTTATAACTGGTTCTCCCACGGGTTTGCCGAATTGAGTGATAATGGCCTGTTCGACTTCGCCAACTGTGTAGAGGGAACCGGAGGCAATCACGCCAACTGCAGCCGCAATCCCTGCAATGAGACCCAGTCTGATGCTCATGACGGATCCTCCTGAAGCCTGTCGAGGTTCAAAAGCGGCAGGATGCTCGCAGTCGATCCTTCGACAATGATTTTTGACAGGATTGTGGGCAGAACATCCTGGAGGGTTTCTATGTATATCCGCCGCCTCGTGACCTCTGGTGCCTTGACGTATTCGGCCAAAAGCGCGGTGAACCGCGCAGCGTCGCCTTCCGCCTCGTTGATGCGTTTCAGGCGATAACCGTCAGCCTCTCGAATCCGCTGATCTTTCTCGCCCTCGGCCAGCGGAATGACTTTGTTGTACTCGCGGCGCGCCTCGTTGATCAGGCGTTCCTTTTCCTGCTGTGCCTGGTTGACCTCATTGAATGACGCCTGAACAGGCCCCGGCGGGTTGATGTTCTTCAGCTGCACCTGGTCGATACTGATGCCCATGGCGTATTTCGTGGACAGAGCCTGCATCTTAAAAAGTGCCTCGCTCTCGATCTCTTGCCGGCCGATGGTAATGACCTCGTCAACCGTGCGGTCTCCAACGACCTCGCGCATCACCGACTCAGAAACGTAGCGCAAAGTCGCGCTTGGCTCGCGTACCTCGAACAGGAACTTCAGGGGGTCCGAGATCCGGTACTGCACCACCCATTCCACAAGCGCGGCGTTCAGATCTCCCGTAACCATTTCGGTTTCACGTCGGCCGTCAGACGGGCTTTGGAAGGGATCACTCCTGCCCGGCGTGGTGAATCCGAATTCCTGCTTCAGCTGCCGTTTCACGGGCACCAGTGTGGCAACGTCGATGCCAAACGGGAATTTGAAATGCAGGCCAGGCGGAACCTCAGCAATGTATTTGCCGAAACGCTGGACAACGGCGACCGAGTCGCTCGGGACTGTGTAATAGGAAGACCAGGCTGCAACCGCCGCCAAGACTATCGCTCCTGCAACCAGTACCCCTCTCAGAGGCGGCCGCCCTTCAGGGAGTAATCCGCTCAGGCGGTCGCGGCCTTGACGAAGAAGATCGTCAATCTCGGGAGGATTGCTATTCTGTTTGCTTTGCCATGGCCCACGGTCTTCCGGGCCGCCGTTCTGGTCGGGCATATCGTTTTCTCCCTTGCTCGTGCGAACCGGCACCCGGCGCAGACCCTGGCGGTCGGCGGGGTGGATCCACGTGTCTTATTCCCTCTGTGTCGGCATTCCTTCGTTCTCCGCAGCCTGTATTTGTGAGTTTTCTTGTGGCGATGTACCTGTTGAATCCGCATCCCGTGCCTCTTTGTCCGCCTGAGATGCGCGCCCGCCCGCGTAGAGATGCCGAAGCTGCATCTCGGAAACACCGTCGGCCTCCATCACCAGCCGAACCATCGGGTCTGCCAGCATTTCTTCGAGGAAAATTTCGGCCAGATCTTTTCCGGTCAGCTTGTCCTTTGCCAGGGCGTCATCGAGGTCGGCCAGTGAAACGGTCAAGGTTCTCGCCAGGCCGGGGTGGGATGCCGGAGAATGCAGCCTCACCGCTACAGATGCTTTCCAGACTTCCGGGTGCAGCTGGTCGGGCGGTGAACACAGTTCCGTTTCAATGTCATACTCTCCTGCCGGAAGCCTCTCGTCGAAGTCAGGCACACTGAAAGGCCGGGCGAAAACCGCAATTGACTTTCTGACTAGCTCGTTCATAGGAGAAGTCCTCTCATCAAAGCGACAAGCGCGCCAAAGCTGCGGCTGCCAGAGCATTGCCCTTGTCGTGGTAGTCCCCGTGGAATACGCCATCCACCTTGACCTCCCAGATCCCATTCCTCTCTCTGACACGGACACGATCAGCTTGCGCGGTTGGATAATAGGGGTGTGCCGATGTTTGTCTCTGTTCCGGTTGGTGCAATGGCTTAACGAGTACGGTGGAGCTTGCCGCCTTTGGCAATTGCGTTTCTCCAAGGGCCATCACGGCGCGAATAAACTCCTCCGCGTAGTCATCCGCGTTCCGGTGGTCATGCTCGTGCCGCACCATGGCCATCGGCTCAACAAAACGCTTCTTCAGGTGCTCAAGAAAACGCGGTTCCGTGTGGGACATGTAAGCAATGAGCGACTGGAGAACCCGTTCATGGGCTAGAACGCGCCGATCAAGATCGGTTGTTTCAGGCAGAGGTGGTGACATGGCGCTGCTCATCCTTCATTGATCGTGTTTTCCGGACGCTCCGGTGACTTGTTTACGTCAAGGGCTGCAAGGCAGGATTGCGCGATGTCCCGGTTCGGGGTCTCTGTGCCTGGTACCGTCGCCCAGCCAGCCGCCATGAGGGCCTCTCGCTGCCGGAAGGTAGAGGCTGCCCGGATCGCCGCCATCTTGGCAGCCCGTTCCGGATCGGATCGGGCCATGTCCAGACAGACAGGCACCAATGCGGTGGCAACATGTTCACGGGCCATAGCCACGGACCTGTCGTTCGAGGTTCGGCCGGTTACCCAGCCGCCCCAAGAAAATCCAGCTACACTAACAAGTACTGCGCCGATGACGGCGCCGTAGAGGCCGGGTTTAAGCCATTCGGGAGTGTTCATTGTAGTTCCTCCAGCGGCAAAGCGCCGCCTCGCTATCTTCAGATGTCATATTGAATGCCGCGGCCAAGTGCCGTTTCCAGGTCGGTCCAGGAAATTGGTCGCATTTCTGTTTGGCCCAGCGAACACCCTTTGCCGTTTATGGTCAGGAAAATCGCTGTTCTGCGGTATTCCGTGAAACTCAGCGTCTCGATAAGTTCTTCCTCAACCAATACTTCGTATTCACCGGCAGGCAGCTCGTCCGAATATCCGGATAGGGTAAACGGGCGCGGGAAGGTCACGGTGGATCTGATTGAACGCAGCGCCATCCCCGGTCTCCGCGATGTATACGTGCCTTCCGCGCTGCAAGGGCTGCCGTATCCTGATTGCAGAGAGGTAGCCTGCATTTGCGGTCATCATACACTATCCCAGAACCGGGCGATGCGCGCTGACCCATGTTAGCGTCGCTGGGACCCGGGCCGTGCCGGCGAACCTTGGAGCTGCCCTGATGCTTGACTTCAGAGGTTTGGACACCGGCTGATCTGCCTCAGCGCGTGCTCCAGACGATGCGGGTATGATCGAAACAATCCGAAACATTTTGATCTTGCCAGAGGAGGCCCCGGTCAGTCGGCACGTTCGCTCCCAAGGTCCGAAAGCACTGAAAAGGAGGAAATGGTGATGCCCGCAGGTGGCATTCTTTACCCGCATAGCCCTGAGTTCGATCGGTTTCTGCAAGCCTTCGTTGGTGAGGATCGGAAAGGCAATGCTGTTACGGTACTTTCGGCCCTTGCAAGGCTAGAACTCGAACCTTGGGAAGAGGCAGCCGCGCTTGCCGCTTTGGAGGAAGAGGCCGCTGATTCGCGACTGGAGATGCTGTTGTCGCAATTCCGTGACGTGCCCGAACTCAAACAGGATTACAGATCGGTCGCGCGGGAACTGACCCGTCTTCTTCCCAAACGACGTAAGCTTTTTAAGGCTGATTCTGGTGGCGTGGAAAACCGGCCGGAAAATTTTCCTGGATTGATATGGGCGGTACTGACGATCTTCCTTCTGATTGTGCAGTTAATACTCGCAGGCACTCCGGGAACGGGCCAATGACCTTGGGCAAAGCACAAGACGGCGATCGCAGGCAGGGCGGCCCACCCGGTCACGACAATGCGATCCTCTGGGATCTGGAGGCGCGACACTGGACCAGCGGCGCGGACAGCGCTCGCACGGTGACTGCAACAAATGCAGTGATGATACTTCCCTATCCGCCGGGCATCCTTCAGGGCGGACAGATCCTGGAGCATATGAAGAAAACCACGGGCTGGCGAACTGTGGAAATGAGAGACCGCAGCCAAATCAGGCAAGGAGCCATTGCCGTGCTCGCCTATCGCGTATTCGCTGAAAAGTCGGGTTCACCAATCTATGAGGCGCTCTGCGCGTCCACATATTTGCTGGACAACGGTCGGTGGCTGCGGCTGTCACATCAGCAAACCCCCACCACCTGACTCCAGAAGGATGAATCTTCACCTTGGGGCGAAACCTTTAACGCACCCGTTGACATGTGAACCGGCCCCTAAGGTCATGATTCATAACCAGAACATGGCGACGGCAGCCAATGCCCAAACGGACAGTAGGATTCTCGGGTGTCCCAAGCTAACCTGCGTCAGTGTTGCGGGGCGGAGAAGATGAGTACATGGCTTCGTGCCTGCCGAATCTCCGGCGGCACTCATTTCCGAGCAAAATAGAAGCGCGTGAAGCGTGCGGTTCTTGAAACGAGCCGCATTGCCCAGCGTTTCCTATTCTCGGAATGTCCAGGAAAGGACATTCTAATGACGCCTGAACAAACCAATGTCACCGAGAAGATGACCTCGGTCAAAGCAGCTTGTGACAAAGCACCTGCCGGTCCCAGAAAAGATCGGGCGCTGGAACACTACCAGGCTGCCGAGAAAGCGCACGAGGCGAATAACTACGACGAGACGGACAGGGAACTCAACGCGGCTGCAGAAGAGATTATCTGACTTATCTCGTCTTAGAAGAAAATCAGGCCGCCCAAGTTTAGCGAAGGGCGGCCTCCTTCATTTCAAAAGTGGGCCGGTCTGATCCAGATACGCCGTATCGAAACCTGAAATGGCCACCAATCCGTCATAGTCGTCGAACGTCACGCGGCTGTCCTGAAAGGTCAGCAGCCGTTTTTCGCGAAGCTGCCTCAAAACACGGTTCACATGGATGGCGCTTAAGCCGAGTGCATCAGCAAGATGGTACTGCGTCAAAGGGCAAGCGAATCCTTTCTTGCTCCCCATTCCGACCAGCCTCAGCCGTTCCGCCAGTTCCAAGAAGAAATGCGCCATGCGCGAATCTGCGGCGCGTCGGCCAACCCCAACGAGGTGTTCGACGACCATGGCTTCGTCCCGTGATGCTGCCCAGAGAACGGCTGCCGCCAGGCGAGGCGTTTTCTCGAATGCTTCCAGAAGGTCGCCCCCCAGAACCTCCACCGCCTGAATGTCCGTGACCGGCTCGAAACTGTGGTCGGAGGTGCGCAGAAGGACGCTGCGCAATCCAAGAAAATCCCCTGGTATCTGGAAGTCTACGATCTGTCGAGTTCCATCCGGCTGAAGCTTGTAGGAACACACCCAACCAGCGGCCAGAATGTAAGCGGCCTGATCCGACTGCCCCTGATGCACAAGATCACGCCCCGCGGTGAAGGAACGGCGGCGCAGATGCAAACGCTTCAAAACGTCCAATTCATCGTCAGACAAGGCGACGAAGACTTGCAGCTTCCGTGTCAGCGGGCTTTCAAAGATATCCGTCATCGGGGCCTCACAAGCCGGAAAAGCTCCAAGCGCAATCGTGCAGAGACTGCTTTCGGTTAGCCCAGCATAGCCTTTTTTCTGCGAAGATGCTTGTGATAAGCGAGGCCGCCCGGTCGCGCGTTACTTTAACAGTTACCTGGAAGGAAGTCACAAAATGCGTAGCGAACAGGACTTCTCGGGAATGGCGGCCCTCGCAATCTGCGAGTCGATGCTGCTGGCGATGAACGATCACAAGCTTCTCGCAGAACGTGAGATCATGGGCATCCTTCGCGATGCTGCAAAGACGCATGAAACCGCAGCTGTAACTGATGGAGAGATAGAGACGCATCGGTCCGTGGCGGTTCTCATCAACCGGATCATTGCTGGCGGGAACTCCGTTCGGAGGCCGCCGGGATGACACATAATTTCAGCGAGATAGATATCGCCCATGCCGTTTTCGTCCAACTCGAATAGTGCACGGGGCCAACAGCCCGACCAGCAGGACATGCCGGGTGGCATGGGCCACCAAGACGGCAGCATCCAAACCGACATGCAGACTGCCGGATCTGCCTCGACCGCGCGGCAAGCGCGGGTCCAGCCAGAACCCTTGCCCGTTACGGGTGGGGCACCCGGCACGGGATACCCCTCCGGTGTAACCGGTCCGAGACAGGAAAAGGCGCGGCTGACCGCATCAGACTGGACACAAACCCTGATGAAATACCGGCAGCCAATCCCCTCTCGCAGTACTTTCGAACTGACGGTCACGCTCGCGCCTTTCGTGGCAATATGGGCGGTTGCCTGGTGGGTGCTCTCGATCAGCACCGCGTTGGCACTGGCTCTCGCGTTGGCGAATGCAGCCTTCCTGCTCCGGCTGTTCATAATCCAGCACGACTGCGGGCATGGTTCCCTGTTCCGCGACCGGCGTCTGTGCGATTGGATCGGTCGCGTGATCGGCGTTATCACGCTGACACCCTACGACGTCTGGCGCAAGACCCACGCGATCCACCACGCCACGAGCGGAAACCTGGACCGGCGGGGCATCGGAGACCTGCCGGTGCTGACAGTCAGGGAGTACCGCGGGAAGGGATGGCCCGGCCGTACGCTTTACCGCCTGTTGCGCCATCCGGTTTTCCTGTTCGGAGTGGTGCCGTTTTACACGTTCTTTCTGCACAACCGGCTGCCCGTCCATCTGATGCGGTCCGGCTGGCGCTACTGGTTGAGTGCGATGGCGACAAACGCTGCCATAGGCCTCGCTCTGACAGTGATTGTCTTGCTGGGCGGGTGGGAAGTACTGCTGTTCGTCTTCCTGCCGACGATGCTTCTGGCCGCAATAGCCGGCATGTGGTTTTTCTACGTGCAGCATCAGTTTGAGGAAACCAGCTGGCGGCACGAGGAAGACTGGAACATCCGGGACGCGTCCCTTCACGGCAGTTCGCACTACGCTCTGCCCGGCATCCTGCGCTGGATCACCGGGAACATCGGAGTCCACCATGTGCATCACCTGGCCAGCCGCATCCCGTTTTACCGTTTGCACGACGTAGTCAAGGATCACGACATCCTGGCACAGACCAGACGCATTACGCTTTGGGAAAGCTTCCGCTGCGCGCGACTGCACCTTTGGGATGAGAAAAGCCGCAGATTGCTGTCGTTTGCAGAGGCCCGGGCACTTCCCACCTGAGCCTTGCCTAACATTGCCACTGGTCAGCGAATTGGTGCGTTGGATAGGAAACTGGGAGCACCTCAATAGGACATTTGTTGCTCCACGGACGGCCACGTCTGTGCCAATAGAGTTTCTTTCTGAGCCAGTATTATCGGGACAATTGGGCTGATTATTCAGTTGTCGCTCTAATCAGGAAGGTGGATGCTGCGACCGCATATCGTCAGCGGCAAAGGTATGAATGAAGGAGGGCGGACAGATTGAGCTCATCGCCGACTATGAACCCTATCTTGCGCTCGCAGTTGTCGTCCTTCTGTTCGCAGCATTTCTTTCCGAGCGCTTCGAACCGGACGTAACCGCTGCGGGGGCCGCCGCGCTGTTTGTCGTATTGGGGTTTGTCCCCACGAATGAAGTTCTGGCAGTGTTTTCGAACCCTGCACCCATAACGATCGCCGCGATGTTCGTAATCAGCGGCGCGCTGGTCCGAACCGGGCTTCTCGACGCACTTGCGAACAAGGTTGTCGCCGCAGGGAGCAAGCGCCCGGTCGCCGGTATAGCGGCGTTTCTCATCGCGACGCTAGTCGCCTCGGGTCTGATTAACAACACGCCGGTCGTCATCGTCCTCATACCGGTGGCCATTCGTTTGGCGCAGAGCCTGGGCTTTGCTGCGACACGCCTGTTGATTCCGCTATCCTACATGTCCGTCCTGGGCGGGACGTGTACTCTGATCGGCACGTCGACCAACCTTCTGGTGGACGGCGTTTCCCAGGCGTCTGGCTTGGAACCGTTTTCAATTTTCGAGATCACACCGGTCGGTCTGGTGGCCGCGGCCACAGGCGGTGTGGCGCTCCTCCTGCTTGGACCTGTCCTACTGCCGGACCGAAAGGATATTGCGGAACAGGGCGGCGACGATAAAGCAACTTTTTTGACCGAGGTACGCCCGCAAGAGGACTACCCGAATATTGGTCGAACGATTCATGAAATCGCCGCCCTCAGCCGAAGAGGTGTTGAAATCGTCGGCATCCGTGCGCGGTCTGGAGTCAAGAGAGAGGGATTGAGTGAACACATACTCGAACCGGGCGACAGGATCATTGCCAAGGTTGCGACATCAGAACTGCTCACCCTCAGGAAACTTGAAGGGATCGAAGTCGGGTTGCGCCAGGGGCCAGCGGCCGAAAACACCTCGGAGCTGATCGTCGCCGAAGCTATCGTGACGCTTTCACGCCGAAGCCGCGGAGTGCGCATTGCCCAGCTTGCCATGGGGCACCGATACGGCATGCGTGTTCTTGGCGCCCACCGACATGGGGAAGTGCTTGGACCCGACCTGTCGACGGCGCTTTTGCGCCCCGCCGATACACTGCTTTTGGAAGGAACGCCTGAAGGCTTTGCCCGAATGACCGAGGCGGGCGATCTTGCCGCGATCACGGATGCCGGGGGGCGCGCCTTCCGCCGCGGGAAAGCGCCGCTAGCTCTGTTCGCGCTTTTCGCGGTTGTGGCGCTCGCCGCTGCCGGGTTCGCCGAGATCAGCGTGCTCGCACTTGTCGCGGTCGCTGCCATCCTCGTGCTCCGGTGCATCGACAGCGGCGAAGCCTGGGCGTCCATCGACGCCAGCGTCCTTGTGCTGATCTTTTCCATGCTAATCGTCGGACGCGGTATGCAGAATGCAGGAGCTGTCAACCTGATCGTGGAGACATTGGTGCCGACTCTCGTAGAGTTGCCCCTAATTGTTACGCTCGCTGCGATCTACATACTGTCTTCGGCGCTCACCGAGGCGGTTACCAACAACGCCGTTGCCGTCGTCGTTACACCCCTCGCGATCGGTGTTGCGGAACAACTCGGTGTCGACGCAAAGCCGTTCGTCGTCGCTGTGATGTTTGGCGCAAGTGCAAGTTTCGCCACTCCGGTCGGCTATCAGACCAACACATTGGTATATGGCGCAGGGAACTACAGGTTTTCCGACTTCCTCAGGATCGGCGTTCCGATGAATCTTATCGTCGGCGCAGCCGTGGTCGGGGTGATCCCGGTATTCTTCCCATTCTAGGGTACCCGGTCTTGTTCTGCGGTGCTTGTGGCGCTTTTTGTGCGCGCTGCGTGAATTGTCAGCAGGAGCAGCATGAGGATCCCGGCCGTTGCGGCAATAGCTGATCCTGAGAGAATTCCAAGCTTTGCGGCGTTCAGCGTCGCCGGATCGAAGGCCAAGCCCGCTATGAACAGCGACATCGTGAAGCCGATACCAGTTAGAAACGAGCCGGCCAGAATTAACGGCCCCGACAAGCCCGGCGCTAACACTGCCAGGCCTGATCGGACAGCTAGCCAGCTGAACCCGAAGACGCCGATCGGTTTTCCTAACACCAGGCCGACAATTATCGCCAAGGAGACCGGTTGTTCGAAATCGGCACCCTGAACCGTGATGCCGGCATTTGCCAGCGCGAAGATCGGCATGATTGCAAAGCCGACCCAAGGGTGCAGCATTGTCTCGAGCCGTTCGACTGGCGAGAGTGCCTCCGTGACCGCTCTGCTTGCTTGACGCAGGTTATGGCGGGTTGCGGTATCTCCCTGCTGCCGATCGCCGGCCGGAACGGCGCGTAGCCAATAGCCATCTCCGGAAGAGATGCAGGGTGAGTAGAATTGGCAAGGACAACGATTGGAAGTGTGGGGCGTTTGCCGCCCCACACAGTGTTTTTCACTATGCGTGGTGTTTCGGCATTTTCTGAAACACCACATAAAGGCCCGCCAAAACCAAAGCCGTTCCGACGACGCCGGCATTCCAGGCGGTCACAGGTTCGGTGAAACCGAGCAGCCAAGGAGCCGCTACCAATATCAAACCGTAGGAAACTCCCAGATAGGTCTGGACCAGGTTATGTTTGTTGTGGCCGTAACCCGCTACGGTCAAAGCCAAAAGACCCGAGAGAATGAGCAGTCCTGCATCGCCAACGAGGGCATTGCTAAGAGCCGATTGGCCGCCGAGAAGCATGAATGGCGACAAGATGAGCCAAAGCCCTGAAGCTGTGAATGTCCATCTGAAAATTTCACGATTTTGCATAGCGGATACTCCAACCTTTGGTTTCAGGAGTCGGTTTCAGGATCCGTGAGGTTGCCAAGCTCGACGGCGATAGCCATTTCCTCGTCGTCGACAAGTCCATCACCATTTGTGTCGATGTCGCCGAACACTTCCTCGGTAAGTTCAGGATATGAAACCTGAAGCTCAGCGAAGGACGCCATGCCGTCGCCGTCAGTATCAATTTCGGCAGACATTGCATTGGCGGAGAATGCGGCGAATGTCATGAGGGCAGCTACGAGACTTACATTTTTCACGTTTTTTCCGATCAAGGTAGGGCAATCCATCATGGATTGCGGTTCAGGTCCCGGCGTATTGCATTCCGCATTTGCGCAAACTGGCCCGGGTCTTCACGCGGCCGTTATTAATTACGCAAGGGCTTTCCTGGCTGCGTCGAGTTCGTGTTTCGTCTTGATGTCGTCATTCGCTTTGTGCGCGGCTTCAGCAGCGTTGTAATGTCTCCAGGCCTGCGTTCGTTTTTCACCGAAGGGTGCGCCTCCACAGCTGGCTTTAACGGACTTCATCTTTTCCGAGATGGTATTGGGTTTGAGTTTCATTGTGGTGTCCTTTCCTAGGCACTTCGAGAAAGAGCGGCGCGCGAAAGAAGAATTTCTTTTTTAAGGAACTGCCACTTGCGCGCCGCTTAAAACCTCGAAAACACACTTCCTGCTGAATTTTCAGCGGGCATATTCTAGCTAGCTTACATTCCAGTTTTCGACACTTACACAGATCAGCTTGGAGCGATATAATGTCAGAAAGCGGAGCCTTCAGACATGGTCTAATCAGGGGGAAAGCGACTAAAAAAGCCGGGTCGTTGGTGCGGGCCGTTTTCAGAAATATGCTGCTCGCGGCTCATAAAGATTGGTTCCAAGGCCGCGAGCAAAAATTCGCTTCTACATCATGCCTTCCATACCCTCCATGTCGGGTATACCGTGGCGGTTCGGCTTGGCGGGTTTGTCCGCCACCATCGCTTCAGTGGTGACCAGCAGGCCGACAACCGATGCCGCATATTCCAGCGCGATCCGAACAACCTTTGTCGGATCAATGACACCGGCCTTCAACATATCGCCGTACCGGTCGAGCTGCGCATCATAGCCGAACGTCTTGCTGGCGTTCTCAAGTACTTTTCCAGCAACGACCGAGCCATCAACACCGGCGTTTTCCGCAATCTGGCGCAACGGTGCCTGAAGGGCTTTGCGGATGATCTTGATACCCGCATCCTGATCCGCGTTGTCTCCTTTGAGCCCTTCCAGAACCTTGCCCGCATGGACAAGTGCAACGCCACCGCCTGGTACGACGCCTTCCTGGACAGCCGCACGTGTTGCGTTCAAGGCGTCATCAACCCGATCCTTGCGCTCTTTCACTTCAATCTCGGTCGCGCCACCAACTTTGATCACCGCAACGCCGCCCGCCAGTTTGGCCAGCCGCTCCTGCAGTTTCTCCTTGTCGTAGTCAGAGGTGGTCTCTTCGATCTGGGCGCGGATTTGGGTGATACGCGAAGCGATAGCTTCTTTGTCGCCCGCGCCGTCGATCACGGTTGTTGTGTCCTTGGTAATCGTGATTTTTTTGGCATCGCCCAGCATGTCCATCGTGACATTTTCAAGCTTGATGCCCAGCTCTTCGGAAATCACCTGTCCACCGGTAAGGATGGCAAGATCTTCCAACATCGCCTTGCGACGATCTCCGAAACCGGGCGCTTTGACACCAGCAACCTTCAGGCCACCGCGCAGTTTGTTCACCACAAGGGTTGCGAGCGCTTCGCCATCAATGTCCTCGGCCATCACCAAGAGCTGCTTGTTCGCCTGCATGACTGCCTCAAGCAAAGGCACCATGGGGGCCAGAGACGTCAGTTTCTTCTCGTGCAGGAGGATGACGCAGTCTTCCAGGGTCGCCGTCATCTTGGCGGTATACCGGCTGCCCCGAAGAAACACGAGGGTCTCGAAAGGCAGATCCTGGACCGCGTGCTGCTGCGCGCCAGGGGACGCGGGATCGGGTCGGCCATAGTCGCGGAAGATGCCATCCGTTGACAGCGCGAAGTCGCCCGCCGGAGCCAGGAGGCGCGTACACCAGTTGCCGAAGCCGTCGCGGTAGCTTTCGAGCGGCACGCTTGGCGACGTCACGAGGTAATCGGCACGCTCCAGATCGCCAAAGCGCGAGTAGTGGACGTTCAGCATCGCAATCAGCGGCGTCGGCTGCGGGAAGCTGTATCGCAGACGACACCCGATGCTGACCCGCATGCCAGACACACGGCCGCGCCTGGTCATGTCATGATTATCTTGCAAGGATGAGCGTTCCCAGGCATCGGGCCGGTGCCATCCTGCGCAAGGACGGGGAAGGCCAGGGACGCTATCACTCCAGCCATGATGGCCAGCCTCGAGATCAACCTTGCCAGCGGGTGTCTCATCGCCGCTTGCTTCTTGGCGGACCAGAGTCCGCCGGTTGCAGCGCGAGTTTTCGATAGCCCAAGCGTGAGCGTTCCAGTCAGCCGTCGCGTGGGCGCGGGCGGCGGCGGGGAGCCCCTGGAATTCGATCTGGATGGCATTCCTTCGTTCTCGGCCACCTGGATCGCGAAGTCCGGCGGAACTGTCCGATGAGTACGACCGGTCATCGGGGCGACAACTTGTGCAGGGCCGCAGCGGCAAGAGCATGTTCCTTCTGGTGGTAGTCGCCGCGGAACTTGCCATCGATCTTCACCTCCCAGATGCCGTTCCTTTCGCGCACCTGAACTCCACCGCGGTGCGGTGGCCAGTTCATGGAAGACCCCTTTTCTCCTCTGCCTTTCGCCGACACGGGTTTCTTGTCGGTCAATTTCGGCTCCTTCGCGATGGGCGCGCGCTCCTCTCCGAGAAGCATCACGGCGCGAATGAATTCTTCCGCGTAGTCGTCGGTTTCGCGGTGATCATGCTCGTGCCGGGTCAATCTCATCGGTTCTACGAACCGTTCTCGGAGGTGGTCGACGAAACGCGGCTCGGTACGTGCCATGTAAGCGATCAGGGCCTGCAGAATCCGTTCATGGGCCAACACGCGCCGTTCAAGATCGGTCGTCTCTGCGGCCGTCCTGGTAAGATGTTTGACTGATGTCATAGCGTATTGTCCTCCTCGCTGCGCGGTGCGACGCTGGATGTCGTGTCCTCGAGTGTGGGCAGGCAGGCCCTCGCCTCATCGCGATCCAGATCTTGCCATCCACCTACCAGCCAAGCGCAAATCGTGCGCTGAGGCAGGTTAGGGGCACGGAAATTAAGTGGGTTTGTCTTGCTAAGAAGCGGAAAGAAACCGACCTCGGTGGTCCAGATGTCATTGACGTGCTTCCCGATTGATACACTCAATTCATGCTTGAAACCTTCCACCATGAACCTATCGGCCTGCTTCGACCTCCGTCTGTGTCACGATTGGCGTCGCGGGGTCTTGCGCTGGTCGGGCCCTGCCGATTGACGCCACGCCACCGTCGCTTGGAACGCTGCCCGGATCGCGGATTGGGTTTGCCTCGCCCTGCATGCCGCGCAGGAACTGGAACAGATCGCTGTCCGTCGTCAGGACAAGCGTTGTATCGTCGGAGATCATGTCGCCGTAGGCCTGCATGGTTCGGATGAAATCGTAGAATTCGACCGAAACGGCATCGACATTGTAGGCGCCCGCATAGATTGCTGCTGCTGCGGCATCGGCGGCACCACGGATTTCCTCGACGGCGCGATAGGCTTCGGACTGGATCTTGTTCAGATCCCGCTCCCTGTTGCCTTGAATACGGGCCGCTTCACCGTTGCCTTCGGACAGGAATCTTTCGGCGATCTGCCGGCGCTCAGAGATCATGCGGTCATAGATCTTGGGTCGCACGCTCTCATTGTAGTTTATGCGTTTGAAACGAATGTCGAGAAGCTCAATCCCGAAGACGCGCACCTTCTCCGCCGCCGCCTCGAAGATCTGCTGCTCGACCAGCGCCCGCCCCTTCGTGATGGGAACCAGTGCGCCAATGTCCTGCGCAAGCTCCTGATCAGTCAGAAGCGTGTCCCGAAGCGGTGTCCGGCCCCTGGTCGTGCGCACAATCTCGATGAGTTCGTGCTTGGCGACGGCGTTCCGCGTCTCGCTGCCGAGGATATCATCGAGGCGCGACTGGGCGCTGCGCTCGTCGCGCAGGCGCAGAAAGTACTGCAGAGGATCGGTGATCTTCCAGCGCGCGAAGAGATCGACCGAGATATAGAGCTTGTCTTTGGTGGGCATGTCCGATGGCGAACCGTCCCACTCCAGAACCCGGCTGTCGATCCGGTTAACCTCCTGAACGAACGGGATTTTCAACTTGAGACCAGCCTCGGTGATCGGCGCGCCGACCGGCTTGCCGAACTGGGTGATGATGGCCTGTTCGACCTCGCCGACCGTGTAGACGGCGGATGACACAGCGACGACCCCGGCAACCGCGATTCCCGAGGCAATAAGCGAAAGGGTCTTCATGGTTGATCTCCTGTCTGTCGATCCAGATTCAAAAGCGGGAGGATGCTTGCTGTGGACCCGTCGACAATGATCTTGGAACCAATTCCCGGCAGAACATCCTGAAGGGTTTCGATGTAGATCCGGCGCCGGGTCACTTCGGGCGCCAGACGGTATTCCGTCAGGAGGGCCGTGAATCGGGCCGCATCGCCCTCGGCTTCATTGATCCTTCTCAAGCGATAGCCATCGGCTTCGCGGATCCGCTGGTCCTTTTCGCCTTCGGCTAGAGGTATGACGCGGTTGTATTCGCGGCGGGCCTCGTTGATGATCCGCTCTTTTTCTTGCTGCGCCTGATTGACCTCGTTGAACGAGGCCTGAACGGGTTGGGGCGGATTGATATTCTTCAGCTGCACCTGATCGATGCTGATGCCCATCGCGTATTTGGTCGCGAGCGCCTGCATCTTCAGCAGGGCTTCGCTTTCGATTTCCTGGCGCCCGACGGTGATCACCTCGTCGACTGTGCGGTCTCCCACAACTTCGCGCATGACGGACTCCGAGACGTAACGCAGGGTCGCGCTCGGCTCACGCACCTCGAACAGAAATTTCCGAGGTTCGGAAATCCGGTACTGCACCACCCACTCCACGAGCGCGGCGTTGAGATCGCCAGTCACCATCTCGGTCTCGCGGCGACCGTCCGTCGGGCTCTGATAGGGATCGGAGGCACCCGGGGTCGTGAACCCGAACTCTTGTTTCAGCTGGCGCTTGACCGGGACCAATGTGGTCACGTCGATCCCGAACGGGATCTTGAAGTGCAGCCCCGGAGGGACCTCGGTCGCGTACTTCCCGAACCGTTGGACAATCGCAACGGAGTCGCTCGGCACCGTGTAATATGAGGACCACGCCCCAAACGCCGCAAGCGCAATGGCGGCCCCGATTGCAAGACGCTTCACCGGTGGCAGACCGTCCGGCAGGATGCCGTGCAGCCGATCCCGGCCCCGCCTGAGAATTGCGTCAACCTCAGGGGGAACGCGGGTCTGCTTGTTTTTCCAAGGTCCGCGATCTTCCGGTCCATTGTCATCAGAAGGCATTGCAAGCTCCTATCTCGGTTTTGGCACTCGGTGCGATGCCTGGCTCGCGCGTTTGACGGTGCGACCCGTTTTGCGCCATCACATCATCGGCTCTGAACAGCATGACCTCAGAGGTCCAGTTCCTTCAGGCAGGCTTGCGCAATGTCTCGGTCTGGGGCATCGGTTCCTGGCATCGTCGCCCAGCCGACTGTCATGAGAGCGTCGCGCCTCTGGTAGGTCGAGGCTGCCCGGATCGTTGCAAGCTTGTCCGCCCGAGCCGGGTCTGACCGCGCCATGTCGAGGCAGACCGGTACCATTGAGGCGACGACATCGTTACGGGACATCGCCACCGCCCGGTCATTCGAAGTGCCGCCGGTCACCCAGCCACCCCATGAAAATCCGACGACGCCGACAAAGACAGCACCGATCACGGCACCATAGATGCCGGGTTTGAGCCATTCGGGAGCATTCATTTCAAGTCCTCCTGCGGAGAAAGCGCCGCTTCGCTGTGGTTGTTCATCTCTGTCGGACCTTGATCCCGGCTCAGCGCCTCATTCAGGTCGCGCTCTGATATCGTGTGCAGTTCCATCCAACCCGCCCGATCCCCTCTGCCAGGAACGGTCATATGGGTCGCCGTCCTCTGATACGTTTCGAAACCTTGCCCGCGGAGAAGTTCCTCCTGAATCAAGACTTCGTAGTCCCCGGCCGGAAGTTCGTCCGGAAAATCGGCTAGGCTGAACGGGTGCAGGAAAGTCACCCTCAAACTGGATGAACGCACGCTCATCTCTGGCCTCCACGATTTTGGCAGATTTGTCGCTCGCCACTGTTGACGGCCCCTTGGTTTCCGGACCTGACCAGTCGAACGATTTCTCCTCTTGTACATCGGAACCGTACCACTGGTGCTGACACATATTAGTCCCGGACGCCGCGCGGGTAGCGAACTCCCTGGAGAGGTTTGCGGGCACTGACCTGTGTAAGGGCGCGGGGACCGACCTCCGCGTACACTTTGGGAAACAGGGATGATCTGCATTCCTGCAACCCTTGAAAGGATTGGCGATGGCCGTCCCCAATGTTCTCAACCCGCACCCGCCCGAGTTCGATCGGTTTCTCTATGCATCCGTCGGCGAGGACCGGAACGACAATGCCGTGACTGTGCTCTCTACGCTCGCGCGGCTTGGCCTCGATCCATGGAAAGAAACCGCTGAACTGGTCACGCTTGGGCGCGACGCCGCGCGCGCGCGATTGGGGGCACTGCTTGCCCGATTTCAGGACGTTCCTGCGCTCGCCAGCGATCACGGGAGGGTCGCACGAGACCTGAGCCAGCTGCTTCCCGAAGGCCGGACGTCAGGTAGCCTGAAGCGAGCTGCCTCGACCGTCGCAGACGGCCACCCGGGCAAAAGCGGAGCGATCTGGGCGGTACTCGCGATCATCTTCCTTCTATTTCAGATGTTCATGGTTGGCGGGTCGGGGTCAGGCGAATGACCGTATCAAACGCGACCGCGAGGAGACCGGCACATGCAGCGCACAAGTCTGGTACGCTTTCTCCAAAAGAACAGGGCATACTCTGGGACATGGAGGAACACTTCTGGACCAGTGGCGCCGAGAACGCGCGGGCAACAACAGCGACCAACGCAGTCATGGTCTTCCCCTATCCGCCCGGCATCCTCCAGGGTGACCAGATCTGGACCCACCTTCGTGAAAGGACCGGCTGGCGCTCCGTTGTCATGGCCGAACGGCGCGTGATGCGGTGTCATGACATCGCCATTCTTACCTATCGCGTCTCGGCAGAGAAACCCGATGTGCCGATCTACAAGGCCCTCTGCGCCTCGACCTATCTTAACGATGACGGGACTTGGGTAAGGATTTCCCACCAGCAAACTGCGGTGACATGAGAAGCGCAGAGGCAATCGACCTGCCGCGGCCGCCAGGACTAACCTGCGTCAGTACGGCGTGGCACCAACATCGGTTAGGTGGGACGTGCCCGCCGAGTATTTGGCGGTGCATCTTTTTCCGAGTACCCGAGAAGCGTGTGGGCTTGCCGATCCCAAAAGGGTCGGCATGTCGGCGCGCTTCTTATTCTCGGAATGTCCAGGAAAGGACAATTCCAATGACTCCCGAACAGAACACGACTGCCGAGAAGATGACGTCCGTGAAGGCCGCGTGGGACAAGGCACCTGCTGGTCCGAAGAAGGACACGGCGCTGAAGCACTACCAGGCAGCCGAGAAAGCCAACACGGCGAAGAACGACGCCGACACCAACAAGGAACTCGATGCGGCGACCCACGCGCTCGCTTGATGTCCAGCGTCTGACCTGAACACCGGGGCCGCCCGCCGATCAATGGCCGGCGGCTCTTCTTATTTCAAGAGTGGCCCGGTTTGGTCCAGATATGCGGGATCGAACTCGGCAAGTTCAACCAATCCACTGTAGTCATGAAACGTCACATGTTTGTCCCGAAACGTCACCAGCCCACTCTCGCGAAGCTGCCGAAGGACGCGATTCACGTGAATCGCACTAAGCCCCAGGGCATCTGCCATGTGATACTGGGTCAGCGGGCAGTCATACCCTTCCTCAGTCCCCATGCCCACCAGCGCCAGCCGCGACCCCAGCTCCAGCAGAAAATGCGCCATGCGGGCCTCCGCATCACGCCGACCGATCCCGACGAGATGTTCCACCACCATCGCCTCATCCCTTGACACCGCCCAGAGTATGGCTGTCGCAAGCCGCGGCGTCTGCGCGAAGGCCGCCAGAAGGTCGCTCTTCAGCACTTCGGCGGCCTCGATGTTAACGATGGGTTCGAAGCTGTGGTCCGACGTGCGCAAGAGAACGCTCCGCAGCCCGAGAAAATCTCCTGGCACCTGGAAATCCACGATCTGCCGGGTCCCGTCGGCCTGCAGTTTGTAGGAACAGACCCAACCCGCGGACAGAATATAAGCGGCCTGAGCCGACTGGCCCTGATGCACCATATCACGCCCCGCTACGAAGGAGCGGCGACGCTGATGAAGTCGTTCAAGCACGGCCAGCTCGACCTCCGACAGGGCGACGAAGGCCGAGAGCTTGCGGGTCAGGGGACTGTGTTCTATCGATTTCATGGGGCCTCACCAAGTGTCGCGGACCCAAAAGCAGAAACCGGCTCGGACACTGCTCTGGATCAGTCCAGCATAGAGCACTTTCTGCGACAAGTACGCGTGTATTTGAGCCTCACCTTCTCTCAGGTTCACGATGCCAAGGAAGGAAACTCAGATGTCCACCGCAAGCGAACATGCAGGCCAGGCCGCCCTATCGATCTGCGAGGCGCTCCTGCTTGCCATGAACGATCGCGGGGTGCTGCCGGAACACGAGATCGTGGGGGTACTTCGTGACGCCGCGGCGACCCATGTGAACGCCCTTGGCACCGAACTCGAAATGGAAAGGCACCGGGTCGTCGCCGAAATGATCAACGCCATCATCGCTGGCGGGAACTCTGTTCGACGCCCGTGATGCAATACAGCGGCGGTCGCAATCCGCAATCTCGCAGTAGAAGCCGAACAGGCCCGCTGGAATGTCCGAAATCAATGCCATGGGCGGCATAATGAAACCCGGCTCAATGCTGCGATCCAACGACGCACGACAGAGTTTCTACTGGCAAGAAACGTCGGTATCCGTCCGACCATTTGAAATCACAACAAACATGACATTGGAGGAAATCAGATGTCCAAAGGCAACAAGAAGCGTGGAAATCGTGAAGTGAAGAAACCGAAAAAAGTAAAGGAGCAGGTCCCGGCGACGGCTGATTTCGCCAAGGAAAAGACGCCGCTCAATATCGGGAATAAACGGAAGTAAACGCTGATATTCGGCGTACAAAGGACCAACCTCAATTGCTTGCCGCCTCAGCTTCGCAACGAAGACGATACTGTGCGATAGAAACGTGAACACCTGTTGTATACGACGCCCCACAAGCATCTGATATTCCGTCGAAATCGCCACCATCCATCACCGGAAAGACGCAAAAACCATCCTCGAATGACCGCTTCATACCAGCCTTCAGACTTTGGTGCACATTGCAGCATCGGTCAAAGTGGGCTCGCTGCGGCATTTCTCTGCGGCGTGCCCGAGCTGGCGCGTTGAGCCCCTACCGGACCTTCCCAAACTACTTGATCTCTGCGGGTGCATGCGTCCGGTAAGCGGACCGAAGTTGACTTTCGCTGCGGCGGCTCCAACGTCCGCGAAAGCTGCTTTAGATGCAATTACGAGCGTGCGGGCGCAGTAGTCGTCGGTATAGTGTTCATATGGATCTTCACGTTTTTCTCATTGGACCAGGTGGAGTCGGCAAGACCTCATCCGGACCCCATCTTGCAAAGCTCCTTGGTCGCGAGTTCGTAGATTTGGATGAGATATTCATGTCGGGACCTGGGCATATCGGGCGCTACATCAAAAATTGCGGTTACGCTCAATATGTGCGCGAAAACTCTAAACTGTTCTTCGAGCACATCTACCAACGCACTTCACCCTGTGTTTGCGCTCTTTCTTCTGGCTTCTTAATCGCTGAAGAGGAAGTTGAGATTGTTGAGTTGAATAAGTCAGCGGTTAAGAAAAAAGGGCATTCAGTTTTACTTTTGTCCCATTCGGACCCGGATGACTGTGCAAAAATTGTTGTGGCCCGTCAGGTTGGGCGCGGCCTCAATCTGAGGCAAGAGATCGAGCTTCCGAAATTTTTGGCACGTTTGCCGGTTTATCTGTCGCTCGCAGATCAAGTTACGGTTTTTCGGGGCCGACCCGAAGGTGCTGCGCATTCAATCTTTACCCAGCTTAACGACGCACAGAGCCCGACAGCGGACATCTGTTGATCGTGCAGCATCCGTCACTTTGGGCTCGGAGCAGCCATTCTCTGCAGTGGGTTCAGACAGGTGGTTTGAGCCCTTACCGGACCTTCATCCCACTTTGAGGCTTCGCTCGTGCAGAGGGTCGCAAACTGCACATTCCGGACGTTCAAATTCCAGTACCGCATGGCAAGTGAGCGGATTTTACGGACGTTGGCGCCTGAGAAGCAGAGGTCTGCTTTCGAATGAGCCCATGCCCGGTATGGGCTATTATGTTGCAGATCAATCTGTCTCAATGGGTGTGGACATGATCGGTCTGAAGCATCCCACTATGAGACGTTTCTGGTCAAAAGGTATCTCTTCCTGAGGGTTAAATCGAGGGTCTTCAGACATAGCCTTTTCAACAGCATCGACGCTCGACTTGTCTGGCCACTTTTGCCACGAGAACACTATCTTTTCACCAGGCTTAGCGCCGACAGCACGCCGAAAGTCCGTGTGTGTTCCGTCAGGGACGTCGTCTTCCCACGATTCAACGACTTCTAGGCAACCATATTCCGTCAGCAGTTCTACGGAGCGTTTGGACCAATCTCGATAAGCTTCCAACTTTTCTTCGGGAACGGGGATTACAAAACCGACGATATACATGGTTGCCTCCATCAGATGTGTGTCGGGTCTTACATTACCACTTTCCTCTTTTGTCCACACACTTTGTCGCGTACTCAACGGCCATTAAAGGCCTTCCATCACCATTGATTGCGGCCGTCCAGAAGTTCGACCGGTAAAGCCCGAACATCGACATCATCGAGGAGCCAGAGATTGACCGCAATGCGCTGCGTTTGGTTCTCCCCGGTCTCATCCATGGCGCTCCAGTCGGGTGTCTTCGACCAAGTTGAGCATCCGCAGCGCCCACAGAAGTGATGGTGGTTCATGCCAGACGGTGCATAGTCACGACGTTCACTGTCCGCCGCGATGACAACGTCATTGGGTTGGAAATAGCCCCACAAAACGCCCCTCTTTGTGCAGAATGTGCATGTGCAAGCGGTGGCCTTTTTAGGCAAGTGTGGAATCGTGAGACGAGTAGCACCGCAATGACAAGTTCCAACATGGGTCATCGGCGTTCCTTTATTGTCTGTTCGAAGATCAACGTTGACGTTCGACCTTCCGTTTCTCTGAAAGCCACAAGCCTCATTGAATTGAGTGGCCGATGATGGATCGTATGTATTCACTTAAGGTTGTGTCACCGCGCGAAGGCGCGTCGGCTGTATCTGTCTCTCCGTCAATCACAGCTCCGGTCATGCAGGCATAGGATGCAGCCGCTTCCTTGGAAAAGCCGAACTGGCGGAATGTCTGTTCCAGCTCGCCACGCTGTATCTCCTGAACTTCGACAGGGCGACCTAAGGCGTCAGAAAAGACCTTGGCCACGTCACGCGGCGTATAACGGTTTGGCCCTTCGATATGGAGCGTTCCGGTGTTGCTGACAGGCTCGGTCAGACGGCGGGCGGCTACGCGGCCAAGATCATCTGGTGACACCATGGGCAAACTCAGCTCGTCTGGGAAAAAGCTCGGCAAAGTTCCGGTTTCGCGCACTATGTCGAGCATGCCGGTCCAGTTGCTCATGTAGTAGGCCCCGCGGTTGATGGCTGTCGGGATAGGCTGTGCCGCGAGCCTTTGTTCGAACTCATGCAGCACAGTTAGATCCCCGCATGGCTTTCCCGGCCGCGCACCGTAAGTCGATTGCGCCACAACCTTTTCAAGGCCAGAGCCGTCCAGAGCTCCGATGATAGCGGCAACATTCGCCCGTTCTTCAGTATCTGTGTCACTCGATGGATCAGCCGGTGGATTAAGCAGAAAGGCACGCGTTCCGCTTCGAAACACATCGCGCAAAGCAGTGAGGTCCCGAATGTCGGCAACAGCGACCTGTGCGCCTCTGTTCTTCAGCTCGTCAGCATGGCTTTCGTCGCGTGTGACCACAGTGACCTTCTGGCCTTGTTTCAACAACGCATGAGCCGTTGCAGACCCGACCTGTCCAGTCCCTCCAAGAATGATATGCACGACGCACCTCCTTCGCTTCCACGTTTTGCTTGCGGTGTATCACACCGACCTGCCAAAACCTGTCAGTAGAGGTGAGGCCAAGCCGTTACTCGCGTTTGGCCCGCTTTCCACGCTCGACTTCGGTTGCAAGGGGTTCCATCCTTGTCCGCCTATTTCTTACGGACACTAGCGTCGGGGGCTGTCGTCAAACCTGATGGGGTGGATGGCTCCTGCTCCAACCGGCGTCGCAATGCGCCATACTGCAGGTGTCAAAATCTGCTTATGAGAGGAGCCACCCCATGCAAGTTACCACAATTGGCGTTGATCTGGCCAAGAACGTTTTCCAAGTCCACGGGATCAGCGCGACCGAAGAAGTCGTGTTCAACAAGCCATTGCGACGAGCGCAATTTCTGTCGTTCTTTGCAAAACTGGGCCCCTGCTTAATCGGTATGGAGTCGTGCAGCAGTGCGCATCATTGGGCCCGCGAACTTACCGCATTGGGTCACGAGGTTCGGCTGATCCCGCCGATGTATGTGAAGCCATACGTCAAACGTGGAAAGTCGGATGCCATCGATGCCGAGGCCATCTGCGAGGCTGTGACCCGACCGACCATGCGCTTTGTGGCCGCCAAAACGATCGAACAACAATCTCGGCTGTCACTCCATCGTGCCCGCGATCTTCTGGTGCGCCAGAGAACGCAACTCATCAACAATCTGCGTGGCTTGGTTGCTGAGTTTGGCATCTTCATTCCAGGAGGTCTCGCCCGGGTGATTGGCTTTGCTGAGGATATCACACTTGGTGAGGTTCTCGATTTGCCCGACATCGCCAACGAAGTGATCCACAATCTGTGCGAACAACTCATGGCTTTGCATAAAAGGGTCCGCTGGTACGAAGAACGCCTGAAGCAAGTGGCCAAAGAAGATGAACGGGTGCGCTTGTTGCGCACAATCCCGGGCATCGGTGCGGTAACGGCCTCTGCGATCATCGCCAGCATCGGCGATGGGCATCAGTTCCGAAACGGCAGGGAATTTGCTGCCTGGTTGGGTCTGACACCCGCAAACAAATCCAGCGGTGGCAAGGAGAAGCTGGGGCGGATCACCAAGATGGGCGATCAGTATTTGCGATCTTTGCTTGTTGTCGGCATGACATCATTGGTCCGACAAACACGGTCACACCCTGAACGCGCCAGCAAGTGGCTGACATCACTACTCGAACGCAAACCCGCGCGTGTCGCAACTGTCGCAATGGCTAATAAGACAGCCCGGATCGTCTGGGCAGTACTCACCCGCAACGAACCTTACAGCCCACGCGCTGTAGCCTGAGACGAAAGGAACATCGAGTTAGCAAGACCCGCGAGATGATGGTGCATAAGTCTGCCGCCAAAGCCAAGAAACTCCGCCGAATGGCGCGGACATAATAGTCCGTAAAGCCGATAGGAACTTGGTTTGCGGAACCCATCCACTGCCCGGCAGGGCATTGCGAAGCAATGTCCCGAGAGGGAGGGCCAGCGGTCAAAACCGCGCAAACAGGCCGGACACATGACTGCTTCTGACAAAATGCACAAATCAGATCAAAAAGGACTTGCTCTGCAGGAGCCAATGGTATGGACCCCGCCGCCCTCGGGCGGCGATCATTGCGCATTTGCAAAGCAAGGAGA
>NZ_CANLDZ010000028.1:0-38302 GCF_947489545.1 uncultured Ruegeria sp. | reverse complement strand
TTTGTCTTTGAAAATGCCTTGCCCGAACTTAGTGGGGAAACTCTGCGCGCGAGAACTTCAAACGACGGTGGTATCAGCTACGAAGACGGGCTCCAGTACAGAACGACTGCCGATACTAATGCCGTCGAACGCGAAACCTCGTGGTCGCTTACCGTCTCCAAGGTTCGCGGGCAAAATACTCCATTTTCGCCGTTCGGCGACATCTTGCCCAGTGGGATTAGCGGCACATTTGAATTGTTCGACCCTGGGCGCGACGTCCGCGGTTTTGCGAGAACCTTCGTATCCTACCATCAGAACTCGTCGGTGTCTCCGCTGCAGCACGGAGTTCTTTCGCATGATATCGTGAACCCTTTGCCCATAAACGGCATCCGTTTCTACATGACCGCGACGGCTTGGCACTCTGGATCTCTCCGTGTGTTTGGAAAGAAGAGGTAGCTATGGACCAGTACAAAATGGTCAACGGGAAACGTTCTCTCATGACGCCCGCCGAAGTTGCGGCATTTGATGTAAGCACCGCAGAAGAGCGGTTGCCGAAGCCAAAGGACGTCAACCGGGAGCGAGACAAACGCATTATCGAAGGCTCGGAATTTTCTGTCGAAGGCGTTGACGAACCAATCCCTGTCTCGGGCGACCTTCAGACAATGATCAATCACCTTGGCCTGTCGGTTGGAATTATCATCGAAACACTACTGTCTGACCCGGCAATCAAAAGCGCGCTGCAAGACGCACCCGCTACAATCCAGTATCGGTGCAACGACAACATGATACGTCTCGTGACGCCGTACCAAATGCTGATGTTGCAGTTAGCGGGCGGTCAGTTTGTTGGTGGCGTCTTCGGGAAGTCGTGGGATCTGAAAGACAACCCGTCCGGGATCCCGGCAGACTATGCGGAGGACCAGCATTGGCCCGCATAAAGCGCATCCTGTCTGATCTGTTTTCGATCCTCTCCCGTCGCATCTGGTGGGAGAGGATGAACACCTTCTTGGATCGGGGGCGAAACCGCGCCGATCTCATGCACGTGGCAGTGCCTCTGACGTTGGCTGTTGTCATGGCCCCGACGAGTTTTGGCGGAGCATTGCTGTTCCTGCTGGTCTGGGGATTGGTTCGGGTGCTTGGATATGGCTGAAGGCCGCAATTTTTCGTGGCTTCGCGTCGTTGCCGTCATCGCGATCATCGCTTTGTTCACCGCAGATTACGCTTTCGACCTGATGGCAAAGGCACCGCCCTGGTGGGCCTATGCCGTTTGCGGCCTGTTGGCGCTTGGCATCGAGGAGAAGGCTGTTGGGCGCCTGGTCATGCAGATCATCCGGGCTGTTGCAAAAGTTCCCCAAGATGAGGACAGAAAATGAGACTCACAACACGTGACAAGCAGGCCCGATGCGCCGCTCTGGGCTTTCACCCCGGCCCTATCGATGGTGCGCGCGGGAAGCGCACGAACGCCGCCTTACGTGCCGCAATGGCCCACTGTGGTGTGGATAACGTGATACAGCTGTTCCATCCATCGGGGCTGCACCGCATCCATTGGCATTGGACGGCCGGGGCCGTTGGGATCATTGACGTTGAGCGCGACAGCTATAACGAATTGATCGATCATGACGCCAAGGTGTACGAGGGCACGTTTCCACCTATTGCACAGGCGACTTACAAGTTCCGTGAGGCGGCTTCACATACAAAGAACTGCAATACCGGCGCAATCGGTTTGGCTGTTGACTGCATGGCAGAAGCAAACGAGAGCCCGTTCTATGCCGGCACCGCTCCCATGACTCCAAGGCAACTTGATCGTCTGGCTGAACGTACTGCGTACTATTGCCAGATGTATAGCATTCCAGTGTCGCGTTATTCGACGCTGAGTCATGCGGAAATCCAGCCGACGCTGGGTGTGCGGCAACGCTGGAAATGGGACATTACTTGGCTGCCCGGTATGGAGCGACCCGGTGATCCGATCGAGGTTGGCGATCGCCTTCGTGAAATGGTGCGCAGGTACATGGACCTGCCTATGGCGGCCTGATGTTCGGCGGTTTCCCTGCCGTTCTGCGGTATCTGCCGACGCTGGCGATAGCCGGGGCAGTTCTCTTTGCATTTTGGTGGCTGCTCGATCTTGTCCAGGACAACGCGGATCTTCAACATACTATCGAGCTAGAGAAGAGATCTCGTCACGCGGCAGAACTCGCGCTTCAACAAGCCGAAGATGCGCTTGCGGTTCACAGGATTTATCTCGACCAGTCCGAGGATCGGGAGGCCCAGTACCGCGCTTTGATTTCAGAGCTTGGTCAGATGGAGGGGTATGATGCACCGCTTTCTTCTTTTCTCAGTAATGCTGTTGACCGCCTGTGGCCTTAGGCTGCCTCCTGGTGAGCTCCCTACCCCACTGGTTCCTGATGATCTTCTGCGGGGCTGTGAGGGTTACTTGGGGCCTAAGCCAAAATCAGAGGGTCAAGTGATGGCTGCGGCTGCAGCTGAGAAGAACGGTCGGCTATGCGCCAATGCAAAGCTAGATACTGTGCGCCAAATTCTCCTCGTAGAGTAGACACGATCTGACTTATCCACAGGCCTTTCCTTATTCTATATATTCTGATTCAATATTCAGGAGCCGCAAAGCACTGAAAAGTATAGGATAAATCTGTTAACTATTACCTTTGGGGCAACTCACGATTACCTTTGGGGCGGTTATCTATTACCTTTGGGGCGGTTAAGAATTACCTTTGGGGCGGTTTTGCGATCCATTGTGGTAGTGATTCGGTAGTGACACTATCTCTTGATAGTACCCCCATTTTACTATTACTTATGAGCATAGATCGAGGTAATAATAACTGATCGAGCAGCCATGAACCGCCCCAAAGGTAATAGTTTTAGAACGCTTGACGTTCCGCAGAACCCACATGACATGGTTAAGCCGGCTGAGCTGATCGAGGTGCAAGGCGCATCCAGCCTGTCTCTGTCGGATCGTCGCCTGTTTAATATTCTGCTTCGAAATGCATTTGGTCCGGACCTTGCCAGTGAAGCCAAGGAGTTTCAGATTCCGTTGTCTGATCTTCGCGGGACACATGACAACAACGATCGATTGATCGGCTCTATCGAGGCGTTGATGAAAACCGTTGTCTATATCCGTAAGCCGGATGGCTCAACGGACCGGGCGCAGCTGCTGGGTGACAACAACCTCACGGATCCCAACCGCCCACGTGGCGTGTTGACCTACACCTTCCCTGCCCGCCTGGCTGCAGCGTTGGCGGACAGCACGGTTTATGCCAGGCTCGAATTGGAGATCCTGCACGCTTTCACATCCAAGTACGCTTTGGCTCTCTATGAGGCTGTGGCGCGGCGTGTCCGGCTGTCGCATATGACCATGGAGGTGTTTGAGCTTGACGCGTTTCGCGAGCTTTTGGGCGTTGAGGAAGGTAAGCTGGGGGTGTTTGGCAATCTGAACCGCAAGGCAATTGCCCCTGCCCTGGTTGAAGTCAATGCGCTCGCGCCCTTTGGTGTTGTAGCGCAGCCGCGCCGAACCGGCCGGCGCGTGACACATGTGTGCATCAGCTGGTGGGACAAGGATGTGAATGCGCGCAAGGAAGCCTATCAGGAACTGAAGCGCCCAAAGGTCGGCAGGCGTGCCAGGCTGAACGGTACGGCTGAGGATGTGGCACCCAGTGCGGATTTGTTTGAACACTAGAAATAAAGCAAAAAAGAATGCCAGCAATCTTTATTGCTGGCATTACAGAAATAAAGAATTACAGAATGCTAGATTTCTCCCGCCTCTGCGCGTAACAGGTCTATCGCCTGTTCAAGCAATTCCTTCTGTGACTTGCCAGTGCTGGCGGCCAGCAATCGGAGATAGCGCGCATGGCCGCTATTGATCCTGTTGCTTAGCTGGGTGGTGTCGCCTTCTTTCGAGGCGTCAAACATCTTGACGGATTTTTTCTCACCGCGCGCTGGCGGCTGAATGTCCCCTACTGTTGTACGCTTGGCCATGTCTTAGTCTCCGGCAGTTAAAAGCTGGCTGATCTCTACGGCCAGCTGGTGGGCTTCTTGGTTGATGCCTTTGTGAGTGGTTTCCGATGCAGCAAGGCCCGCCATATGGGCTTGCCTGATCACCTGCAGTTCCCGCAGTTCTGAATCTAGGGCGTTTACCCGGGCGCGTCTAAGATAGTTGCGCACGCCTTCGCCTTCTTTCTTGCTGCCTTTGAGGCGGCAGAGAGCAATCCGGATTTTGTCCGGATCCACGCCGGCCTCTTCCAGTTCATAGGCAACCTTGACTTGTGGTTCTAAGTCATCGGTGCTGTAGCCGGATGGGATCAGGATAAGGTTGGAGTGGCGGGCCATAGTGATACCACCTTTCTCCGCATGGGCGGGGCCGTCCAGGATCGTGAGGTCATACCGGTCGGAATCCTTCACGGCTTTCTCCACCGACCTGTACCGCATGACGTCCACCTCGGGGCTGGCTTCGGCTTGTTGGCGTTTGTGGTGCCATGTGGTTGAAGTGCCTTGTGCCGCATCGAGGTCCGCAATCAAAGTGGACCAACCTGCACGGGCCATTTCGACAGCCATCAGGCGTGCCAGTGTCGATTTACCGACACCGCCTTTCTGACTGATGCATGAAATTATCATTGTTCGCCTCGTTGAAGTTACAAGTGAAATCTAGATTTCTATAATTCCAGCAATCTAGCAAGCTGTAAAAACAGAAATAAAGAAATAAAGAAATCCAGATTTACTGCATGGTGCGCTGGTCATAAGGCTATAGCAATGCTCTCCGCTACTCGGTCAAGGCTTGGCGTTTTCACCATGTCCATCTTGATAATTGCTTGATCGGCAAGCAGCTGGTGGCGCGGCAGGTAGGTTTCGAGGATCTTCATGCCTTCCTCAATTGAGTGGCCGGACACCGAACATATCTGTGGAACGGTTGCGCCGGCCTGCGCCGCCCACACCATACCAGTCCGGCGCAGGTCGCGCGCCTGCAGGTCGCCTTGATAGACATGCTCGTTCACGTTGGGGTCTGCGCCGATAAGTGAAGGCAGTTCTTTGGCGGCAAGTTCGCGCGCGCGGGACCAGGCGCGGTTAAAGGCGCGCTCATGCCAAGCGCGGCCGGTGCGCTCAGAGCGAAAGAGTGGGGCAGGGTCGTTAGGGATGTCACCGAGGCGATCCACAATAAGGCTGTGCAGGCGGAACGTCAGCGGCCGTTTCGTTTTCGACTGGATCAGCGAGAGCTGGCCACCCCGCGCATTCGTGGTTATCAGGCTCCGGACGTCGCCAATCCGCTGCATGGTGCCAGCGGTTGTGATGGAGATTGCCGAGATTGACGGTAGCTGCAGGCTGTCCAGCGCCTTGACCATGGCCCAGAGTTCATCGCGCGTGCCAATTCTCTGGCGGCTTTCCCGCGCCGGCATATCAACATCGGTTGCCGGATTGCTTGCCATCTTCTTTTCCCTGACCGCCCAGGAGAACGCGACTTTGACAGAGCTGACGTGCTCGATCGCATCGGCAACGCTGGCTTTGGACAGATCACGATACCAAGTCTGCATACGTAAGGTGGTCAGCTGCAGGGCGTTGAAGTGGCCGATGTCCTTGCGGGCCCGGCGGTAGTACCGTTTGCGATCTGATTGGGTGCGGGCGGACTTCTGCTTGAATTCGTCGCTGGCCTCAAAATCATCTAGCACACTGGCGATGGTGTCGGGACGGGATCGATCGGCATCGCTGGTTTCGATATGTTCATCGGCCTTGGCGTTGAGGGCGTCGGCTTGGTTAAGCGCGTCGATCGACAACAGCCCAAGCGGAACGCCTTTGAAACCGGCGCGGCGCAGGGAGGCCGAAGGTTCCCAGTAGATACGACTGCCCTTGAGGGAGACGCGCGGCGTGTGCCGCGCGCGGTGTTCAATACTTCTGGTCATGGCTGTGCCTCGTGTGGGGCGGGGTTAGTTCGCATTAACCTGGTTTGATTTGCTTAGTTGGCTTGCCATCATCTGAGCGGTTGCGAAAAGGATCTCTCTGTTTTCAGGCGACATTGTGCGGTAGGCAACCAACAACTGAATTTCCTGTTCGTTTTCTCCGGCCGGTTGCGGTGTCAGTGCAAGGGCAGGATATAAGGCGGCCGGCAGACAGTTCAGTGCCTTTGCCAGTTTCGTAGCGTGTGCTGGCGTCAGGGTAACCTTGTCCCGTTCCAGCTTTGAGATGAGTTGTTGGGAGAAGCCGACCTTTTCGGCTAAGTCCAACTGCGTCAAACCACTGGCCAGCCTTTGCTGTTTCAGGGGGTTTGCCTTGCTCATAATTAATCCTTTCCTCCAAGACCTCCAAACCCCCTTACTACAATTAGTAGTAACAAACAACTGTTGAGCTTATCCTTAGAAAATGCGATCCACTACTAAATACTACTAAAAGTATTAGGAGAGGAGTATATGAAGTTGAACGAATGGGCGGAGGCGAACGGTCTGTCAGATCGGCAAGTTGCGGATCTGATGACAGGGGCGATTCAGCGCGACGATCCCGAAGCAAAGCCAGTGAGCGTTCCCGTTGTGCAGCGATACCGCACCACTGACATGATCCCAAGCAAGATCCGGATGCAGGCGATTTACAAGATTACGGACGGGTGGGTGACCGCCAATGACTTCTTTGACCTGGAAACTGTGGGCTGAGAATGGGTAGCCGCAAGAGACCAATCAGGCCGGATCCCGATTGGAAACGCCGGCAGGAAGAAGACAAGCGCATCATCATCGACCGGCTGAACGATCGTGTTGAGGATCTTGCCGAGCGGTTGTTGCCTGAAGGCCGGCGCGAGGGGCACGACTGGCGGGCGGGTTCCAGCGGGGGGCAATCCATCAGACTGACCGGGCCAAAGCGGGGCGTCTATACCGACTTTCGCCAGTCCGATAAGGGTACGGACTTGCTTGGAGCTATCCAGCACATCTTATGCAACGGCTCGTTTCGCGAAGCGATCAGCTGGGCCCGGGGGTATCTCGGGATGGACAGCATGACGGACCAGGAACGCGAGCTTGAGGCGAAGCGGGCCGAAGAGCGACGCGAGCAGCAAGAGCGACAGGCTGAGGAACTGGACGCCAAGCGGCGCCGGCAGGCATCAGGGGTCTGGCACAGCGCAAAGCCAATCAAGGGTACAATGGCTGAGACTTATCTGCAGGGCAGGGCCATTGACCTTGACCGCTTGGCGCGTGTGCCAGGCGCTCTGCGGTTTTCCTCTGAGGTCTGGTGTCGTGAGCGCAAGGGAGAGTACCCGGCAATGGTGGCGTCCCTCTGGCGTCTCGGAGATCCGCACCTGGTCGCAACACACCGAACGTATCTTGCCCGATCATCCGATGGGCGCGTGATAAAGGCCCCGATCGAGGCGGCGCGCTCGACGCTGGGCAGCTGGCCCGGCGCGATCATTCCCATTCAACGCGGTGAATCGGATGCCCGCTGGAAGGACATCGAAGAGGGGGATCTGGTCGCCTTTGGTGAGGGCATCGAGGAAGGCTTGTCCGTTGCCTTGGTCAAACCTGACTGGCGCGTTGGCGCTGTCGGTTACTCCGGCAACTTCGCCCGGATCGAATTGCCTGTTTGGTGTCACGTCATGCTGTGCGTGAACAACGACCCGCCGGGATCCAAGGCCCATGCCGAAATTTACGGGGATCCCGAGACGGGCAGGGCGGGCGCCATCGAGGCGCTGACAAACAAAGGGCATGTGGTGCGCGCGCTGCGGCCGCCCGCTGAATTTGCAGACTGGAACGATTTATTGCAGGGGAAAACACGTGGCCGACACTGACTTTGCTGAGGGGGAGGCCGCGGTTGCAGCCGCGTTGGACGCCGAGATTGAAAAGCCACAAGCTCCGATCGCGGCCCCGGATCCCCGCCCGCGAGCACCGGGTGCAGCTGAGGGCGGAATTATCATTCGCGGTGGCGTGCCGGAAATCAAACAACTGCCGCCTGATGCGCCGGTGATAGCCCTGGGCACATCCGGAAACCGGCTCTACTTCCTCGATGCGCATAAGCAATTGCGGGAGCTGGCGGCTAAGGACGTAAGCCGGGCCATGATCCTGCATTTGTTCGGCAGCGAAACCAACTGGCTCTACGAGCTCTGGCCCACCTTCAAAAAGATTGAGGACGGTGTTGCAGCCGTGAACGGCTGGGACGGAACCAAGGCGCAGGAAAGCTTGATGAAAGCGTGTGCTAGGCGCGGGCTCTGGAACCCGGTGGATCATGTGCGAGGCCGCGGTGCCTGGCAACAGACCGACGGTGCTTTGATCATCCATTCCGGTAACGCTTTGCACCTGTCAGATGGCAGCCAGCGCACCGCCGGCATGGTTGGCAATTACATCTACCCGGCCGCGGTGCGTTCGTTGGAGCCGGCACCGCCCAAGAAAAAGGATGCGCTTGATGGGAAGTCGGCCGCGGCCGAGCTCCTGACGCTGTTGGAAAGCTGGGTTTGGGCCCGTGAGTTTGACGCGCGCCTGCTGTTGGGTTGGATCGCGGCATCGATGGTGGCCGGTGCGCTGCGTGTTCGCCCGTTGGTCTGGGTGACGGGCGAGAAGGGCACGGGAAAGTCCTCACTGGTGGGTGAGGACGGTGTTATCCATCACGTGTTTGGTTCGGGGATCCTGATGACCGCCAACACCACGGCGGCGGGCCTGTATCAGAAGATCGGCTATGACAGTCTGCCGGTTGCGATCGATGAGATTGAAGCCAAGCGAGGAAACCAGAAAACCGAAGCTGTGATCGAGCTTGCGCGCCAGGCGTATTCCGGCGGCATGGTGTTGCGAGGCGGGGCGGATCATGAGGGCAAAGAGTTTCGCGCCATGTGCCCGGTGCTGTTTGGATCGATCCTAATCCCGCCGCTGATGCCGCAGGATCTGTCTCGCCTGGCGTTGCTGAACCTGCTTGAGTTTCACGAAGATGCAAAGGAACCAGAGATAAACAAGGCGCGCCTGGGTGAGGTCGGCCGGGCGATGCTGCGCCGATTCCTGGATCAATGGGGCGCATGGCCGGAACGGCGTGGTGCCTGGTTCGATTACCTGCGCAGCCTTGGCCATGATGCCCGTGCGTCCAACCAGTTCGGAACCCTGCTGGCCGCAGCTGACCTGATGCTTTGCGACAGCGTGCCGGATGAGGATGAAATGGCCGCAATCGCAGGCGGTATGTCACCGGTCAACCTGAAGGAAACCCAGACCCAAAGCACAAATGCTGCCCGATGTGTCGGCTATGCGATGTCCCGCCCGATTCCGTCGATGCGTGGCGGCGAAACCATGATGGTGTCCGAGCTGGTCACGTGTGCGATCCGCCGCTACGGGGGTGAGATGGAGAACCCGACCAAGCCGCTTGATGCAGTGCGGTATCTGGAGCGATCGGGGGTTTCGGTGTTCGGCCAGAAGCGCGATGGCACTACCGTTAAGCTGACCAAGACACCCAAGCTGGCGATCTACGACCTGAAGGAACTGTTGGACAGAGAGCCAGGCGATGTTGAGGGCGTGTTTATTGGCTTCGCTCCCGATGGTGAGGGTGTCCTGGAACTGTTCCGCGGATCTGACTGGGAAGGTGTGCCCGGTGCGCATAACCCATATGTCCAGGCGCTTGAGCGCGTAACCGGCGCATTCAAGTCAATGAAACCGGTGAGGTTGGGCGGGCGCACTTGCCGCCCGATCCTGATCCCGATTGATCAATGTATCGAAGTCCCGAGCGAAAAGGAGGCGAACACCGATGGCCCGTAACTGGACGGATGAAGAATGCAAGGCGCGACTTGCGGCCATGACCCGGCCCCAGCGGTTGATTTTGAAGCGCGCTTACAGCGCCTATGAGGCAAGACCGTTGCAGATGGAAGGGCCGCACATGGCAAGGGCCGGTAGGGAATGCGCCGAAATTGGCTATTGCAAATGGGTTGAGGGCAGGCGGGGCAGGGGCGTTGTGCTGACACCGCAGGGCCATACGCTTGCGGTCTATCTGATGGTCAGGGACTGGCCGGATTGTGAGAGGGTGGCGTGATGCTCAAGGTGATTTGGCGGTTCTTGGCTAAGAGAAACACGGCAACAGGGGCCGTTTGCCTTGGCATGGCTGGCGCGGCTGCGCTCGGTACGGGCTATTGGGCGGCTTTCTTCGCCTTCATGTTTCTGGCCTTTGCCTTCGACCTGGTTGCGGCACTGTTAGGGGATGAGTGATGGGCGTTCACGTCTGTTTGTACCGTGAGGTTAAGCGCCGCACCGGGCGCAAGCGCAACCGGGTTGAAGTCACCAGTGAACCTCATCTGGATTGGGATGACATGCGCTATGACGGTGATCGAGAATTGAGCCGCATCCTGCAGGGCGTCGGCTCGATCCGCCGTAATCATGGCGACCCTGAAAACTATGTGTTCTGGGAGCGGCCGGCTGATGTTGAGGCGCTGCGCGCTGCCCTGCTTGCTGAGTTCCCGGGTAACGCGCAGCGGTGGAATCAGCTTTGCGACATCCTCACCGATCCGGACTGGTGGATTTATTTCAGCTATTGAGCAGGTGAGTTAGTCCCGTACCCCGTCAAAGAACTGGGGCCGTGCCCTGTGTTCGGCTTCCTCAAACTGATCTGCGAACAGCGGAAACTTTTTTTCCAGCTTGCGACGTAGGCGCTTCTTGCGCGCCGATGCCAACCCCTCTTGCGACAGGCGGCGGATAGGTTCGTAATTTGGATACCACCCGATACAGACTTCGCCGGGTATCCAATACCGTTCAACCTCTTCCGCTGTCCCGGTGGCTATCACGGTGCCCTTGCAGGGTCTCTTGCATGGGCCCAGCTGGATTGCGGCGTAGTATCCCCCGGCCATCAGTCCCGCCACCGTGCGGGCCACTGCTTTTGTGGGGTTCCCACTAGAAATTCGGACACCGCTTCGAGCGCAGTTGACGGGTGATCCGCCCGCCCTTTGGGGGGTGAAAACATGCGGTTGACGTTCTGCCGCTTCAGGTCCAGCGCGCGTGTGACCTTAGCTTGCCACTGATTGCCCAAGGCAGCTTGAAAATTGGCAGCAACCCGGGCGCGCTGTGCGGCGCGTTCTTCTGGTGTATCCATTGCCGTTGTTAGTCCTTTGGTGTAAAACTCGTGCGTCCTCTTGTGGGGCACCGGGGGGTGGTCGGTTCGCAAAACTTAGGCTGCTCCCCAACTATCCCCCTGTCAGTCATCATCAGGTTTCCAGTGCGTCGGTGTTGGCGCAAGTTTTTCGCCGCCCTCGGACAGCCACCATGGCTTGCCTGAGTTGACAACATATCCGCGTATCGGGGTGCCATCATCGCTTTCGACGGTGTGCGGTTTGCCGACACCCCAAAATGTCCGGTAGAGCGGGCGAAACTCTCCGCCCGGTTCCCGGTTGTGCGTTGCTTCAATAACGGTTCCGTCTTTAGGTGCCGTATCGATCGATTCCAGTTTCATGTTACGTGCTCCTAACTGTCATCGAATAGCTCGGGATCGAGGTCGGGGAAATAGTCTGATGCTTCCCCATGTCCGACCGGTGAGCCAGCTTGCGTGATGAGTTTACCCAATCGTTCCCGCTTTTGGGGATCGATATTGGCCGCGTGCAGATCATCCAGTGGCACTATTGCCCGATAAACCCTCGCGCTCCCTGCTTTACGTTCCACCCCGTAGGCCACGCCCATGCCAGGCAAGGCTGTTCGGAGGCTGAGATTGACAAGCGGGGCTTGAACGCCAATGCACATAATTTCTGTATCATCGTCTGGCATTTGCCCGGTCCTCTTGTGTGTGGCGCCGGGGTTCGCAGTCCGACGCAAGACACGTAGCGATGCAGTTTGCTTTAATTCCAGCAATCCAGATTTAAAGATTACTTGGCGGGAATGAAGGATCGGGCGGGCTTTAGGCCCGCCCGCGCTTCATCATTCAGCGGCCATCGGCAGCGTTCCGCCCACCTCGGCGTCAGCGTCCAGCCCTTGGAAGTAATGGGGCACCCAGCGGGCCTTCATGGCGCGCGCGACCAGATCGCCCTTGCTTTCGTTCATAGCGCTGGCGGTTTCGGCCTCGTCCAGTTGCAGAACGTGCTTGCACAGATCGGCTTTGCTCATGCGGTTGAGATAGGCTTGCCGATCCTCGGCGTCCCACTGGTCATGCATGTTGACGCCAACCCGCTGACCGACACGAACGGCCTCGGCCTTTGGCTCCGGTTTGGGGTGGTTCTGATAGTCATTTGCACCCGCGCGCGCCAAGCCACTGACCACTGCCGCAAAAAGCTGTTTCTTGGCCTCGGGTTCCATGCCCGCAATCACGGCCCATGCATCCGTCCAGTCCTTGGGCAGCTTGGCAAGTTCATCCTCAAGTATCGGGTGAACGTCCACATATCCCATGCGGGGCAGGATCGCGTCAGTGTGCATCTTGCTTGCCGCGTTGTTCAGCAACGTGACCAGCATCAGATCAAAGGCCGCGTCATAGTCCATGGCAAGCTGGCACTGCAGTGCGTGGGTCAGCGCGTTGCCGCAATCCTCGTTCATGGCGCGGCTGGGGGCCTTGGGCAGCGTCTCGGGGTCAATCTCAGGCTCTTGTGTGCCTGCGCTGTCTTCGACCTCGCTTTCGTCCCCTGTCTCGTCGTCAGCACCGCCACGCTCTGCGGCTTCCCATGCGTCATAGTCATCGACCCGAACCAAGGGGCCTTTTTCGCTGAGTTCGCCACGCCAGTCGATTTCCAGCGTGAAACCGACAGGCACGGGCGCATCTTCGGGCGTTTCCCATTCGTAGCAATCCACGCGCGGACGCCCATCAAGGGAGTATTCCACCCAATCCGCGCCAGTTTCGGCCATGAGTGCGTCGCGCCGTTCTTGCATCTTGCTTTCGGCCATTGACCGGATCAGCGCCCCGTCAACCTTGCGTTCGCCTTCTGCGGTGAACAGGTCACCCGTGATCTTGCCGCCCGCCTCGGTGTAGGCGTCCAGTCCGACGAACCTGACCAGCTTTGCGCCTTCGGTCATTGGCGCGCGTGAATGGCCTGCGGCTTTGCGCATTGCGGCTTTGATCTGAGCCGGATTTGCGTAGCCGTAGCGCTCAAAGTGGGCGAGTTGCGCGCTGCGGTCCGTAGTTTCGGCGTAGGCTACGGCCTCACCAATGCTGATTTCATCCTCGGCCAGCGCCTTGCGGATCGGCAGGGCGAGACGTTCAAGGCGCAGGGTTTGGGCCACTTCCTTTTCAGTCAGACCAAAGCGGGCCGCAATATCCGCCCCGGACATGCCCTTGCGTCCGAATTGTGCCAAAACGCGCATCCGGTCCAGTGGGTGCATGGGCAGCTGTCCGTCATTCTCGGCAAAGCTGATTGCGCGCCGGTCGGTTTCGCTGGCGCTCTTGGGGATCACGCGGCAGGGCACCGGACCGGACCATTGGTCGCGCTCTGCCAGAAGGCGGATAGCTGCAAGGCGGCGCTGGCCTGCATCGACGCCATAACCTGCGTCCACCTTGTAGACGGTGAGCGGCTGGATAAGGCCGTTGCTGGCAATGTCTGCCGCCAGTTTTTCGATTGCCTTGCCTCTGCCTACTCCGCGCACGTTCACGTTCGAGGCGTCCAGTTTCTCAAGGTCGATGGCTTGGTTTTTCAGTTCGATAGTCATTTGTCTTTCCTCTTGTGGTGGCGGGGTTCGCAATCCGCCGGGTTGTCATGCGCTGGCGCATGGGATGGGGGCCACAGTGCAGCCCCGCACCGATGCGTCAAACCGGCACGCCTTTGCCTCTGAGGTAGTCGCGGGCCTGCTGCGCGGTTTTGACATAGTGCCCCCATGACCAACTGCCGGGCGAAACGGGCGCCCATGTTGCGACCACATAGCGGGGGGAGTCCCGGCCCCGGTCAATGGCGACCCAGAGCGCGCCCGTTGCACCCGGAAATTCGCGCGGATAGGCACATAGAACGATGTGACCGTTAATGAATTTTGGGCGCATCACATCGGTATTCTTGGGGTGGGAGTTCAGATCGATCAGGCCCTTTATGGCCTGCTGTTCGGCTGCGTCCGTCATGGCGGGTTCCTCCTGATCACGCTGCAAGGCTGTTGCCCTGAGAACTGGCTTTCAGGATGAAGTCGGCGGCTTGCTGAGCCTTAGCGGCGGCGCGGAATATGTATTTCTTGTCGTTCCGCAACGCCTGTAGCCATGACTTGATATAGGCCGCGCTGCGGTCGGTGTCCCTTACTCCGCCTGCCTGTGCAGTGACGAAACAGGCCCCGAGTTCGGCAATCAGTTCTTCAAAGGCATAATCCTGATCCCGTTCGACAGAGGGGAAGCGGTCAAGGCGGCGCTTGTGGCCGGTCCAGTGGCAAAGTTCATGTGCAAGAGTGCCGTAAAAGCCGTGCGCGGTTTCAAACTGCTGCACATGGGGTATGTAGATTGCATCCTGCGCGGGCACGTAGCGCGGCTGGGTGCCATCGATCCGGACGATTGCGCCGACCGAGTTGTAAAATGCCTCAAGCTCGGGGATCGGGCGCGCGCCGGTGTCGATTTCCTTGACCGGATCATAGGCCAGATCATCGGGCAACCCGTCGATCTGCTGGACGTTGAACACGGCGTAGCGCTTGAGATAGCGGCCCGTCTGGGTCTCGCCAGCGTCGTTTTCGCGCTCATAGGTGCCATACTTCACAATAGTTGTGCCGCGTTCGCCCTTGCGGACCTGCCCGCCTAGCTTCGCGGCCTGCTGGTAGGTCATCCAGCGATTTACCCCGTACCCCCGCTTGGCGGCGTGCGTCCACAGGATCAGCACGTTAACGCCGCGATAGGTTTCTCCATTGGCACGGGTGGGCAGATCGAGGCGGGCGCCGCCGGACCAGTCCGGGGACCACGGCGCGGTGCCGTTTTCCATAGCCGCAATGATTTCGTCCGTTATCTCGCGTTCAATGTCGCGTTTCATGGTTCTTTCCTCTTGTGGTGGCGGGGTTCGCAATCCGCCGTTAGTCATGCTGGCGCATGGGATGGGGGCCGCAGCGCGGCCCCACACCGATGGGTCAGCCTTCGTCAACCAGATCAAGGCGGCGCTTGATCCGTTCCAAGTCCCGTTGCATCTGTGCTATCGCGCCGTCCTGTGCGACTTCCGACTGCATAAACCCGGCCATATGTGATTTGATCGCGCGCAGGTCTGCTTTCACGTCCGTAATGTCGCCGTGCATGTCGCTCAGCTTGGTCTGCACCTTTTTCAGATGCTCCAGTAGCAATTCGTTTGTTGCATCGTCTGCCATTGATGATCCTTTCTGTTCGCGCCATTGGCGCATGTTTCGACGGTTTCTGTCCAGTCCTTTGCGGTTAGCTGATCAGCCAGAGAAACCCCATCACCGCGTGCCGGGACACGTCGCCGTGTTTGTTAGCGGTGGCGATGGTTTCGCCTGTGTTGCTCGAAACGATTGCACCCTGCTCTTTGTGGGCGGGCACATCGTGGCGGCTCAACTCGTCCAGCGCGGCGCTTAACGGCATGTCATGCTTCATTCGAAAAGTCCTCTTTGTGTGCGGCGGGGTTCGCAGTCCGCCTTGGCTTGTGGGTCGGGGGTTCGCAGTCCCGATGCACCATGACATAATCCAATGGATTACAAACGTCAAGAGGGACGCGCAACATTTTCTCAGGCGGCAGGGGCTGGGGATCGGGCGCGCCGAAATTTCCTCTTCCCCGCACCCCTTCTTGCTGCTACGCATCGGGCTAAGGCCGAGGTGTCGCGGGGCGGAAATCGTCACAACGTCACAAAGACCCGCGCGCAACGTAACAGCGCTAAGGCCATGAATTTACAGGATAAATAGGAAACCGTTACGGCGTTACGCTGTCACTTGGCGCGCACCCGTGATCTTGCACGCGCGCGCATGTAAGTTGTTGTTGTTACGTTGTGACATTGTGATGGATATTTTCTTTCTATTTGTTTTCAGTTGGTTAGCTATGTTACGGGGTCGTTACATGGCCCGGTTGCTTGTGACGTTTCGGTAAACACTTCGTGAAATCAGCGCCTTAATCCCTCACAACCGTCTACTACCAAAAGTAGTTGCAAAGGCGTGATGGTTGCCTTTAGCCTTGGGGCAACCCGCGCTGTGTCGTGGGTGCTGAGGACAATAAAATAATAGGTGTTTATTCGGTGTCTGGACCTTCCGACACAACCGGGCTTTCGGCTGGCTTTGCTGCGGCGATGGACGTCGCGCCCAGCCAGTCTAATGACGTTGAGCAAGGCTCGCTGTTCGGTCGCCTGCCCGCTGATCCGCAGGGCGTGGGCGATCTGACAGAGGAAGACCGCGACCTGCGGCGCGGGCGTGGGCGTCCACCCGGAGCGAAGAACCGCAGCACGGACGAATGGGCGCGGTTCCTCCTCACGCGCTACCGCTCACCGCTGATCGGCATGGCAGAGATTGCCCAGGCATCGCCCGAAGACCTGCAAGTCGAGCTTGGCGGCGCGGAGCAGTGCTCGCTGGTCGATGCGCTGCGGATCATCCAGCAGGCGCAGCGTGATCTGGCACCATACCTGCACCAGAAGCAGCCGACCGCCATCGACACGGGCGGGCGCGGCCTGTTTCAGGTGATCATCGGGGATGTCGGAACCGGTGATGACGCCTCGGGCGTCACAATCCGGGCCATTGGGGAAAGCGAGGAAAATCAAGGGGTTACGCTTGAGCATGAATCGATGTCGGAAGAAGGATGTCGGAAAGAATGATGCAAGCCTCTGTTATCACTCACAAAATCGGTTACCTGTCCGCGCTTTCCCCAAGCGCGGACACCAGCGCGAAACGGTTCGCCTCTGACCGTCACGCGCAGGGTGGGGGGGTAGAACCACAAAAATGCCCCCCCCACCCCCTTCGCCGAAAAGCATCTCCGCCCCCTGTGAGACAAGAATTGGGCGCTGGAATTTTGCTCCACTGGGGGGGTGGGGGGTTTAGACATAGCGGGGTCCGGGGATGTTAGAGGTCATTTCCCGCCGCAGGTTCACCAAGCCTGGTCCGGTTGGAGCGGCGTTCATGAACTCAAGTGCGCGTATTGCGGGCATCATGGGGCCCCAGGGCGGCGGCAAAACCACGGTTATCGCCAACCGGATTTTGATGAAGGCCGCGATGCAGCCGCCCAGCCCAATCGACGGAATCGCGCGTTATCGCTGCATTGTCTGGATGCGCACCTATCGAGAGCTTTGGGCTAAGGTCATTCCTGACTGGCTGGAATGGATCCCAAAAAATGACAAAGCGTTCCAGATCAAGTGGACCGGAGGCGTTGATAATCCGGCTGAGCACAGTTTCATGTTCGAGGCGGTGCACAAGGGCAAGGCGCACAAGGTCAAGTGCGAGGTTTGGTTTCGCGCGGTCGGCGATCAAACGCCAATCGAGGCGGCAAAGGGCCTTCACCCCACAGATGCATGGCTGCCAGAGGCCACCTCGGCGACAGTGGAAATGCGCAAGGCGATGTTTGGCCGCTTGGGCCGCTACCCGGCGGTAGAGCATGGCGGGGCACCTAACCGGCAAATGTTCTGTGACTGGAATGCCGGCGATCCCTACAGCTGGACCACAGAGTATTTCATCACCGAGCGCCCGCTTGGTGTGGACGAAGACGGACGGCCAATGGTCGAATTCTTCCGCCAGCCAGGCGGGCGGGACGCTGCAGCCGAAAACACGCACAACCTGCCGCGAAACTACTACAACGACCAGATTGCAGCCAACGCCGATGACCCAGACTGGATCCGGCGCATGGTTGATAACGAGATTGGGTTCATGCGCGACGGCAAGCCCGTCTACGAGGATTTCAGCGACAAGGATCACGTGTCCGACGCTGAGCTGGTCCCATGGAAAGGCGTGCCGCTGATCATCGCGGCTGACGGCGGTCTGACCCCTGCCGCCGTCATCATGCAGCGCAACTATCTGGGCGAGTGGCAGTGTCTCGAAGAGGTTGTCATGGCGCGCGGCGGGCCCGAGGATTTCGGCGAACTGCTGAAAGTGCGCCTGGACAGCCCCCGGTATCGTGGCCTGCCGCTTACCAAAGAGGCGTATTCGGACCCGGCAACCGAAAATGCGCTCGAAAGCAGCGAGAAGGACACCGAAACCAACCAGCTGAAAAGCTGGCAGGACATCATGAAGCGGGTAACCAAGCTGATTTGGAAGTCTTCGCGCTGCGGCAATGACCTGGTGATCCGCACGGGGTCGGTGACCCACATGCTGAAGCGGCGCGTTCAGGGCCGTGTGGCGTTCCGCATCTGCCGCAAACATTGCCCGACGCTGATCAAGGGGCTCGCCCGCGATTACAAATACGAAAAGGTCGCGTCGGTCTCCCAGCACGGCATCACCTACAAGGAAAAGCCCAACAAGGGCACCGCCTCCCACGTTTGCAACGCCCTTGAATACGCAGCCGCCAATGGCGGTGAGCAGGATCTCGTGCGGGGTAAGGAAACCCGCGAGCAACGCCTGGCGAAAGCCCGTGCCGAACGTGAGCGTCGCGGGCCGCCCAAACCCTATGACCCACTAAGCAGCTATCGGAGGCGCGCGTGACTGTCGTGACGCAAGAATGGACGCACAGCCTGACGTGTATGCAGCAAACGGTGTTGCTGACTGCGATCCGGGGCCCCGATGGCGTTGCAAAGTACCATCCGTGCAAGTTCCTCGTCCGTTGGTTTCGGCGTTGCGTCCTTTTGGGTGCTTTGGATCATAACGTTTTTGAAAATCCGTATGATCCCGGGGGTGGTTCTTTCACGGGGCCTAGCTACGAATGGCCACCCGGATTGGATCACGACTGGACCGAGAAAATGAACTCCGTCGTGGCAGGCTATCTTCAAAGCCTGGACGAACTCCCCCACCACTTTCAACTGCACCTGATGCACGCCGCTGAAATCATCGGTTACAAGCATCCTGATCCCAAAATCCGGGGGTGGTGGCATTGGCTTTACTTAGAGCTTGTCAAGGATATGCATCTGTCCCCCGAGACCGAGGCGGAGCTAGATTATCGTCTTGGCGATAGCGAGGCGCAGTGGCGGGAGACGAGCTCCGAGGCCACGCAATCATGACCGTCTCTTTCACCCCCATAAGTCCGTGGACCGGGCAGATGCGCGCCGATGTGCTGGCGGTCGCGTCCAGTCTGGCGGAACTGGACCGGGCAGAGATTTTCGGCCTGCGTCCGGACTGGCACACTCCGGCCGATCTGACTGCTGATGTGGCGACGCTGATCGCGTCGGGGCTATTGCTGGACGGGTTTGTTGCTTATCGCCAGCCCGCCCGCGACCTCATGGCCGAGCCATTTGCTGTTGCGTTGGCCTTTCGCAGTGCCCTGCCCCATGTCGCCGAACTCGCGCTGTTCGGAGCCAAGGGGCACGAGCGCGCGATACCGGCTGTCTACAACCATCTGGACGCGCGCAGGCACAGCTTTGGCGCGAAACACGGGATCCGCCTGGCTCAGCTGCCGGTTCTGAAAGATCACCGCGCCGCGCGCCGCATGATCAAGCGATTGGGTGGCGCCGAAGCCTTTGACTATGGCCCGATCGGCAAAGATGGCGCGTCCTATATTCACGTTATTTGGAGATTTTGAATGTCCATCCCTCACAAAAAACCAACGATCCGGATCCGCAGCTTGCCGAAGGACCTAGAACCGCCAGTCAAGTCTGATGGGTTTGCCACCTGCGCCGACGCTGCGGCGGCCAACCCGTTCAAAGAGGGGGATGTGGTGCAGCTGAAGTCCGGTGGCACCTCCATGACGGTTCTGAGTCAGGGCTGTTGTGGTGACATCGAAGTCGCGTGGTTCAGCCGAAACGATGAACTGAATTTGGAGTGTTTCTCGCCCGCTGTGCTCCGCCCGTGCCGAGAAGACGAATTTCCTTTCTGAGCAGGAGTTGAGCCATGGGCGGAGTGTTCTCCAGACCAAAACTACCACAACAACCACAAACACCACCGAAAACCATCGTTCAACAGGCCCCACCGCCGACGATCGATGACGACGCGGTGCGCCGAGCAGGCGAGGATGAGGCCCGGCGTCAGGCCGCGCGGCGCGACAGCGCGGACACCGTGTTGACGTCCCAATCCAACATCCGGCGCCGCGGTGGGCTGGCCTCTGTATATCGCTCGACGATCGGGGGCTGACATGAACAACGACATGGCCGATCCCGAAGTCAAAAAGGCGATCCATCGCGCGCAACAGCGCAAGCTGCTGCGTGAGCCGGTAGTGGCGCGGCGGCAGGAATTGTCGGAACTCATGCGCCCGTTGCGCGACGATTGGGAGCAGGAAACCGAAGGTCGGCCGCGCGGTGTGCGGCGCTATGACGGAACGGCCGTCATGGCGCTGGATCAGGCCGGGGCTTCAATCTATTCGATGCTGACAGGCTCCGATAACGTTTGGGCGCCTATCGATTTTGAAGAAGAGTTTCGGCGCCAAGACACCGACGCACTCGCCTGGATGAACCGGGCAAACGAAATCGTGTTCCGTTCGCTGGATCCAGCCAAGGATAATTTCTACAACGACGCGCCAGAGGTGATCCTGGATGCAATCGGCTTGGGCGACGGCGTGTTTTACAGCTCCCGCGCAGCCGGGTCGGAACTGTTTCACTCGAAGGCTATTCCTTGGCGTGAATCGGTTTTCGATATCGGCAATTTCGGCGAGGTCACACATTTCGATCGCTGGTATCGCGAGCCGCTTTGGAACGTGGCGGAACTGTTCGGCGAAGACGCCTTGCCTGAAAAGACGCGCAAGTTGCTGGATACGAACCCAAACGAGAAGTTCGACCTTCTGCACACCAGCTATCCTAACCGGGGCAGCAACCGCATCAGCTCGGTTCACAAATTCGTCTCGCTTTACGTCCTGATGGAGAGCTCACACGCGCTCAACTGGGGCGGTTACCGAGACATGCCCTATCACGTGTGCCGCTGGGGCGCCGGGTCAGGTGAAACCTACGGTCTCGGACGAGGCGTGTTCGCCCTGCCGGACGCGCAGGTTGTCAACGAAATGTCGCGCACGTCGCTGACAGCTGCCCAAAAGGTGGCAGAGCCAGCCATGGGTGCAAGCGACGTGCTGGCCGGGCTGGTCAGCCTTGATCCAAACGCGCTGAACTTTGGCGCATTGGATGAGAGGGGTAACCAGCTGGTCAAGCCGATCCATACCGGCGCTGATGTGGGCATCACACTGGAAATGCAGGATCAGAGGCGGCTGGCCATCAAAGATGCGTTCTACCACACGGTGCTCAGCATGGTTGGATCGCCTACGCCATCCGTTGTCGAGATCCTGAAGAACGACGAGCGCCGCGATCAGTCGATGGGCCCGAACCTGAGCCGGGTCACTTCCGAGTTTCTGGGGCCGTTCATTCTGGGCCGGTACCGGGAACTGCTGCGGGCAGGCCGCATTCCTCCCGCGCCGCCCATGGCGGCCGGGGCCAAGCTGAAAGTCCGGTTCGTTTCCCCGCTGGCCAAGGCCCACAAGGCCCAGGCCGCGCAGGCCACACTCAATACCGTGCGCGGTGCGAACGAAATCGCCGCAGTCGATCCAAGGGCCCGTTACACGATCAACGGCCCCCGGGCTGTGCGCCGTGTTCACGAAGGCTTGGGCGCGCCCGACGACATTCTGAACACGCCGGAAGAGATCGAGCAGCTGCAGGCCGCCGAGCAAGAGCAAATGGAGGCCGCGCAGGGTCTTGATGTGGCGGAACGCGGATCGCGCGCCGTTGAAAGCCTCGCCCGCGCCGAAGCGGCCGCCGCCCAGGGAGGACAGGGATGATCCAGATCGATCCAGAGGCGGTCTTATTGCTGGCCGCATTTGCCATGGCCTTCGGCATCGCCACGATCCGCCACATCAACGACATCTTGACGATCACCTACCACGCCAAGGGGCTGGGTGATCCGTTCTGTGTTGCCACCGAAACCTGACCAACCAAAGGAGCAGTACCATGGATCAGACCTACTATGGCACCAAGAAAGTCAAAGCCACGCCCATGACGCGCGGGCGATACAACGACTATCGCGGCTGGGATTTGCCGGATGATGAGCGCGCCACCGAAGAGGGCTATCTTGTCGAGTACCTGGACGGCGGCAAGGGCAACCATCCGGATCACACCGGGTACATCACCTGGTCCCCGAAAACCGCGTTCGATCCGGCTTACACGCCGATTGACTGCATGAATTTCGGACATGCTCTGCAGGCAATCAAGGAAGGCAAGCGCCTCGCCCGTAAAGGCTGGAACGGCAAGGATATGTTTGTCTTTCTGGTGTCCGGGTCGCATTTCAAGGTGAACCGTGAGCCGCTGTTGTCGATTCTTGGCGAAGGGACCGGCGTGGATTACCGGCCTCACATCGATCTCAAACAACCCGATGGCTCAATCGGTGTCTGGCAACCGTCCATGGGCGATGTCATGGCCGATGACTGGTACATCGTGGAAGGCGGTGCGTGATGGACGGCGGCCAGACACCGAACCCGCACAACATGATGGCCCTGCAGCGCATCCTGCGGATGCGGGAAGCCGCGATCGAGGGTGCGGTTACCCGCGCGTGCTTTGAGGAACCCGGCGCACGGGCCCAGCTGATGGGTTCCACAGCAATTGAACGGGTGCCGCGATGACCGGCACCCCGAAAGGCGCAAAGTGGCTCATCAAGGACACCTTGAATTGCGACGATGAGACTGCAGAAGCCGTGCGCCTAAACCTCGCTGGCGTGCTGGACCATCGGCCCACGCGCGCCTTTCTGGCGATTGCCTGGCATCTCGCCAACACAACCCACCCGGTCAAAGGCAGCCGTGATCAGACGCTGATCAACGAAGGCAAGCGCATGGCCGGGCTGTTTCTGGTCCAGTGCGCAGAGGCTGGGCTGGATCTGAACCTTTACGCCGTACCCAAGGAGAATGACCCATGAACCGTTTTCAGCTTTTCAATCCCTTCCTTATCCTCAACGCAATGATCTGTTTTGAAGAACCTGACGCCGGCGGCGGTGCTGGCGGAACGGATGACAACACGCCCCCGGCCGGGAACGAGCCCCCGCCGGCCGGCGGGGGTGATAACCCTTATGCCTGGTTCGCCGAGGACATCAGCGACGAAGAAAAGGAGTACCTGGACAACAAGAAGTTCGACAACCCGCGCAAGGTTCTGAAATCCCTGCGTGCGGCTGAAGGCATGATCCGGGGCGACAAGATCTCCGGCCCGCCCGATGATCCGGAAAAGCACGCAAACTGGCTGAAGGAAAGCGGTCTTGCAAAGCGTCTGGGTGTTCCGGAGAATCCGGAGGATTACGGGATCGAGCGACCCGATTTCGGCGAAGACACCGAGGGTCTGATTCAGTACGATGATGACCGGCACAATCGCGTGATGGGCAGCCTGCACGAAATGAACCTGACGCCGGCGCAGGTCAAGGGCGTGTTGGACCTCTATGCGCAGGAGACCGGCAACGACGCGCGGGCGTTCAGCCAGGAAGCGGTTCACGACGAGGCGAATATGACGTCCACCCTGCAGAGGGACTGGGGCAACGATTACGACCAGAACCTGAAAGCCGCTCTTGAAGTCGGTGCGGAAAGCGGCCTGGACGAAGCCAAGATTGAGGCGCTGCGGGTGGGTAAAGTGGCCGGTTCCCTTGAGCTCACCAAGATTTTGTTCGAGCTGGCAGAGGTACGCGGAAACGACACGCTTAAAGGCGGTGGCCGCGGTGGTCTTGAGTCAACGTCACGAGAGCAGGCGCAAAAGGAACTGAATGACTTCCAGTCGCGCAATGCTAAGGCATTGACTCAGCACGATCATCCGGAACATGAGACTGCCTTTGCCGAGTTCCAACGCCTTAAAAAGCGGGCCGGACGGGGGGCTGTTGGTCGCGAGTGAAATCTGTGGACAACTTCTCTCATAGGTTGACATGGCGTCAGCTTCCAATACTAATTCTAGTACAGAAAGCTAGAAACGCAGCAACATATTGGGATACGGTTTATGCATGAGGCAACGGCTCTAAGGCTTGTGGGTTCTTCCGAACTGTCAGTCAACTCTGTGTTGGCCAAGGTTGATGCGGTGGTGCTGGGTTTGAATGGAGCGAATGTCATGGACCGCGCAAATGCACTGTGTGACGAGGTTGTGGCGTTGATTGAACAGGATGAGGACGGAGCGATCTTGCCCTGCATTGTGCTCCGCATCACCGACAAGCGTCTGCAATCCGCGTTTCTTGAAGCTATCGGCAACAGAATCATCTGATCCACTCCCAATCCCCCGACAGAGACCCGGCCTTGTGCCGGGTTTTTTCTTTGGAAAAGCTGGGTTGTTTTTTACTACTTTTTGTAGTTAAAAGGTTGTGCCGACTGCCCTGCCACGATCACCACAGTGTTCCAGCAGGCTCGGCAGACACCGGGAGAGACTGGACGCCGCACACCGCGTTCCGGTGTGAAGATAGGGTCTAGCATCAGCTGGCCGCCCCTGTCGCCGAACCCGATCAACGGCATTCAGGGAGTTATACAGGATGTCAGACAATTCAAAATATGAGGGCTACGCCGACGATTTTGTTGTTGGCTATGAACTGGCCCTGCAGCAAAAGAAGGCCCGTTTCCGCGACAAGGTGAAATGGGCGAAACCGGTCAAGGCTGACGGCGCCCAGGTTGTCGATCACATCCTGCCGTTTGAAGCCGAAGTTGGCGGCGATGATCTGGGCGATACCAAGTGGACGCATCCCAACATGATGCCCCGCTGGGCCTTCCCGATTTCAGTGCGGGTAACCGTTCCGGTCACCACCACCGACAAGCTGTCGATGCTGGCAGATCCGTCAAACGATCTGACGGCTTCGATCATCGCGGCACAGAACCGGGCGCTGGACGGCAAGATCGTTGTTCCGGCCTTCTTCCGCGACGTCGTGGGCGGCAAGGACAAGGACAAGGTGATCACCTTCGATCCGGCGCATGTAATCGACCAGAACGAAGGCGGTAACAACAGCGGTATCAACCGCACCAAGATCGATGCCGCGATCGAGATGTTCCACACTGCCGAGGTCGATCTTGACGAAGAGATGCCCTGGATGGCGGTCACGCCACGTCAGGAGCGTTTGATGCGCAACTTCCAAGAGGTCAAAAACAAAGACTTCGAGAAGATGGGCGGCGTGATCGAAAAAGGCCGCGTCACCCAGTTCCTGGGCATGCAGGTGTTCATCTCGACTCGTCTCAACAAGGTCAAGATTGGCAACATCAGCTTTGTCGAAATGCCGATCTGGGTTCAGTCAGGTGTCGCGGTGCAGCCCTGGCTGGAACCGACGGTCAAGATCAGCGAGCGGTCGGATAAGAACTACACCGTGCAGCTGTTCTGTGAGGCGCGTTACGGCGCGATCCGCACCGAAGAGGGCCGCGTGATCAAGGTTCTCTGCAACGAAGAAGCTTTGCCGGCCTAACTAGCTGCTTGCTTCGGGCATCACAACGAATGCCCGAAGCGCCCTTTCCTGAAACTGTGAAAAAGGAACAGTCCAATGGCTGTAGTAAACAATCTCGCGGCACTGATGCCGGATCTCAACGCAGCAAAGCCGAGCAAAGCGCCGGTCACCATCAACCACGGTGTCTTGCGCACGTCCTGCTTTGTTGCAGCCGTTACGGCGGGTGACAGCCCGGAATCCACGTATGAGGTGGCGCGCCTGCCATCGCACGCGCGGATCCACAACCTGTCAAAACTCCATTCGACCGGCATTACCGGCCTGACCGATGTGGATCTGGGCGTGTCCGACAATCCCGATTGTCTCGCGGATGGGGTGAACCTGACCGCAACAGCAACGTCTGACGCCGCACCGGCAATCACGCCGGCGTTGATCAGCGAACCGCTGTGGAAGCTGGCCGGGCTAGCGAAAGACCCACAAAAGGAAATGTCGGTCTTTCTGATGCTGAAGACGGCCGCAACCGCGGACGGCAGCGTTGCCGTCGATCTGGTCTACATCACCGAGTGAGGCCGGGCGCATGGCAAGTTCTGAGGTAGAAATCGCATCGGCGGCGCTAGTGCATCTGGGGCGGGACTCGATCACAACCTTTGACGATACGACCCGCACCAATGCCAGGCTTTTGAAGTCCCGGTATCCTAGGTTGCGCAACAAGCTTTTGCGGACCTACCCTTGGAACTTTGCCATGCGCTTTGCCAGCCTGCCTGGCGAAGCACTGGAGACACCGGTTTTCGGTTACTCCCACAAATGCATCTTGCCGGCCGGGGGCGCCCTGCCCTACTGCGAAAAACTCTGGAAAGTTGAACCGGACATCAAGCGCCAGGTGGTCGGGCGTGAGGTCTATATTGCAGCGACCCCACCAATTTCAATCAGCTACGTTGCCCGGATCGAGGACGGCAGCCAGTTTGACCCCATCTTTGCCGAAATGCTGGCAATTGATATCGCACTGTCCCTAATCAACAAACTTGGCACTGACGAAATCAAACGCCGCCGGCGCGACCTGCGCTCGGAACGTAAGGAGCTACGTCGTGACGCGCGCTTGGCCGATGCCATGGAAAACTCGCCGCCCAAAACTGAGGACCGGGGCAGCTGGGCGGCTGCGCGAAGGCCGCGCTGATGGGAATGCGCGTTGCCAAGAGGTCGCTGGCCGGGGGCGAAATCAACGAAGACCTGTGGTATTCGTCGGACATCCTGCAGGTCGTCAACGGTGCGGCCGAGATCCGCAACTTCATCGTGCGGCCGCAAGGCGGCATCGAGCGCATACCCGGCACCGAATTCATAGCAAAGGCCAAAACAAACGGCGCAATCCGGCTGGGTACGTTCAAGGCGTCGCGCGCGGCGTCCTACCTTGTCGAGTACCAGGATCAGATCGCGCGTGTGCGCAAGGCGGATGACGCGGCGGCGTTTGAGGAGGTTGCGACGCCTTACGTCGATGATGACCTGATTTTTCTGCAGATGGCGCAATCCAATGATGTGCAGTGGATTTTCTCGGGCAAACGGGTGAAGGAACTGCAGCGCAGCGAGCAGTCGCCGGGGGTATTCTCTTTCGATCTGGTCGATGCCGCCGTTCGAAACGGGCCATTTCTGGACCAGAACTTTGACACGAGCCTCACCATCACCGCGTCAGCCGTTAGCGGGGGAGGAATTACGCTGACGGCCAGCAGGGCACTATTCCAGGCCGGGCATGTCGGGGCGTATTTCAAAATCCAGGAAGATGACTTTTCGCAGACAGGAAGGTGGGCTGCAGGCGAGGCCGTATCTGTGAACGATACGGCGCGTTATAACGGCAACGTGTATCGCTGCACCAGGGGTGGCACAACCACGGGCAACCCGCCGGGCCATTTGGAAGGCCGGCAGGCCGACAGCGTTAAATCCAATGCGGTTGTCTGGCAATACCTGCATTCCGGTTATGGGATCGTCCGGATTACGAGCTTCACCAATAGCACAACCGTTACTGCAAACGTGGTGCTCCGGCTTCCCGAGCGGGCGCTATCCGGTGTGTCCAAATGGTCCGAGGGCGCCTGGTCAGATGTGAACGGATACCCGCTGGCAGGGGCGCTTTACAAGCGCGCGCTGTGGGCGGGCGGATCTGCAAAACAACCATCTGTCATCTGGAAATCTGCGAATGACGGCTTCGATGATTGGGAACTCGGCGTGAAGGACGACAGCGCCCTTGCGCGTGGTCTTTACGGCGAGGAATCAAGCGCCGTGCGTTGGCTCACGCCCGCAAAAGTTCTTGCGATTGGCACCGACGGGCCAGAATGGCTTGCCCGCCCCGATCAGTCTGGTGATGTGGCGCGCGTGAACAATCTGATCACGGAGACCGCCACCAACCAAGGCACGAGTGAAATCCCCGGGATCGCGGTTAACGGCTCAATCATTTTCGTGGATGCTAGCCTGACCGAACTGCGCGGCATGACTTATGATTTCCGCAAGGATGACTGGGACGAGAAACACTATTCGCTGTTTGCGAGCCACATTCTGGGCCAAGGCGTGGTGCAGATGGTGTTTCAGCGCCGCCCCTGGCCGGTGTTCTGGTGTCTGCTGGCGAATGGGCGTTTGGGCGGGCTCACCTTTGTGCCTGAGCAAAACGTGCTGGCGTGGCATCAGCACAATATGGGTGGGTTTGTGCGCAGTATAGCCTTGTCGCCGGTTGATGGCGGCAAACGGGAAACACTGTTCCTGGCTGTGGACCGCACCGTCGATGGGGTAACCGAAGTCCATATTGAACGCATGTTCGACCGGTTCCGGCCGGAACGCGGCCAGAGCATCAAAGACGCGCGCTATCTGTTTGGTGCAAAGGTTTTCAATGAGGCGGCACCAACGGGGGTGTTTTCTGGTCTGGAGCATCTTGAAGGCCAACAGGTGATTGCCCTGGTCGATGGAAGAAGCCACCCGCCGATCACTGTGACGGGCGGGCAGGTCACGCTGAATTTCCCGGGACAGCACGTTGTGATTGGCCGCGCCTACACCAGCAGCTTCAAGCTTCTGCCGTTTGACCTTGGTATTCGAGAAGACTTCCAGACGTCCCGGGATCCGAGCATTCGAGATGTTGCGATTGCGTTCCGGGCCTCGCTGGGTGGTGAGGTCGTGATGGACGGTAAGTCCGAGGCGGTCTGGCGGCTGGGGGACAGTCCCTTGGATCAGGCGCCTGAACTGCGATCGGGCCCTGAACAGGTAGATCCTCCGTCTTCTGAGGGTTCTCAGCTGGAATACAGAAACTCAACGGCATGGCCCGTGCACGTGACGGGCATTTTCCCAGAATACGAGATATGAACATGGGCTTTGCAGCACCCCTAGCTATGGTAGCCGGAACGGTAATATCAACGATCGGGGCCTTCAAGGCCGCGGACAGTATGGAAGACGCGGCGGCGTTTAACACGCATGTGCAAAACACGCAGGCGCGCCAGATTGAGCGGCAAGCCACGGCGGATGTGGCAAGCCATCGGCGGGACTTCGAGAAATTCCGCGGGGCCCTGACGTCGGATCTCGCCGCATATGGCGGGTCGGCATCGAGCGGCACCGGGTTGTTGCTGGCGCAGGAAGCAGCGCGCCAGGCCAAGCTTGATGAGCTTAACATCATCACACAAGGGCAGAACCGGGCCAACATGACCCGGGTTGGCGCTCAGATCGGCGAACACGAGGCATCGATCGGGGCCTATCAGCGCCGCATGGGTGGTCTGGGGACTGCAATGGAAGGCTTCAGCCGCGCTGCGGTCATGGCCGCAGACCTGGGGGCCATGCAGTAATGACGATCCGCGATTATCGGGCAACAACACGCGCACCTGGCCCAGCTGGTACGCCTCAAATCTCACTTAAGCGTGCCGGGGACAACAGCGGCACCCAAGCCCTTGGGGCGGGCATTGCCAATGCCGGAGAAATTCTCGCGCGCGCCACGCAAGAGCGCGAAATGAACGACGCGCGGCTGACCATGACCGAGGGCTTGGGCGAGATTAACCGCGAGTTGGCCGACGATACCGATTTTGCCACCATGCCCGACCGATACGAGGCGCGCCTGAAAGGTCTGCACAAGCAGGTCATGTCCGGGCTGAGGACAAACAGAACGCGATCCAGCATGGGGTTGGAGTTCGCGCGCGCCAAGGTGGCGGCTGAGGCCAATGTATTTAGGCGGCGGGACGCTTTAGAGGGTTCGCACGCGCGCGCCACGCTCGGCCGGACGTTGCGGGCTGCGGCAAACTACATTCCGACCGCTGGCAGTCCGGAGGAAGCCGGGGAAACCTATGGTCGCGCGCAGGCGTCAATTGACAGCCTGTTGGAAGCTGGTCACATCACGGCCGAAGATGCGGAACGCTATCGCATAACGCTGGACCGCGATGTGTCCTTTGGCCTGGTCCTCAGCGACATCAACCAAGACCCGGCCATGGCGGCCGAAAAGCTTTCAGAGCCCGGCGCATACGGTTTGGACGAAGTTGACCGGCAAAGGCAGCTTTCCGTCGCACAGCGTGCGGCTGATCAGCAAGACAAGGCAGTGCGCTCGAAGCTGGAAAAGCGCGTGGACACAGCGCGTGGTATTCTGGTGCGCGGCGGCGTGGTTGACCAGGAAGAGTTGAACGAGCTGCGCAACGACGTGCGGGGGTCGGATCTTGGAATTGCACTTGAGGGCGCTATTTCGGCCAGCCAGACCCTGGGCGGTTTCGCCCAGGCCACGCCAGAAGAACGCGCGGCCCATCTGGCAGCGGAACGCGAAAAAGGGATCAGCATCGATGACGCCACCATTGGCGGCGCACGGCTGACCACCTTGGAGCAAATCGACCAAGCGGCCAATCAGGCGCTGGCGAAGGACCCGATCGCGTTTGCCGTTGAACAACGGTTCGAAGGAGCCGGTCAGCTTGACCTGGGGGATCAGAACAGCATCAACGACCGCTTGGCGCTGGGTGAGCTGTTGATGGATGAATACGGCGCGCCCGGCCGGTTCTTCACCAATGATGAGAAATCCTATTACGCGGATCTTCTGGCCGAGGGATCAGATCAGGATCAGCTTGCCTTTGTGGCCAGCGTGATTGCCGGTCTGGGTCCGGCTGCAGGCGCGGCGTTCAGAGAGTTGGACGGCATAGATCCAACCATTCGTCACGCGGGCCAGCTGGTGATTGAGACAGGCAACACGGATGTTGCGGCCATCATCCTGAAAGGTCACCGCGCACAGAATTCCGGCGAGGAATTGCGCGTGCCGCGAGAAGATGCGCTGGCAGTGTTTGAGGAAGAACTGGACGGCGTATTGGGTGCCGTCGGCGGTCGGCGTGAAGAAATGGTTGCCGCAACCAAAGCCTATTATGCTGCCATGGCACCTGGTCGCGTGGCTCAGGACGACGTGCGGGCGCAAACGTCCTTGCTGCGCGAGGCCGCGCAGAAGGTCATGGGGCAGGTCACGTTCAACGGGCGGACCTTTGGCGGCGTCCAGCCGGTCAATGGGCGCAATACCCGCCTGCCGTCAACGCTGGACGCGGACAGCACCGAGCGTCTTTTGACAGAGGCTACGCCCGAGCATTGGGCGGCGGGATCGATCAGCGGCAACGGGCCGCATGAGGGCGATGATCTGGTGCTCCCGGACGATGCTGTTCTGCAATGGGTTAACGGTTCGATCTATCGCGTTGGGGTGCCATCCCGTCGGGGTGGCATCGAATACTATCAGGATCCGCGCCTCGATAACGGGTTCTTCTATGTCGATCTGAACAAGATGGCCGAGGCGTTCTTGAGAAATCCGCCTGACCGCAAAGACCCGCCCGTGTTGGGGCAGTTGCGCGAAGGTGCGTTGCAATGACCGACGAGCCGCTTATCCCCAATCCTGAAGGTCTGGTTGCGGGTGATGTGCTGCGCCCGGGTCCAGATGTCACAAGCCGTCAGATTGCCGGTGCAGGAGCCACTCAGGAAGCCATTGAGACCGATTATTGGTTTCTGACGGATCGCCAGTTCACCGGCTATCGCAATGATGCATATGCTGTGGCGAAAGAACTTGGTTTTGGTATTCCGGATCCGGACATTGCGTTTCAGCCAGCGGTGACACAAGAGCAGATAGATCTGCAAAACTCTATCCTGCAAAGCCATGAGGCCAATATCTATGATGCCATCCTGCAAGCGCGCGAACGGCACCCCGAAGCTTTCGAGGGTAAGCCCGTCACGCACGCTGAAATTATGGCACAGGTCAACGGTGAACTCAGAGCCGAGTATGACGAAGCTCAAAGGGTTCTGGACCTTGCACCGGATACGTTCTTTGGCCGGATGGTGCCCGAGTTTCTGGGCCGGATGGGCACTGCGGCCACCGATGAAATCAACGCACCGCTGACGATTGCAACGCTGGGGCTGGGAACGCAGGCCAGCCTGGGCCGGATCATGTTGATGGAATCGGGCCTGTCGATCCTGGGCGAAGCGGGCACCCTGCCCGATCAGTTTGAAATGGCCGAGCGGCTTGATTTGCCCGCCCCGAATGTACCGGCACAGCTGGCCCTTGCTGGCGCAGCCGGTGCTGCTTTTCCGGCTGCGATCCGAGGTGGTGGCAAGGTGCTGCAACTGGGTGGTCGGGCCGTTGATTACACCAACAGCCGCATTGTTTCGCGTCTGCGCAAGCGCGCGTCGGATCTGACGCCAGAGCAGCGCGCCGCAGTGGATCGTATGGAAGCGCAGATTGCAGAGCAGGATGTTGGACCGTCATCGCGTGCGGCTGAACAGCTCCGCGAAACCGACGCAGCTATCCAGGACATCGATGCCGGGCTTCCCCCTGCGACTGACGTGCCAACTCCCGATACCGCGCGCGTTGAGCGGCTGACCACACCGCCGAAGGATGCGGGCCCGCGCCCGGAAGCCCCCGCCCCTGCCCGCGCGCCGGATCCCGATGTGCAGCTGAGCCTTGAGGCCAGTCTTGGCGGTCTGATCCGAGACAGCGAGGCGCGCGGCGGCTATGACACACCCAGCGATTTCACGGTGATTGCCTCTGAAAAGCCGCTGACCCAGATGACGCTGGACGAGGTAGACGCCTGGCAAACCGCAAACAGGTCAGCCGGCGCGGAAAGCACGGCGGCGGGTGGATACCAGATTATCCGCAAAACTCTGCGCAGCCTGCGCGCGGAACTAGGCCTGACCGGCTCCGAGATCTTCGACGAAAACCTGCAGGACCGGCTTGGAATGGCGCTGATGGAGCGCCGCGGCCTCTCTTCGTTTCGGGCGGGAGACATTACCATCGATCAGTTTGCCGACAATCTGGCACAGGAATGGGCAGCGTTGCCGTTGGCGGGCGGTAAATCGTTCCATGCCGGCGACGGGCTGAACAAGGCAACCATCGATCGCGACACAGTTCTAAGCGTGCTGAGCGGCCAAACCTATGAAAGCGACGGGCGCCCGCCCCCTGTCATGACGCGGGTTGCCTCAGCTGGTGTCCGCGCGGATCCGCACACATACCAGTTCCGCTCCAATGTGGATGAGCGCGGTGTAGGCAATCCGCTGTCTCGCGTAACGGAATGGGACGAGCTCTTGGCGGGTGATTTCATCATTCATGAGCGTTTCGATGGCACCCGTTATGTGGCCGACGGCCACCACCGGCTTGATCTGGCGGGACGCCTGCAGGCCAGCGGTCACGCGCCCATTGATTTCAACGCCTTTGTTCTGCGCGAGGCCGACGGCTACAGCATCGAGCATGTGCGCGCCATTGCTGCGGTCAAGAACATCGAGGCCGGCAACGCCTCGGCAGTGGATGCCGCCAAGGTTCTGCGTCTGGATCCCGAAATGCTGGCGAAGCTCACGCTGCGGTCTTCGATGGCGCGGGATGCGCGCGGCCTGATGCGCCTGTCTGATGACAGTTTCGACATGGTGACCAACCGTCTGATCGACGAACCCCACGCGGCCTTTGTCGGCGAGCTCACCGATGATTTCGACATGCAGGACGCGATCATGCGCACGCTGATTCAGGCCAAGCCCCGGACGCAGACCGAAGCCCGCCAGATTGCACAGGACGCCTATCGGGCTGGTCTCGCCCTGCGGGACGCCAACGCGCAGGACAGCCTGTTTGGTGACGATTTCGATCTGCAGCAAACGTTGTTCAAAGAGCGGGCTGCAGTGTTGGCCCGGGCCTTGTCGCAGCTGCGCCAGGATAAACGGGTTTTCGCAACACTGGTCAAAGAGCAGGACAGGATTAAGGAGGCTGGCAATGCCCTCACGACGCAAACAAACCAAGCGCGGCTCACGACAGACGAAACAGCGCTCGCCCTCATCGAAAAGCTCGTCAACCGGGCCGGACCGCTCGACGACGCCCTCAACGCCGCAGCCGGCAAAGCCCAGCGAGGCGGCATCCAGTTCGGCGTCAGAGATTTCCTCGGGATTGTCCGAGACGCAATTGAGGGAGGCAATCTCCGTCGGCTCTTGGATGGCGCAGATGGAGGCAACCCGGACACTCCAGCGCCGCATGGTCTTGCGAATGAAAGCGCTGGACCAGGAGGCAGCGAAGCGGGGCGTTTAGCGGACGCCTTTGACGATCCGGCGTCGGACGCGCCAGCCGTGCGCAACCAGACAGAGGCAGCACAGAACGATATTCTGGCCGGCCTCGATGCCGGCGAGGATCTGCAGATACCGACTGGGCGTGAGGTGAACGGAGAGGCCGAGCTGGTGTCTATCCGCGATGTGCTGAGCGACCACAAAGAGGATGAGGAATTCTTGGAGATGTTGGATGCCTGTAAATCCTGATGGTTTGACCGGTGAAATCCTGCCGCCTGCATCGGAAAAAACAATTCCGGCTGTTCTGCTATGTGAAGGCTGCGGGCGTCTGGTCGTGAATGAAACGGTCTGGGTCACGGAAGATGGCGAGCTTTGGTGCGGCGGCTGCAAGGATTTGGATGACACAATCTAGCAATACAGAATGCTAGATTTCTGCAAAGCAAAATGAAGGAGACATCATGTCAGCTATCATTCTCGCAACTTGCTACACGCTCTATGCAGTCGGTGTTTACCGTTCGGCCCTGAGAGGCGGGTGGAAGCCAGGGACCACGTTTAGGCAACGCTGGCGGTGCCGTATCAGACTTGCACGGACCGCTGCGATTTGGCCGTACGTGCTCGGATACAACCTTACCCAACCCAGAGTTCTCAAATTCTTCTGAGGGGACGCTATGAGCTTGTTTGATTGCCTCACCAACGCAGCTGAGGGCGAACCGCAGTTCCGCGATCGCGCCGAAGAAGCACAGCGACTGTTCAATCGCCTGCGCGATGACTACGAGCCGCGCATTGGTCCGGATGCGGCCAACGCGCAAGCCGCCGAAGACGTCAAGCAGATCATGCGCGGGCGATCCGAGCGCAAAAGGCGGCTGGACCTGTTGCGCATTCAGGCCGCCCGCCGCAATGCCCAGCTGATGGCCCAGCACCGCACATTGAACGGTCAAGCCAATCAGGCGGCCGCGCTGCGGATCTTCATCACCGGGGATGAAACCAGCCCGATTCAGGGGATCGATCCTTTGGCCAAGACCCTGCGCGGGTTCTACCACTCGGAAATGGATCAGGTGCTTTCCAATTTCGGGCGCAACCTGTTGGGCAACGTGCGCAACAAGGCGCGCCTGGCAAACGTGGTCAACGAACTGTTCGGAAAGAAGTCCGGCGACACGTCCGCCGGAGAGTTGGCCGAGGCCGTGCGGAGCGTCCTCGATCGGGCGCGGCGGGATTTCAACGCGGCGGGCGGTGACATCGGCAAGATCGAGAATTATGGCTTGCCGATGCACCACAGTGCCGAGAAGATCCGCGCGGCCGATTTCGAGCCTTGGCGCGATCAGATTTGGGAAGACCTGGACTGGACCCGAATCATCGACTTTGACACAGACCAGCCCTTTGCAATCGGAGGAAGCCGGCCACCGAAAGGCGGGCGGGCTGAGGCTTTTCTTCAGGAAGTGTTTGACAGCATCACCACCGACGGCTGGTCAAAGCGTGAGGCGTCGTTTCACGAGCGCGGCCTGTCTGTTGCGAATTCGCGCAACGCATCCCGTGTGCTGCACTTCCGCGACGGTGAGGCGTGGATGCGCTACAACGACGCTTACGGGGCAGAAGACCCCTTTACGAACATTGTGACCACACTGGACGGCTACGCGCGCGACACAGCGGCCATGCGCGTGCTGGGGCCCAATCCGCAGGCCGGGCTGACCTTCCTGTCCCAAACGGCCATGAAAGCCGCTCAGGAGACGCCCTGGGACACGCCTTCCGCCTCTGTTAGCCAGGTCAGCCGGGCCGCACGCAAAGCCCGGGCCATGCTGGATCTGCACAGCGGGGCCGCGCAGGCGCCCGTCAATGGCTGGCTTGGCGAGTTCCTTGCCGGCACGCGCGCGGTTCTGGTGTCCGCTCAGTTGGGATCGGCCGCGGTGTCGGCCGTGACGGATGTAGGTTTTCAGGGGGCCGCAGCGCGAAAGATCGGAATGGACTTTGGCGGCGTGATGTCGCGCCTGGGCAAAGAGCTGGCCGGAGATCCCGCTAACGCAATCCGCAAAGGTCTGGTTGCAGACCAGCTGGCCAATGTCGGCGCAGGTCAGGCGCGGTTCATGGGCGAAGCCTTCACGCCAGAGCGCGCAGCGCGCTTGTCGGATTTTGTCATGCGGGCCTCTGGCCTGACCAAATGGACCGAGGCCGGCCGTCATGCGTTCCAGTTGGAGTTCATGGGCTATCTTGCGGATCAATCCCGGTTCAGCTGGGACGCCATGTCCCCTCCCCTGCGCACCGTGTTGGAGCGGCGCGGGTTCACGGCGGCCGAATGGGACGTGATCCGACGCGCGGATCTGCACGACGAAGGCGGCGCAACCTTCATGGTCCCGCATGAAATGCGCTATCGCACCGACATACCGGAAGACCAGGCAGAGGATTTGGCGTTCCGCCTCATGTCCGTGATCCACGAACAAACGGAATTTGCGGTGCCGTCGGCGTCTCTCGAAGGTCAGGCGCTGGCGCTCGATCAGACCCGGCCGGGAACGCTGATCGGCGAACTGGCGCGTTCCGGCTTCATGTACAAGACCTTTGGCGCATCGGTGCTGTTCAACCAGACACGACGACTGATGTCCTTTGATGGCCCCTATTCGCGGTTCGCATATGGCACGGCCATGATGGCGATCGTCACGGCCATGGGCGCGGTCAGCCTGCAGATGAAAGAAATCCTGAAGGGCCGGGATCCGCGCCCGATGAACGACGCGAAGTTCCTTGGCGCGGCAATCCTTCAGGGTGGCGGCTTCGGGATATTCGGCGACTTCCTGTCATCTGAGGCCAACCGATTTGGCGGCGGCATTGAATCGACGCTGGCTGGTCCCGTTGCCGGTGCGGCGGGCGATGTGATCTCGCTGGGTATCTCCGGCGTTAAAGCCGCTGCTGGGCAGGATGACCATTTCGGACGAAAGACGGTGAACTTCCTGCGCTACAACACGCCGGTGACAGGCATCTGGTATTGGAAAAACGCCTTTCAGCGCGGCCTGTTCGACAACCTGCAACGACTGGCGGATCCCGAAGCCGAGCGCGCCTGGCGACAAGCGGAACGCCGGCGCATCCAGAACTACGGGAATGCTTCATTCTGGGGGCCTGGTGACTGGTTGCCCAGTCGCGCGCCTGATTTCCGGAACGCGATTTCCCAATAAGCTTGCCCGATTGGGGTATCATGGTGTATTTCACTACCATACACTACTATTGGTAGTGGAAAGTAGTGAGGTCGCATGACGCTAGAAACCGATGACTTTATTGTCACCCATGACGGGGATGGAGTCACAGTCCTGTTTCCCTACGACAAGCCTTTCGACGCGCCGGAGGATCTGCGCGCGCTGATCTTGCGAGTGGACGGAACCCTGTTCGCACCGACGCTCAACGCAACCGGTGATAGCGGCGGCGGCACCGTCGAGATTACCAGTGGCGCGCCGGCTGTTGGCGAAAAGGTCACGCTCTACCGGGACACTGCGTTGCTGCAGCTAGTGGATTACAGCAGCGGTGATTTCCCCTCCGAATTACACGAGAGGCTGGCGGACCGGATGACCATGGTCGCCCAGGAGCGAAAGGCACAGGAACGCCGGTCGCTTCGGTTTAGTCCGCTGACGCCTGAGTTTGGCGAGATTGCACCGATTCAGGACGGCACCGCCTTAATGTGGAAAGATGGAACCGTGAAGGGTGGCCCCACCGCATCTGAGATTGCCCAGGCGCAGGGGTACGCCGAGGACGCGCTTCAAGCTAGAAACGTCGCAACTGCAGCTAGAGAGACCGCAACCGAACAGGCTGGGGTGGCAAAGGATCAAGCCCAAGCGGCCACGGATCAAGCCCAAGCTGCCGCCACAAGTGCCTCGGAGGCCGCCGGTAAGGTACCGCTGGGTACGGTCATGTGGTTTACAGCCCCGATCCCTCCGGCCGGCTGGCTGGCCGTCGACGGTTCGGCGGTCACGCCGCTATATCCTGACCTGCGCGCTCTGCTGATTGACGATGGTAGTCGTTGGGGAACGGATGCAAACGGCGATCCCTACCTACCGAATTTGCTGGCCGAATTTATCCGGGGATGGGATGGAGGCCGCGGTGTGGACGCTGGCCGAGAGTTCGGCTCATGGCAGGAAGACGCCCTGCAGGGCCACGGACATACTGTCAGGGGTGGTAACGTGTCATCGCCGTCTACCCCTAACGTCAGTTATCGCGGCAATCAGGGGGCGTTTGACGTCCCTACCAATGGTTATACTGACGATGGTGTGAACGGCACCCCGCGCATCGAGGCTGAAACCCGACCTCGAAGTGTGGCTCTGCTACCGTGCATCAAGGCGTTTGGAGTTGTAACGGTCGAAGGCATGGCTGATCTGTCGGAGCTGCTAAACGCAATTGCGACACCGGAAGCGGCCCGCGCCGGCGTCGGCGGCACCGATCTGATGACGCCGGAGCTAACAGCGGCGGCTATTGAGGCACAGACAGAGTTACCCATCGCAGTCTACGACCTGGCCGGACTGACATTCCTGGATTTCAACCAATTCGATGCGGGCAAATACAGTTCGTATGAATTTGTCTTTGAAAATGCCTTGCCCGAACTTAGTGGGGAAACTCTGCGCGCGAGAACTTCAAACGACGGTGGTATCAG
>NZ_CANLDZ010000027.1:0-39641 GCF_947489545.1 uncultured Ruegeria sp. | reverse complement strand
GGCTGGTACGACAGGCCGCGCTGCAGCGATGGGTATGCGGGTCCAAGGTCCGCTCTGGGCGGTGTGCGAATTCAAAACCATCTAGCCTAAATGGCCGATGCTGTGAGTATGACGATTAAGCCCAAGTGCTCCCCCAACGCAGACGCGCGCAAGATAACCCGCGAAGAACACGAAGACGCCCGCCAGGTCGCCCGCGACATTGCCAAAACCGAGCAATACGAAATCTCGATGAAGCTCCGAAGGAAGGTTGAGATGGCACGGGGACTGCGTAGGCATTCCTGCAATTCCTTCTTCAAAACACCACGGGTTTAAACATAAAGACTGCGGTAGATCGTTTCGTGGCTCACACGGCTTTCCTCTTGGTCAGGATGCTTGCGCTTGAGCCAACCAGCGATCTGCTGAGGTGACCATTTCCGGCGCAGCTTGCGCGCAATCAAGTGGCACAAAGGATCGTTGAACGAGAGCTTACACTACTTAGGCCGCGCTGCGCAGTCCCACGCGCGCTGGTCTGAGCGGGCCGCACGATAGGTTTGACGTCCGCCGTTCCTGCGAACCTCTCGGCTGATCGTCGACGGCGACAGGTTCAGACTTTGGGCGATTGAACGAAGCGACTGCCGTGCGACAAGCCCCCGGGATATCTCCTCCCGCTCCATCAGACTCAAAGCATATCGCGACCGCCTGCGTTGCGGTGGGCAGGTCATAGCCTTTATGTTTGACCGAATGACGAGCCTTCTTATTGTGGACTGGCTAATTGGAGGAAGGTTCATGTTCCGCACCATTGTCTTAGTTTGCGTGATACTTGGTTCAGTTGTTAGCGCCGATCCGAACACTAAAATTCCCACGCATAGATCAGTTGACCTGAAAGTCGGGCAATCTGTTGTAGTGAATGGATACAGAGGCGAGTGCGGTAGCCGACCAAACAACGTCGATCCAAACCGAACACGAAACACAAAGCTTGGTATCTTAAGCAACGGAAAGTGGGGCGTGACGAAAAGTCGAACGTGTGGCGGATGGACTCCAGCGGTTGAGGTCATATTTACCGCGAAAAAGAAAGGTCGAGAGACGATTGAAGTTGCAGGAACCAAAATCAAAGTGACGGTACGCTAACTGACCGTTCACCAGCATTGAAACTGCTATTCGCACCGCGCCAGTGTTTTCCGAACCAGCTTGTTCCTCCGCATTGAAATGGTCTTTGTAGAGTTGCGAAGAAACGTCGGTACTGGGCTCCTTGCGGTTATTCTCTGCGACGAGTTCGGTCGGTTCACAAGGACCCTTAGTATCCTTTGTGCCGCAAATTGATCGCTGCTGGTGCATTCGGCGGGTTGTCGGGTTAGGCGGCCATTTCCGAAGTTCGACCAAACAGCCATTAATTGCGTTGGAGACCCTGAAAGACCGTCAATACTATCTGACGAAGTCTTATGAGTTGCCAAATTCCGAACAAACATGCTCCTCAGTGCATCCTCGCGCGCACGAGATATGCTTCTATTGTATCGCCACCGAGAGCTCGAATGGCCTCCAGACGATGAAGGCCTTCAATCAAAACAAACCGCTTATCGTCAATGCGCAGTTGGATTGGAGTCCTTTGGCCGTTCTTCAATATGTCCTTTGCTAGTTCTAAGACTCTTTGCTGATCCAGTGTTTTCGCTCGTCTCACAGGAACATAGATTCGCTCAATCGGGTAAGGTTTTTTCTCAAGCATGGATCGTAAGGTATCCTTTCAAGCGTTGGATCGGATTCCCAAGACCGCACGAACCGCATTTCGCAACTCCGGATGCATGATCCAGGTAGCAGGTTCGTCACTATTGCAGATGTGAGAGTAGGCGACCACCTGAGCTAGGCCATTTCCACGCGCGGCTCCGGTCTCAATGAGCTCTATTTCCAGATATTCTGCAATCATTAACCCAGTATTTTTGAACGCTTTAACGGCGGTTTCGCGAGATTTATACTCTGCGGTGCTCGTGAGTTGACCGATGGTCAAACCTTCCTTGCCCGCGATTGTAAGGGCTTTGAGCATTGCAACCTGGGCGTCGGAAAATCTGACTTGGTGCAATGCCTCAACATATTCCCATTCGCCGGGCACATATGTCCCAGAGTTGTCTTCTAGCCGACGCTTCTGAGTACGCTGCCTGTCTCGCTCTTCGAGCAGTTCTTTCAATGCGCGGATATTCTACGTGACCTGCAGTCGAGCAGAGGAGAGCCTAGCTGTTGTGTACTACTCCGACGACACGAATGCCGCACAAGATGCCATTATGAAGCGCGGCTGGTTTACCGAAGATGAGATTGAGGTGCTTCAGTAAGGCTTAGTCCGCCCACATTACTTTGGTTCCAAAACACTTTTCAGAAGATTCTAGGTCACCAAAAATAGCTTGCTATTAGTGTGCGAAGTGTCGGCGGGTGACACGGTAAACCAATCAGAGCGGGAAGCCAGGTATGCACTGATGTGTGGATCCACCTATTCAATTCCTAACAGCCAGGCTTCGTGGTAAGAGCCAAACAAACCAGTATGTGAAGCAATTCATCGATGAGTAGAGAAAGCAAATTCTTGAGCTTAGTGCTTCGGCATAAACCTGAAGAGATCGGTCTTCAGCTTGATCAGCATGGTTGGGTTCGTATTGATGATCTGTTGCGGAAGCTGAAGAAAGCCAATCGCAAGCTAAGCCGCGACGAACTTATTCAGCTTGTCGAAAACAACGATAAGAAGCGCTTTACTCTGTCCGAGGATGGCTTGCGGATCAGGGCAGCTCAAGGTCACTCAGTCAATGTGGACCTGGGCCTAGAACCGCGATGTCCGCCTGACGAGCTATACCACGGCACAGCCAGTGCAAATCTGGATGCAATATTCTCAGACGGACTAAACCCTGGGCGTCGTCATCAAGTTCACCTCTCTTTGGATCCTGACACGGCTGAACGCGTCGGCCAAAGACACGGAAAACCAGTCGTCCTAAGAGTTGAGGCGCAACGAATGTTTGAGGACGGGTTTCTGTTCTATTGCGCCGACAACGGCGTTTGGCTCACTGACAAAGTGCCAGCGGACTACTTGGGATTCGGGAAGACTGCATAGAAACGAGAACAGTTGGCAAATGGTCAGCTATGAACGCGGTTTTGTCTGAATACTATCGAGAGCGCCAAAATCCGCGGCACACACAAAACCCGCGATGTGCAAATTCTACTGATCTGCGCTAAAAAGCGACAGACTCCTGTCAAAAGAGACAAACTTCGTGTCATCTTTCATTAGAAAAAGTGGTGAGCCGTGCAGGATTCGAACCTGCGACCCACTGATTAAAAGTCAGTTGCTCTACCAACTGAGCTAACGGCCCACTCTTTTCTGGATCTGTTCGATCCGTGGCGCTCTCTAAGACAATTGCCCAACTGGGTTCAAGTCCTTATTTTGCACCTCGTTTCGCCATCACAATCAGTGTTTCAAGCGTCCCGATAGGCGGCCTAATTAGGCAGGTGATACCGAGGGGTCAACCCCTTTTTTAAGGAATCTACGCGACAGGGTGGATTCATCTTACGCACGACGTTATATGCCCGCCATGCCACAAGCATACGACACCGGATTGCCCTTTATGAAGATGCACGGGCTAGGCAATGACTTTGTCATTGTGGATGCGCGCGCGCATGCGGCACCGATTACGCCGACGCTGGCCAGAGGAATTGGGCACCGGCAGTTTGGCGTGGGATTCGATCAGCTGGCCGTCATAGAAAACGGCGCCGCAGCTGACGCGCATCTTGTGTTTTATAATTCTGACGGTTCAACCTCGGCCGCTTGTGGAAACGCCACCCGGTGCATCGCCCGCGTTCTAATGGACGAGACCGGGAAATCCGAACTGACTCTGACAACCGAACGGGGAACGCTGCTTGCCAAAGATGCTGGTGACGGGCTGACCTCGGTCAATATGGGTGAACCGCAGCTAAACTGGCACGAAATCCCATTGGCTGAAGAGGTGGACACACTAGAACTGCCGATTGAGGGCGGGCCGACGGCGACGGGCATGGGCAATCCGCATTGCACGTACTTTGTCGAAGATGCCGAGGCCATTCCGTTGGCTGAATTCGGTGCGCGATACGAATATCATCCTCTCTATCCGGAACGCACCAACGTTCAGGTTGCACAGATCATTGGCCCCGACCATATTCGCATGCGCGTCTGGGAGCGCGGCGTGGGAATCACGCTTGCCTCTGGCTCGTCTTCCTGCGCGACGGCTGTGGCGGCTGCCCGTAAGGGCCTGACCGGGCGGAAAGTTCAGATCGAACTGGATGGCGGCACAATCTGGGTTGACTGGCGCGAGGATGGCGTCTGGATGACCGGTCCCACCTGCCACGTGTTCTCGGGCACGCTGACGGCGGAATTCCTGGACTCCGTGCGATGAACGCGCCCAAATTCACGACCCTGGGCTGCCGCCTGAACGCCTACGAGACCGAGGCGATGAAGGAGCTGTCGCAACAGGCAGGTTTGCGGGATGCGGTTATCGTAAACACCTGCGCCGTGACTGCCGAGGCTGTTCGCAAAGCCAGACAAGAGATTCGTAAACTGCGTCGGGAAAACCCGGATGCACGCCTGATCGTCACCGGCTGCGCAGCCCAGACCGAACCACAAACATTTTCGCAAATGGATGAGGTTGATGCGGTCATCGGTAATACCGAGAAGATGCAGCCCGAGACCTGGAAAGGTATGACCGCAGACTTCATTGGCGAGACCGAGGCTGTTCAGGTCGATGACATCATGTCAGTCACGGAAACGGCGGGTCATCTGATAGACGGTTTCGGCACCCGGTCCCGTGCCTATGTGCAGGTTCAGAACGGCTGTGACCACCGATGCACCTTCTGCATCATCCCCTATGGCCGTGGCAACTCGCGCAGCGTCCCTGCCGGCGTGGTGGTGGATCAGATCAAGCGCCTGGTAGACCGAGGCTATAATGAGGTCGTGCTGACCGGCGTAGACCTGACGTCCTGGGGCGCAGACCTGCCTACACAGCCAAAACTTGGCGATCTGGTCATGCGTATCCTCAAGCTGGTGCCCGACCTGCCGCGCCTGCGCATCAGTTCAATCGACTCGATCGAGGTGGACGACAACCTGATGCATGCCATCGCGACCGAACCGCGGCTGATGCCTCACCTACACTTGTCCCTGCAACATGGCGATGACCTGATCCTCAAACGCATGAAGCGCCGCCATTTGCGCGATGACGCCATCCGATTCACTGAAGAGGCGCGCAAGCTGCGACCGGAAATGACATTCGGAGCCGATATTATTGCTGGCTTCCCAACCGAATCCGGTGCCCATTTTGAAAACTCGCTGAAGCTTATCACCGAATGCGATCTGACCTGGCTGCACGTCTTTCCCTACTCCAAACGTGAGGGCACACCTGCGGCGCGCATTCCCCAGCAGGTCAATGGCAACGTGATCAAAGACCGTGCTGCTCGTTTGCGCGCTGCGGGGGGGGCACAGGTTACCAAGCATCTGCAGGCCCAAATCGGCAAGACCCATCACATCTTGATGGAAAACCCCCATATGGGCCGAACCGAGCAGTTCTCAGAAGTCACATTTGACGCGCCGCAAACCGAGGGGCAGGTCGTGACAGCTAAGATCTCAGGAACTAACGCGACACAGCTAAAGGCCTGAACGAAAGCCGCCCCTTCATCTGGTCCAAAAGTATCCCGGGGGTGAATTGGCCGCAGGCCAAGAGGGGGCTGACCCCTCAGCCCAACCACAAAAAAACCCCCGCCACCATCAGGTGCGGGGGTCTTAGAATTAAGATCTCGGAAAGACCTTAGTGTTTGCGGCCTTTGACCGGCGCCCACAGACGCTTGTTGACAAGGTACAGCAGGACCGAGAGTACGGTCAGGAAGATTACGCCGACAAAACCCGCGTTTTTACGATCCATCAGCTTCGGCTCAGCCGCCCACATCAGGAAGGCCGACACGTCTTCTGACATGGCCTCAACCGTATTGGCATGACCGTCAGCGAAATCAAGCTGCTCATCCGACAACGGAGGCGCCATTGATATCCAGCCACCGGGGAAGGCTTTGTTTTCGTACAGGATCGTGCCTGCTTCTTCCTTTTCCTCGCCGGTGTAACCGTCAAGCAAAGACGCGACATATTCCGCGCCCCCCATGCCTTTAACCAGTTGATTGATCCCCAGACCGTAAGGTCCATGGAATCCAGCGCGGGCTTTGGCCATCAGGCTCAGGTCCGGCGCCCCAACACCGTTGTTGGCAGGGAAGTGATCGGTTGGGATGGCTGGACGGAAATCATCCAACTCAGGGTCAAACACTTCGAAGTTGTCTGCCGCATATGCGATGACCTGCTCTTCTGAGTAACCCAACGCTTCGAGGTCACGCAGGGGAACATATTGCAGGCCGTGGCACGCTGCGCAGACCTCGGTATAGATCTGTAGACCGCGCTGCAGCTGGTTCTGATCCCAAGTGCCAAAAGGCCCTTCGAAAGAAAAGTGGAAATCCTCGACATGCTGCTCGCCGCCGCCCGCTGCGTAAGACGCAGCAGGGGTAAGGGCGATGGCAAACGCGGCACCGATTGCAAGTTTCTTGAACATGGTTTCCGGTCCCTCTTCTTACTCGGCCGGCGTGGCGTCAGCGTCAGCCTTGCCATAATGCGCGTTGAAGTCTTCTTCGATGGTTTCCGGCGGAACCTCGGGTTTCTCGATCACACCCAAAAGTGGCAGGATCACAAAGAAGTAACCAAACCAGTAGGCCGATGCGATCAATGAGAAGGTCGCATAGGGCTCCTCGGCAGGCATCGCACCCAGCCACATCAGGGCAAAGAAGTCGACGATCAGCAGGTAGAACCACCATTTGAACATCGGGCGGTACTTGCCCGAACGCACGCTGGATGTGTCCAGCCAGGGTGCCAGCGCCATTGCCAGGATCGCACCGAACATCGCCAGAACACCAAAGAACTTGGCGTCGACGATACCACCGGTGACAAAGCTTGCGATCTGCACGACCCAGACTTCGCCGGTGAAGGCCCGCAGGATCGCGTAGAACGGAAGGAAGTACCATTCGGGGACGATATGCGCAGGCGTGACCAGCGGGTTGGCTTCGATATAGTTATCCGGGTGGCCCAGATAGTTCGGCATGTAGCCAACGATGGCCCAGAACACGACCAGAATGACCGCCAGCGCAAACAGGTCCTTGATCACGAAGTAGGGCCAGAAGGGCAGCGTATCTTTTTCAGCATCCGCCTTTGAGCCACGACGCACCTCAACACCCGTAGGGTTGTTGTTGCCCGTGGTGTGGAAGGCCCAGATGTGCACGACCACCAGCGCCGCGATGATGAACGGCAGCAGGTAGTGCAGCGAGAAGAAACGGTTCAGCGTGGCATTATCCACGGCGGGTCCGCCCAGCAACCACGTCTGGATCGCTTCACCCACAAACGGGATAGCGCCAAACAGACCGGTGATCACGGTCGCGCCCCAGAAGGACATCTGACCCCAGGGCAGAACATAGCCCATGAATGCGGTGCCCATCATCATCAGATAGATGAGCATCCCGATGATCCATGTGATTTCACGCGGGGCTTTGTAGGAGCCGTAGAAGAGACCACGGAAGATATGGATATAAACCGCCACAAAGAACAGCGACGCGCCATTCATGTGCAGATAGCGGATCATGTAGCCGCCATTCACGTTGCGCATGATGTGTTCGATGCTGGCAAAGGCCAGATCAACATGCGGGGTATAGTGCATCACCAGAACGATACCGGTGACGATTTGCAGCGCCAGACAGAACGTCAGGACGATGCCCCAGATCCACATCCAATTCAGGTTCTTGGGGGTCGGGATCATAAGGGTGTCATACAGCAGGCCAACGATGGGCAGGCGGCTGTGCAGCCATTTCTCGCCGTTTGTCTTCGGCTCGTAATGATCGTGGGGAATTCCGGACATCTGGGTCTCCCTTAGCCGAGTTTGATGGTGGAGGCGTCCACCCATTCTACGGGCGGAATTGGCAGGTTTTCAGGCGCTGGGCCTTTGCGGATACGGCCGGCCAGGTCGTAGTGCGAGCCGTGGCAGGGGCAGAACCAACCGCCAAAATCACCGGCATCACCCAGAGGCACACAGCCCAGGTGGGTACAAACACCCATCTGAACGATCCAAGCGCCGGGCGCTTCGCCTTCGGGCGAGGGCATGACGCGGTTGGCATCGGTTGCCGGTGCATCAGCGTTCAGGTTCGCGTTACGCGCCAGCGGATCGGGCAGAGCGGCAAGCCCTTCTTCGTCCTGCTGCGCTGCTTCCTGAATTTCGACGCCGGTGCGGTGACGGATAAAGACGGGCTTACCCAACCATTTCACGGTCAGCTGCGTACCCGGCTCGACCCCGCTGACATCCTGACGGATCGAGGACATCGCCTGCACGTCCGCCGAGGGGTTCATCTGATTCACCAAGGGCCAGACGACGGCCCCCGTTGCTACGACACCTGCGCCGCCAGCGACGTAGTAGAGGAAATCTCTGCGGGTGCCTTCGTGGTCTTCTGCGTGGGACACGAGGTTATCTCCGATTTTCTGGCGCCCGCGAACGGGCAAATAGCTCGCGCACCGCACGAATGCGGCGTCTTAACCGCGCTATCTATCGGGGAGAATAGAGTTCGTCTAGCGCTCTTAAATGCGCAATACGCCGCATCTGGGCATTATGTCACGCCGCAACGGGTTTTTTTTGATGTCTCGCAGCCACATCTTTTTTAGCCGCAGCGAATGGAACGGTGCTGATTCGACCCATGTTGCGACTCCGGCTCAGCATCTTTTTAGGCGGCGTGACGGTATTCAGACAATTTGCGGCCATTCTGGCTAGCCTCCCGCTTATTCCGTAGTTCCTTTCTACCTTGGGAAGAAACTACCGTCTTAAATCATTATTTTTAAATAGATATTTTTCTGCAGCGGTTTCCTGTTGCACTTTTTGCGCGATCGCAAGTAAGTCAGCTGCGCGCGAACTCCTTTCAGGAGAAACCCAATGTCAAAGGTCAATTTGATCGCAGTCTTGTTCATGTCAGCCCTTTCCACCCAAGCCATAGCATCTGGTGATCCGGCTAAAGGTGAAAAGCTCTACAACCGATGTTCGTCCTGCCATGCCATCATCAAGGACGGCGAGGTTCTGGTGAAAGGCGGAATAACCGGACCGAATCTCTTTGGTGTCGTCGGCCGCGTTGCCGGATCCGAGGTTGACTATCGCTATGGAAGCGACCGGCTGCCGATTGGTATGTTCACCGATGACATGATCCGCGCCGGCGAAGCAGGGCTCGTCTGGACCGAGGCAAACATCGCCGACTATTCCGAAGGCCCGATCGAATTCATCAAAACCTATCTGGATGACGAAACAGCCCGCCCCAACATGAGTGTCAAGTTAAAAAAGGGTGCCGAAGACATCGCGGCCTTTCTTGCCACGTTCAACTCCCAGTAGGACGGTTTCCCGCACCGGCGTTGGTCACGTCTTGCGCATCAACGTGGCCAGCTGTTCCTGTTCGCCCCCAAAACCGTGCGCGTACATCTGATCGGCCGCCCGAAGACGCACTTCGTCCGTTTTGTTCTGGTTCAGCTTCCATGTCCCCTGAATGTCATCGACCCGCATCCGGCACGGGACGATCATGCGCATCATTCTGGCCAAGGCTTCGTCGGACATCTTTCCAGTGGTCCATGGGGGTTTGGGCAGCAGTCGCTCTTCGTAGAAGGCCGACTGCCGATCCAGCAGATCCAGCAACGCGTCATGCGGCAACTGCTCAAGCTGGCCGGTCAAATGCACCGCAACATAGTTCCAGGTCGGAACCTGATCCGCGATCTCATACCAATCTGGCGAAACGTACCCATCCGGACCCGACACCGCGATCCGTACAGTTTGTGGCCGTTTCAGCATCCTCACGATAGGATTCGAGCGCGCCAGATGTAGGTCGGCCTGCAATCCATCCTCGGTCAGCAGAAACGGAACGTGACTCAGAGCCGGTGCGTCCTCGGTCGACAAAGCCAGAACGCCAAAGGCGCGATCCCGTGCGAACGCAATATGACGAGCGCGCTCGTCGGCGCGGAAGGCGGGGTTGGGGTGCATGGCTATTCTCCTGACAAAATCTCTTGCAGAACCGGTGGCACCTTGGCAAGGTTCTCTCTGTTCTCAGGGCGGGGCGAAATTCCCCACCGGCGGTATGCGGACTGTGATCCGTAAGCCCGCGAGCGGCCCGGGTATTAGGGGTGACAAGCAGATCTGGTGAGATGCCAGAGCCGACGGTTACAGTCCGGATGAAAGAGAACGCGCAGAGCGCCGGTGATGTGGCGTATCTGCTCGTGATCGCCTTGGGTGACGTGTCATGCCATGCAGGCAGCGAAAAGTGGAAACCGGTTTTCGCGACCCCAGCAGGCCACCAAACCGCGAAAGGAGATCATGATGACACACACCCGCTATGCTTTTGTTAAAGCCAATTGGCATTCCGATATCGTTGACCGCGCGCTTGACGGATTTCAGGAGCTCATACCAGCCGAACAGGTTGATGTATTCGACGTCCCCGGCGCGTTCGAGATGCCCCTGCTGGCCCGCGATCTGGCCCAGACCGGGCGCTACGACGCTGTCGCCTGTGCCGCCTTCGTCGTGGATGGCGGCATCTACCGGCACGATTTTGTGGCCAAGGCAGTGGTCGATGGGCTGATGCGTGCAGGGCTCGACACGGGTATTCCCGTTCTGTCGGTCTCGTTGACCCCGCACCAGTATCAGGAAACGGCCCACCACAACGCGATCTATCGCGCGCATTTCATCGAAAAGGGACGCGAAGCGGCCCAAGCTGCGCTGAAGATCACAGAGACACGCATCTCGCTGTCGCGAGCCGCCTGATCTTCATCTTTTCGAAAATACTCCATCGCGCCGCCCACCGGGCGGCGCTACATCGCAAGTCAAACGCAAATCCGCTTGAGGACAAGGTCTCTCCCCGCTAATCACGACGCTCAAAGGAGCATGCCTTATGTCGATGAACAGTTTTGGCCATCTATTCCGCGTCACCACCTGGGGCGAAAGCCACGGACCGGCGTTGGGCGCCACTGTCGATGGCTGCCCTCCGGGTGTGAAAATCGACGAAGCCATGATCCAGCACTGGTTGGACAAGCGTAAACCGGGGCAGAACAAATTCACGACGCAGCGCCGCGAGGCCGACGCCGTGAAAATCATGTCCGGCGTGTTTGAAGGCCAAACAACCGGCACGCCCGTGCAGCTAATGATCGAAAACACCGATCAACGCTCGAAGGACTATGGTGACATCATGGACAAGTTCCGTCCGGGTCATGCAGATATCACCTACTGGCAGAAATACGGTATCCGTGATTATCGCGGTGGCGGGCGCAGCTCAGCCCGGGAAACCGCGTCGCGCGTTGCCGCCGGAGGGCTGGCGCGCGAGGCGATCAAGCAGATCGCTCCGAATGTTCGGATCACCGGGTACATGAGCCAGATCGGACCGCATAGGATCGACCGCGAAAACTTCGACTGGTCTCAGATCGAACAGAATCCATTCTGGACCCCGGACGCCAAGGCCGCCGAGGATTGGGCCACGTATCTGGATGGCCTGCGTAAGTCAGGCAATTCCGTTGGTGCCATAGTCGAGGTGGTCGCCCGAGGTGTTCCCGCCGGCATTGGTGCGCCAGTTTATGCCAAGTTAGACACTGATTTGGCCGCTGCGATGATGTCGATCAACGCCGTCAAAGGCGTTGAAATCGGTGAAGGTATGGCCGCAGCCGAGCTTACGGGTGAGGCCAACGCAGACGAGATCTTCATGGGTCAGGACGGGCCTCAATACAGCTCAAACCACTCTGGTGGCATACTGGGTGGAATTTCCACGGGGCAGGATGTTGTTGTGCGCTTTGCGGTGAAACCGACCTCATCCATCCTTACCACGCGCAAGACCATCACCAAATCCGGAGAAGAGACCGAGATCATCACCAAGGGCCGTCATGATCCTTGCGTCGGTATTCGCGCGGTTCCGGTGGGCGAGGCGATGATGGCCTGCGTCATCCTGGACCACCTGCTGCTGCACCGTGGTCAGATCGGCGAGAATCGTGGGCATATTGGCTGATCTGCGCACCCGGCTGCGTGCGGTTGTCATGCAGCGGATGCAGACCGATCCTGCCCATGATCTTGCACATCTGGATCGGGTCTGGGTCAATGCTCAGTCGATCGCCGACGATCATGCGGACATGGTAGTATTGCTGGCCGCCAGCTATCTGCATGATCTGGTAAACCTGCCCAAGGACCACCCTGACCGCCATTTGGCATCCCGCAAATCTGCAGAGGAATCAGAGCCTATTCTGGCTGAATTGGGCTTTCGGACTGCAGATATTCAGGTCGTGCAACACGCGATCGAAGCCCACAGTTTCTCGGCCAAAATGCAACCGGAAACCCCCACGGCCCGTATTCTGCGAGATGCAGACCGGCTGGATGCGCTGGGTGCGATAGGGATGGCTCGCACGTTTTTGGTGTCAGGCGCGCTGGGGCGGATGCTCTACGATCCAGCCGACCCGTTTGCCGAAAATCGCGCGCTGGATGATCTTCAATTCTCTATCGATCACTGGAAGGTCAAACTGCTGAACCTGCAACAGGACATGCTGACTGAAGGTGGCAAACGGCTTGCGCAGCACAGAACCAGCTGGATGATCCGCTATCTGCAGGAACTGGCGGACGAGATCGGCAGCCCTTTGCCACAAACATGGGTCGATCCCTGATCCGACCCGTTGATCTTTCCCCTTCAAAGGCGCAGGGTCCCGCCAATGGCAAAATCCTTAACATCGCATCGACCGGTCCTGGCCGTGACGCTGAAACTCAGCGCCCTGTTTCTGTTCACGTCGATGTCGGCTTTGGTCAAGGTGCTGTCCGAGGATTTCCCGCCCGGTGAGCTGGTGTTCTTCCGGTCGTTGTTCGCCATTCCAATCATCATCATCTGGCTGATTGCTCGCGGAGAATTGGCGCAAGGCTTTGTCGTCAAGAAACCGATGGGCCATTTCTGGCGCGGGGTCTTAGGAACAACCGCCATGGGCCTGACCTTCACCGGGCTCAGCCTGCTGCCGCTGCCCGAGGTCACTGCAATTGGGTATGCCACCCCCATCTTCACCCTGATTCTGGCGGCGGTGATGTTGGGCGAACGTATCCGCATGATCCGTATCGGGGCCGTCGCCCTGGGCCTGTTTGGCGTTCTGATCATGGTCTGGCCGCGCCTTGGCAGCACAGAAATGGAAACAGCTGCCACGATTGGTGCGCTCTGTGTTTTGGCGGCGACGATTGCCCGGTCGTTTGTGCAAATCCATATTCGGCAACTGGTACAGGTGGATCATCCGGCCGCCATTGTTTTCTATTTTTGCGTCACTGGAACGCTGCTGTCGGGGCTGACGGCTTTTTGGGGCTGGACCATGCCCACATGGGAGCAGGCGACGATCTTGATCGCGGTCGGATTGACCGGCGGTGTTGCCCAGATCCTCGTGACCTCGTCTTATCGGTTTGGACAGGCGTCTATGCTTGCACCCTACGACTACACCACCATGCTATTTGCCATTGTTATCGGCTATATTTGGTTCGACGAACTGCCGACAATTGCCATCCTGATCGGGGCTGCATTGGTGATTACCGGCAACGTGGTGGTGATTTGGCGCGAACACCAGCTGGGGCTGGAACGCGGCAAGGCGCGATCCGTCACAGACCCCAAAGCGTGACTTTACCTTTTGCGAACTTCCCCTAGGTTGGGCGCAACAGTCAAAGAGGGTGCCCCATGAGCGACGCGCAGGATCACAAGGATAAGATGCAAAAGGTGCAGGCCAAGCACCGCAAAAAAGTGTCCGAGGCCGTCGACCCGGGACGTGGTCTGATTCTGATCAATACCGGTAAAGGCAAAGGCAAATCCTCGGCCGCGTTTGGCGTTGTGATCCGTGCATTGGGCTGGGGTCAGAAGGTCGCTGTTGTGCAGTTCATCAAAGGCAAATGGAAAACCGGCGAGCGGCGCTTTTTCCAAGAGCGTGATCTGGTGACCTGGCACACAATGGGCGAAGGCTTTACCTGGGACACGCAGGATCGCGAGCGTGATATCGCGGCCGCCAATGCGGCCTTCGACAAGGCCTGTAATCTGATGGCAAGCGGCGAATATGATCTGGTTGTCTTGGACGAGATCAACATAGCGTTGCGCTATGAATACTTGTCGGTTGAGCAAGTGATGGAAGGTCTAAATGCGCGATCCGACCGAACGAGTGTCTTCCTGACGGGACGTGACGCGCCACAAGAGCTTCGGGATTATGCCGATCTGGTGACAGAAATGACCGAAGAAAAGCACCCTTTCAAATCCGGGATCAAGGCCCAGCGCGGCGTGGATTACTAAAGGGTCAATAGATCGACGTAAATGCCTTGTCGACGTCGATCACCCGTCTTTGGTGCTTGATTCCGCCAGCACTGTTTCAAAGATATACCGCACCGATCCGCGCCGACTGGCAGCACTTTCAGGCAGTGTCGCGTTCGCCGTGGGCTCCTCGATCGCAAGCGCGCGCTTCTTCTGCTCGGCATAAGCCGCGAAATCGTCGTCGCAACACGAACATCCACACGACGTGGCCGCATCGTGCCGGGAAATGATTTCGTCAAGCGGATCGCCCATTTCTGACCCTTTCGTCCCTGCGGCAGCCCAATCTTCAATTCGTTTCCGAGGCGGCGGCGTGCTCTCACCATATCCTGCGCTAAGCGCGCAAACCGCCTCGAAACTCAATGCCAAATGCTAGATCATCCAGCGTTGATATATAACTGATTATTTTTGTCGGGATTTTCAAGCCTAAAAATGCGACCAAAGAGCAACTTGAGCGCAGATTGGTTTGGGCGGATTGCTGGTCAGACTGTAACGCCAAAAAGCAAAGTGCATTGAGATTATCGAACCAAAGTGAGCCGCCGGTTAAGAAACGGCGGCTCAAATTCTAATTATCCGATCGTGGTCTTAGCTGCGAACGAGCTTTTCGTAATCACCGGCGATTTCACGAGTCAACTCGCCCACTTCAAAAGTGTAGTCGCCGATTTGTCCAACGGGCGTAACTTCGGCCGCAGTGCCGGTCAGCCAGCATTGTTCGAAACCAGCCATTTCCTCGGGCATGATGTGACGCTCGATCACGTTGATGCCTTTGTCTTTCAGCATCTGGATCACGGTCTGGCGGGTGATGCCATTTAGGAAGCAATCGGCCAGCGGGGTATGCACCTCACCATCTTTCACGAAGAACACATTGGCGCCCGTCGCTTCGGCCACATATCCGCGGTAGTCCATGAACAAAGCGTCCGAACACCCTTTGGCCTCGGCCTTATGTTTCGAGATCGTGCAGATCATATACAGTCCCGCCGCCTTGGCATGCACCGGGATCGTTTCCGGGCTGGGCCGCTTCCATTCTGCAATGTCCAGCTTGGCGCCCTGCATCTTGGCATCACCATAATACGCTCCCCATGGCCAAACCGCGACTGCCATGCGGACCGGGTTCTTGGCCGAAGCCACGCCCATATCTTCACCCGACCCGCGCCAGACAAGCGCGCGCACATAAGCGTCTTGCAGCCCACTGGCTTTCAAAGCTTCTTCCTTTGCAGCTTCGATCTGATCAATCGTATATGGCATTGGCATATCCAAAGCCTCAGCCGATGCGATCAGCCGTTCCGAATGCGCGCGGCTCTTGAAGATCTTGCCGTTATAGGCGCGCTCGCCTTCGAACACGGAGGACGCGTAGTGCATCGCGTGGGACAGGAGATGCACGTTGGCGTCCCGCCAGGGCACCAGTTCGCCATCCATCCAGATGACACCGTCACGATCGTCATACCCCGCCATGCGAAACCTCCTGAACCGGGTTGAATTTCCGATTATTGCGCTATTTAGGTCCGAAATGGTCATAAAGTTACGCAAAAACTGCGATTCGATACCTGTGCGCTCTTGGAATGTCAATAACGCTGACATAAAGTCAAACCCGTGTAACGAATGAGGCATGATATGTCCGACATCCGCCCAGCCCCTTTGTTTGGTGGCGAAAGCTTGTTGTTTTTGACAGATGAGCAATTGCGACAAGGGATCGAGGCGATGTTCTTTGCCTACCGAGGATTTACCGCTGATCCAGACCGCATCCTGGCCGAACTGGCCTATGGTCGCGCGCACCATCGGGCGATCCATTTTATCAACCGCGCACCCGGTACAACGGTCAACAATCTTTTGGCCATTCTGGGCGTTACAAAACAGTCGCTGAACAGAGTTCTCAGAACGTTGATCGAAGACGGCCTCGTCGAAAGCCGTGTTGGAACCGTCGACAAGCGCGAACGCCATTTGTTTCTGACCGAAAACGGACGGGCATTGGAAGCACAGCTATCGGACGCGCAGCGCGCGCGCATGCGTGCGGCCTACAAAGACGCAGGCCCCGAAGCGGTTGCCGGATTCCGCAAAGTGCTTGAAGCAATGATGGATGCTGATATGCGTCATGCCTACACGAAACTTCGGGACACAACCTCATGAGCAACATGGACGCCCACCTGCTGATAGTGGATGATGATGAGCGCATCCGCGATCTGCTCAAGAAGTTCTTGATGCGAAATGAGTTTCTGGTCACGGCGGCACGGGATGCGGCACATGCGCGTCGGGTCTTGTCGGGGTTGGATTTTGATCTGATCGTTATGGACGTGATGATGCCCGGCGAAGACGGTGTCAGCCTGACCCGCGCGCTGCGCGAAACAAGCACAACGCCGATCCTGTTGTTGACGGCACGTGGCGAAACCGAGCATCGGATCGCCGGCCTTGAAGCGGGAGCAGATGACTATCTGGCCAAACCCTTCGAGCCAAAAGAGCTGTTGTTGCGTATCAATGCGATCCTGCGGCGGATGCCTGAAACACCCGCACAGGATGCAACAACAAAGATCCTAACCCTCGGGCCGATCCGGTATGACATCGAACGTGGTGAGATGTGGCAGGGCGAGGACCCGGTGCGCCTGACAGCTACCGAAAGCCAGTTGATGAAGATCTTCTCGGCACAGCCCGGAGAACCGATTAGCCGGGCAAAGCTGGTCGAAGATCTTGGGCGCGACAAGGGGCAGGCGCAGGAACGCGCCGTGGATGTTCAGATCACACGCTTGCGCCGTAAGATCGAACAGGACCCGAAACAGCCGCGTTATCTGCAAACTGTACGGGGCGCCGGTTACATGTTGGCGCCAGATTAACAGTGCCGCTGCGCGGCGTTTTCAAGCCTTCGGCGAGGATATTTTTGGCCAGATGAACAAGGGATTCCGATGAAAACAGCCCTTTTGACCCACGCGGATTGCCTTGGGCATGTGACACCAACAGGACATCCCGAACGGGTGGCCCGGTTGGAGCATATTTTGCACGCATTGGAACCTTTGGAGCTGAACAGGATCACGGCACCGCTGGCCGCAGATGATGATTTGATGCGCGTCCACCCCGAAAGTCACATTCGGGACATACGAGGCAGCCGGCCAAACGACGGGTTCGCCCAGATTGATGGTGATACGTTCATGTCTCCCGGGTCGGTCGATGCGGCCTATCGTGCGGCTGGGGCAGCAGTGCGTGCGGTGGATATGGTGCTGGGCGGCGAGGCGCCAAATGCGTTCTGTGCAATCCGTCCGCCGGGGCATCACGCAGAAAAAGAAACCGCGATGGGGTTTTGCCTGTTTGGCAATGCGGCGCTGGCCGCCAAACACGCCTTGGATCATCATGGGGTAAAGCGGGTCGCCGTGGTCGATTTCGATGTGCATCACGGCAATGGCACACAGGATCTGCTGTGGGACGAACGGCGCGCACTGGTGATCACCAGCCAGCAAATGCCACTGTGGCCCGGATCAGGGCGGCCGGATGAATCCGGTGCGTATGACACGGTGCTGAACATCCCGCTGGCCCCCGGCACCGGTGGGGCCGAGATGCGGGCCGCCTATGAAACACAGGCCTTTCCGCGTCTGCGAGCGTTCAAGCCGGAACTGATCATCATCTCGGCCGGGTTTGACGCGCATCAGGACGATCCGCTGGCCAATCTGAATTGGTCGACCGGCGATTTCGCCTGGATCACAGCTGAGCTCTGCAAGATTGCCGGTGAGGTTTGTGAGGGCCGTATCGTCTCGACTCTGGAAGGCGGGTATGATCTGAACGCGCTGGCCGATGCAACGCGCGCCCATGTGGAAGAACTGATGAAGGCAGCCCGATGACCGATACCCCCGTTGAGCAGATGACATTTGAACAGGCGATGAAAGAGCTTGAGGCCGTTGTTGGCCAGCTGGAGCGTGGTGACGTGGCGCTGGATCAGTCTATCGCGCTTTATGAACGTGGTGCGGCACTGAAGAAACGCTGCGAGGATGAGTTGAAGCGCGCCGAAGAAAAGGTCGCGGCGATCACTCTGGATACCAATGGTCAGCCGACCGGGACGACACCTGTCGAAGGCCAGTAAATGTTTCGCGAAAGACTGGCGCAGGATGCGGCGCGCATTCAGGGACAGTTCGATCTGGTTCTGCGCGATCTGGATGATCTGAATGTGACTCGGGCGATGGGGTATGCCACTCAGGGCGGTAAGCGGCTGCGCGGGTTTCTTGTACTGGAAAGCGCCCGGTTGCATGCCATCGATGAGGCGCGCGCGATCTGGCCAGCCACAGGCATCGAGGCGCTACACGCCTATTCGCTGGTTCACGATGATCTGCCTTGTATGGATGATGACGACCTGCGGCGCGGACGCCCGACCGTGCATATGAAATGGGACGAAGGCACCGCTCTGCTGGCCGGGGATGCGCTGCAGGCATTGGCGTTTGAACTGTGTACCCGGACCGAGGTCGGAACCGCTGAAATTCGTGCTCACTTGGCTTTGACTTTGGCCACAGCCAGTGGCGCTCAGGGGATGGTACTGGGTCAGGCATTGGATGTTGCAGCCGAGACCGCCCTGGACCCCTTGAATCTTTCCGACATCACCCGCCTGCAATCGGGCAAAACCGGTGCGTTGATCGAGTGGTCTGCCTGCGCCGGAGCGCGCTTGGCAGAGGACGATCCCGAACCCTTGCGCCAATATGCCCAAGCCCTTGGCCTTGCTTTTCAAATTGCCGATGACATCTTGGATATCGAGGGTGACTCCGAAAAGGCGGGCAAGCGCCTGCAAAAAGATGCCGCGGCAGGGAAGGCAACATTTGTTTCTCTGTTGGGACTGGAAGCCGCCAAGACCCGTGCCACTGATCTGGTGGATCAGGCCTGCGCGGCGCTTGATGGATATGGCCCCAAGGCTGAAACCTTGAAGGACGCCGCCCGCTTCGTTATTGCCCGGGACAGCTAAGCCAGGAACGTGCCAAATGTCTGAACGCCCGAATACGCCTTTGCTGGATCTTGTGAACCGCCCGGCGGATCTCAAGCAGTTCTCGGACGCTCAATTGCATCAGGTGGCACAGGAATTGCGGACCGAGACTATTTCGGCGGTGTCCGTCACAGGCGGGCATTTGGGTGCAGGCTTGGGTGTGGTCGAGCTGACGACAGCCCTGCACGCTGTGTTTGACACGCCACGCGACAAGATCATCTGGGATGTTGGGCACCAGTGTTACCCGCACAAGATCCTAACCGAACGGCGCGACCGTATCCGTACGTTGCGCATGAAGGATGGCCTCAGCGGCTTTACTAAACGCAGCGAGAGCCCGTATGACCCGTTCGGGGCGGCACACAGCTCGACCTCGATCAGTGCAGCCTTGGGGTTTGCAGTTGCGCGCGATCTGGGAGGCGTCACCCCCGAAGGGTTGGGCGATGCGATTGCCGTCATCGGGGATGGATCGATGTCTGCGGGGATGGCGTTTGAAGCGATGAACAACGCGGGCCACCTGAAGAAGCGCCTGATCGTTATTCTGAACGACAATGAGATGAGCATTGCACCGCCGGTTGGAGCCCTGTCCAATTACCTGTCGCGGATCTATGCGGAAGAACCCTTTCACGATCTAAAAGCCGCCGCCAAAGGCGCGGTGTCCCTACTGCCCGAACCTTTCCGCGAGGGCGCAAAGCGCGCCAAGGAAATGCTGAAAGGCATGGCTGTTGGCGGCACATTGTTCGAGGAGCTGGGCTTTTCCTATCTCGGCCCCATCGACGGGCATGACCTTGCCCAGTTGCTGCCGGTTCTGCGCACGGTCAAGGCGCGGGCAACTGGCCCGATTCTGATCCATGTGCTGACAAAAAAGGGCAAAGGCTATGCCCCGGCTGAACAGGCCCGCGACAAAGGGCATGCGACGGCTAAATTCGACGTGGTCACAGGCGAGCAGAAGAAAACACCCTCCAATGCGCCGTCTTATACGTCAGTCTTCGGCAAGTCTCTGGTTGATGAAGCATCCCGTGACGACAAGATCGTGGCCGTTACCGCGGCGATGCCAGATGGCACCGGGTTGAACCTGTTTGCCGAACGCTATCCGTCGCGCTGTTTCGATGTGGCCATCGCTGAGCAGCATGGCGTGACCTTCTCTGCAGCGTTGGCCGCTGGGGGGATGAAGCCATTCTGTGCGATGTATTCCACCTTCCTGCAGCGTGGCTATGATCAGGTTGTGCATGACGTGGCGATCCAACGTCTGCCAGTGCGCTTTGCGATCGACCGTGCCGGGCTGGTGGGTGCCGACGGGGCGACCCATGCCGGATCTTTCGACGTTGCATACCTGTCCAACCTGCCCGGTATGGTCGTCATGGCAGCTGCGGATGAGGCTGAATTGATGCATATGGTGGCCACTGCGGCCGCACACAACGATGGCCCGATTGCCTTCCGCTATCCGCGCGGTGAGGGCGTTGGAGTCGATCTTCCGGAGCGTGGTGAGATTCTTGAAATCGGCAAAGGCCGATTGATCCAGAAGGGCGCGCGCGTGGCCTTGTTGTCCTTTGGCACCCGATTGGCCGAGGTTCAGAAGGCCGCCGAGGCATTATCGGCCAAGGGCATCACCCCTACCATCGCCGATGCCCGATTTGCCAAACCCCTCGATCGCGATCTGATCCTGGATCTGGCCGCCGATCACGAAGCTCTGATCACCATCGAAGAAGGCGCGATCGGTGGTTTCGGCAGTCATGTCGCACAACTGCTGGCCGATGAAGGCATATTTGATCACGGGTTAAAGTATCGCTCGATGGTTTTACCGGATGTTTTCATCGACCACGCAAACCCCGCAGATATGTATACGGCAGCGGGCATGAATGCCGAACATATCGAAGCCAAGGTGCTGGACGTTCTCGGGGTCGCGTCGATTGGAGAAAAGCGCGCTTAGTTATCGACCGACATGTCCCACGTCACGCAGCAAGTGAATTTGGCATCCGCGTAATCCGACGCGCTTGACGATCAATTCAACCAATTGGACGTCCATCTGATCTGACTGCACTGAGATGTCAGCACGTTTGCCATATCCTCTTATATCCGGAAAGTCGCCGACGCGTCGAATTCATGTTACCCTTCTTGTCGTGGAGTGCCGAAACAAGAAGGGGACGACGTGACTAAACGTCGAGTTAGACTGGGTTATTTCGCAATCGCGTTGCTACCAGTTTGTGTTTTTGCGCTGCATGAGATCATCCAAAAGCACATGATTGCGACCGAATTGGACGTCCCCGTCAGCATTCTTGTCGACGAGCGTACTTGGCTTGAGGCGGTTGGGCGGTTCCGGTTTCTTGCGGCCGCTTGGTTTTTTGCAGCCCTCACCTTGTTGCCTGTGGCTGTGTTGGCCCGCAACTTGATCCGCCCAATGGAACGCAGAACCAGAATAACCGCTATCACGATTGTTCTGACCATCCTTGTTCTGGCCATCGTGCCCACTGTCCAACAACATATGGCGTCCAAGACCCCGCAAATCTATCACCAGGTTGGCAAGGCCGTATTTGAATCGGCCTTGTCTCAGGGCACTCTGCCCGGGTGTATCGACCCTGAGGATTCCTGGTTGCTTGGAAAATGCGGGGACATGCCGGTATTTACCTTGTTCAGGCGCATTTTGGACGTGATCAATGCACTTGCCGGGCTTGCCATCGGGTCATTGATCGTTGGTATGATCCTGTGTCTGGGATCCCGCGAAACCCGTAGCATCGAAGAAACGGCCGCAGAGCTGGCGAAGAACCTGCGTCAGATGCGGCAACAACTATATCTGTCCAGTCTCATCCTCACCTTTGGCATGTTTTTCGCTGCAAGCTGGATGTACTGGCCCTTGCCCGTGATCTCGGATTCTGAAAAAGCCGCCTACAATTCACTGGTGACCGCATCCGCACTTTTTACGGGAACCTATTTCTGCTTGTTGATGTTGAGCTATTTCCTTCCCGTGGCCGTCATACTGGATGGAAGGATTGCCAACCTTGCCATCGCCGCAAGCCGGGAAAGTGATGCTGAGGATGCGTTTGACATTGAAGAGTGGAGGTCTTCACACAAGCTCGCCGAGGGTACGGGCGACATCATACGTGCTGGCTTTGCACTGGCCGCGCCAATCCTAGCAGCATTCGCCGGGGGAATATCCCCAATCACCGGGTAACTGCTGACCGATCCGTCGACTATGCATGCCCGACCAATGGCAAGATCACGGGACGCGCCCAGAACAACAGGTGGACCCGAAGGCAGACACAATACGCCTCAAATAACAGCGCCAATTGTCGGTTGTTGTTTTGGAATTACGTGGTGCCGCTGAAGGGACTCGAACCCCCGACCCCATCATTACGAATGACGTGCTCTACCAGCTGAGCTACAGCGGCGACCTTTGCTGTATCGGCGAAACTCGGCGATCCAACAAAGATGCGACGGATCGTTTAAACGGTCAGCTGAAACAGTGCAAGCCTCGATATGGTGGTTGTTTGCCGGAGTTTGATCCAGTTTTGGTGTTTTTAGAAAATCTCTGAAATCGTTCCCTCGTGTAAGAGCCACGGCTTCGGTAAGAACTTAAAAACTGTGATCTGCGTTGTCAGATCTGACTCGACACAAGCTTATTAATTCTATATTTCATGAAATATGATAAAAGAAATAACGAATCAGCTAGCCATCCTTGGCCACCCCCAGCGTATCAGCGTGTTTCGCATGTTAATGCGACGGTTTCCTGACACTGTTCCGGCAGGCGAGCTTTCATCGGAACTGGGTATCAAACCCAGCACCCTGTCGAATTATCTGAACGCGCTGCAACGGTCGGGTTTGGTGTCGCAGACACGCTCAGGAACATCTCTGCTCTATTCTGTTGAAATGAAAAACGTGCAACGCATGCTCGACTTTCTGATCGTTGATTGCTGCCGTGGTCGCCCTGATCTTTGCATGCCCTTCACCCAAGGAGGTGACGCCATGACGGACCGAAAGTTTAGTGTCCTGTTCATTTGCGTGGGCAATTCCGCCCGCTCAATCTTTGCCGAAACTCTGCTGCGCGAAATTGCAGGCGACAAGTTCAATGTGTTTTCTGCGGGAACACAGCCCAACTCCAAGCTGAACCCGTTTGCCCTTCATATCCTGAACGAAAAAGGCCACGATACGTCGGTACTGCGCTCAAAGAATATCTCGGAATTCACCGGGTCGGACGCGCCGGAAATGGATTTCGTGTTTACCGTCTGCAATCAGGCGGCAAACGAGGAATGCCCCCCATGGGAAGGCCAGCCGATCAGCGGGCATTGGGGCATGGTCGATCCGGTCAAAGCCACCGGCACCGATGCCGAGAAAAGCCTGGCGTTCCAGAACGCTTACGGGGCGCTGAAACGTCGGATTGAGGCGTTTACATCGCTGCCCGTCGAAAGCCTGGACCGCATAGCGCTGCAATCTGCCGTCGATGACATCGGCAGGACACCATCTGAGGAAATGACATGACGACATATGCTGTGAACGGGCTGGGCCGGATCGGAAAGCTCGCCCTGAAACCCTTGTTAGAGAAGGGTGCAAAGATTGCCTGGATCAACGATGCAGTAGGTGATCCGGAAATGCATGCCCACCTGCTGGAGTTCGACACCGTTCACGGACGTTGGGATGCCACATTCACGCATGACGAAAACAGTGTCACAATCAACGGAACCCGCCTGCCTTTTATCGGTGTCAAAGACCTGAACGCCCTGCCTCTGGACGGGGTCGACGTGGTGATCGACTGCACCGGCGTCTTCAAGACCGAGGCAAAACTAGCCCCGTACTTCGAAGCGGGCGTAAAGAAGGTTGTCGTCTCGGCGCCTGTCAAAGATGGTCCAACGGCCAATATCGTCTGCGGTGTCAATGAAGAAACCTATGATCCATCCGCGCACCGCATCGTGACGGCCGCCTCATGCACCACCAATTGCCTGGCCCCGGTGGTCAAGGTCATCCACGAAAACCTCGGCATCCGCCACGGGTCAATCACTACAATCCATGATGTGACCAATACGCAGACCATCGTGGACCGTCCGGCAAAAGACCTGCGCCGCGCGCGGTCTGCGCTGAACTCTTTGATCCCGACCACCACCGGGTCGGCCACGGCCATCACCCTGATCTACCCCGAGCTCACCGGGCGACTGAATGGCCACGCGGTGCGCGTTCCGCTACTGAACGCATCACTGACCGATTGCGTTTTCGAGGTCGAACGGGAGACCACGGCGGAAGAGGTCAACAGCTTCTTCAAGGTCGCGGCCGACGGCCCGTTGAAGGGAATTCTCGGCTACGAAACCCGCCCGCTGGTTTCGACCGATTACACCAATGATGAACGGTCTTCGATCATCGATGCTCCCTCGACCATGGTGGTGAACGGCACGCAGGTGAAGATCTACGCGTGGTACGACAATGAAATGGGCTATGCGCATCGTCTGGTCGATGTTGCCCTGATGGTTGGTGCCTCGCTGTGACCCAACGGCCCGAGGGGCTGTCGGCCTACATCGCAGTCACTGCGGCTTATTGGGCCTTTATGCTGACCGACGGAGCACTCAGAATGTTGGTGCTGTTGCACTTTCACACTCTGGGCTTCTCACCGGTTCAGCTGGCCTATCTATTCGTGCTCTACGAGATTGCAGGGATGGCCACCAACCTTGCGGCGGGGTGGATCGCGGCACGTTTTGGGCTGACCTCGACCCTGTATGCTGGACTTGGCCTGCAGGTTTTGGCGCTGCTGACGCTGACGCAGCTTGATCCGGGCTGGACCGTCGGGGTTTCGGTTGCCTTTGTGATGATCGTGCAAGGGGCCAGCGGGGTCGCCAAGGATCTGGCCAAGATGTCCTCGAAATCCGCCGTGAAACTGCTGGCACCGACTGAAGGCGGCGGATTGTTCCGCTGGGTCGCCGTGCTGACCGGATCCAAAAACGCAGTCAAAGGTCTTGGGTTCCTGTTGGGCGCGGCACTGCTGGCGACTTTAGGATTCATCTGGGCCGTTCTGGTCATGGCGGTCGTGCTGGGTGCGATCCTGATCGCAGTTGCGATCCTGATGCCGTCCGGCCTGCCCAAGGGCCGCAAAGGCGCGAAATTCTCCGAGGTGTTTTCGAAATCTGCCAATGTAAACTGGCTGTCGGCGGCGCGCGTCTTTCTGTTCGGTGCGCGCGACGTTTGGTTTGTCGTTGGCATCCCGATCTATTTCTACGCCGTTCTGTCCGACGGAACGGAAGACGGTAACCGAGCAGCGTTCTTCATGATCGGCACGTTCATGGCCGTTTGGGTTATCCTCTACGGAGCGGTCCAGGCCAGCGCGCCAAAGATCCTGCGCGCCGCTGAGCGATCCGAAGACGACCTGATCCGTGCCGCGCGCAGTTGGGCCGCGCTGTTGTTTTGCGTACCCGCTGCCCTCATGGGTGCCGTATTGATGACCTCTGGTCCTGAACCTTGGCTAACGATCACACTGGTGATTGGCCTATTGGTTTTTGGCGCCATCTTTGCGGTCAACTCCTCGCTGCATTCCTACTTGATCCTGTCCTTTACGCAGGCCGAGCGGGTCACGATGGATGTCGGCTTCTATTACATGGCAAACGCATCCGGTCGGTTGCTGGGCACCGTGCTGTCCGGCCTGACTTACCAGATCGGAGGATTGCCGCTTGTGCTGGGCACGGCCGCTTTGATGGTTGCCATTGCGGCGCTGACATCCGGAAAACTGCAGGTTCAATCATCCGAGGCCCGCTCATGAGCATCTTCAACGCTACCTGACCACCTGGTCGCGCTTGCCATGACTTGGGGGACCCGATCTGGGCGATGGTTTAAAGCCCGTCGCGACAATCCCAGTTGATCTGGGGTTGCTGGGCGATTATCCCAAACGGATTGTGGCTTCCGTCATTTACGTAATAGCCGAAGCGAATTTCTTCAAAATTAACAGTCTCTTTCACGCCTGGGCCCTGGTAAATACGGCGCGTAAAGCGCCAGAGAGCTGGATAGTCCACCAGTCTTTTTCTGGTGCAGCGAAAATGCGTTGCGTACACGGTATCGAACCGTACCAGAGTAGCAAAAAGGCGAATATCAGCGGTCGTCAGATCATCTCCAAAGAGAAAGCGCTGATCCATCAATCGATCTTCAAGGCGATCCATTGTGTCGAACACTGTGTCGACCGCATCATCGTATTCGCCTTGTCGTTCGGCTTTGCCAGCGCGGTAGACCGCATTTGACAGGCCATCAAAGATCTGACTGGTCAGCTTATCAATCTCGCTTGCCAAGTTGTCTGGCCGCAGCTCCGGGCCCCGGCCAGCTTGATTAAACGCCAAGATTATGTCGGCCGAGGAATTGGACAGCACCAGCTGACGTTTGCTGTCCCATAGCATCGGCACTGTTGCGCGACCGGTGTATGTGGGATCGCTCAGGGAATAGAGCTGATGGGCGTGTTTGATATTACCCAATCGCGTAATCGGCCCTTCTGGCAACAGGCCATAGCCTTCGATACGTCGCCCGCCTGCCCATTGTATTGGCACATTGTCAGAAAGCTCGCTTAGCTGCCGCACAATCACCGTCGCATGAGACCATGGGCAACTTGCTGAGGCGATCAACACAAACCGATCTGGATCGTGCCGCAAAGCATGCAACACATCCGCATCAATGATCGTAGCCAGAACACTGGCCTCTCGGCGGTAGGTGCCGGACAGCATAGATCTGTCCGCGTTTTGGTCCCATCGGCCGTCGATCAACATACCCATGTTTTAGAATCCGCCTCGCGCTCTCGATATGTTTGCTTTTATCTAACCTTATTTCTGGAAAACAGAAATTGTTCTCGGATTGACTGCGAGCCTCATCAAATGGAACACCTGAAAGTAACGCCTATTCGATATTGCTTGACGATGAGTAGCCCATTGCGCGCCACGCCGTAACACCGCCTGAAAGGCTACGTGCGTTGATGCCGTACATACGCAGTTCCTCCGCTGCCTTTTGACTGACCCAGAAACCATACATGCAATAAACCACGACTGGCTTATCTTTGGGCAAGTCGTTGGCCCACGCAGCGACATCAAAAGAGTCATGCCATTCGCTTCCCGCTATTCGGTTTTTATATCGTTCGCGGTCGTCATCGTGCCGTACATCGAGAACCAGAACATCGTCGCCCCGGTCAAGACTGTCCTTCAGTTCGCTGATCGAAATCTGGTTGGGATCGGCTTTCTCATTCACCACCGCCCCACCCAGTGATCGGTGGAATCGTTCCGCCACGCGCACCCAATGAACACTTTGTAGGAACGCAGAGACAAAACCCCTCCGGTCCAACCCAAAATCACTGGAAAAGGCGTGCTCTCCCATGTCGAGCACAAGAAGAGGAACCGCATCGGATAGAAACTGCGCACTATCGATCGTTCTGACATTCATCAACCGACCAAATCGATCCGACCACGCCAGAATAGCCCAACCACCTTCTCCCGACGTCGCCATTGACGAGAATTCGACCCGCCAGGCTGCGACGCTGCCAAAAGCTGCGTCAATAGCCTGTGTTAGAGCCGAATCCGATAGCTCTTCACCGCCTTCTTCGCCAAGGGATAAGAAATGTAGTTCGTGCAGAATGACCGAGTTGGCAACACTAAGGTGCTCTGCTCGCAGAGCATCGTTGTGATCATCCCTCGCAATCTGCTTTTCGATCTCGTTCAAGCGGCGAACCGCGCCGCCATACACCTGCTCAAAATGCTGTTCGAGCATTTCGGGCGTAAAGCCGTCGATCTTATGAGCTTTGAACGGGATACCCCGAACGACATGTTGGCCGGGTATGTAGGTTTTGAATTTCTGGTGCGTATTCATGCGCATCCTCCCTGCTGTTGCGGGTGTCGTGGATGCGAAACTTGGGCCTGGGCCTCACGGGGCGTTCGCGGCCCCATGAGGGTAACTTGAAATATGACAGCGGTGTCGTCAAGATACCGCCCACGGTGGCCGCCAATCGGTCGGCTGGCTCAATGTCGCAACAGCCTTGACCGCAGTAGGCCCCCAGCGAGGGAAACTTTTGGCCGTTGCTTTGACGTGTTTATCAGCCGAACCAATCGATCCTGTCTCAGAGGCTATGACGGATTACACCGGCAGATGCAGGTCGCTGACAGACTAGCCGCGTGGCCAACACCCCTATTAGTCGCGCACTTCAGGACGCAGACTGCTCTGAAACGATTTCCCCGAACCGCGTGAAGAATTTCCCAGATAGTTTCTTGGCAGTCCCTGCAATCAACCGGCTGCCCAGCTGCGCTATCTTGCCTCCGATACTTACGTTCGCAGTGTAAGCGAGTAATGTCTCGGCACCATCTTCCGTCAACGTGACTTCGGCCCCACCCTTGGCAAAGCCGGCAGCACCACCTTTACCTTCTCCGCTCAGGGAAAACCCATCCGGTGCGTTCGACGTGTCCAGCGTCACCTCCCCTGCAAACCGCGCTTTGACCGGGCCGATTTTCAAAACCACCTTAGCCTCGAGGTCTTCAGGCGAGTTTTGGATCAGCTCTTCACAACCCGGAATGCACTCACGCAGGATGTCCGGATCATTCAGCGCTCGGTAAACCACGTCGCGTGGTGCCGAGATGCGGATTTCGTCACTCAATTCCATCAAAGTCTATCCTTTGTTCAGCAACATCTTGGGAAAACAAGAAGTGCGGTTTCCGCCGCTTTTTCGGCAGTTGTTTCAGGTTGTACAGGCCAGAACGCCCTTAGGCGCCTATGCAAGCTTCTCATCATGGGACCGCTCCGTGGATTTGTCACTGTTCCGCCACATCACGATCTCGGCGAGGATCGACAAAGCGATCTCGTGCGGGTCAATCGCGTGAATATCCAGACCTGCCGGGGATTTGAGCCGCGCAACCTGCAGCGGATCCATGCCCTGCGCGATCAATTTTGCGGTCAGCGTATCAGCCTTGCGGCGGCTTGCCACCATCGAAACACGGGTCGCACCCGTTTCCAACGCGGCTTTCAGGGCAACGCTGTCCCCTTGGCCCTGCGATGCAACAACCACAAAGTCCCGCGCTTCAATGCCCAAATCAGCCGTCTTATCTGGCGCAAAACGGGTGTATGCGCCGGATGTTTCCGCATCATCAGACAGGCAAACGCGAAATCCGGCCAATGCGCCATGCGCGGCCAACGCGGTCGCGATGAGAGACCCACCAAATATCACCAACCGCGGCGCGTGCCGATAGGGTTCAACCAAAAGATCAACCGTGCCACCGGAAGGGCACCCGCTTCTGAACGTCTGTACGCCATCGGGATCGGTCATGTTCACCACCTTTTTCGAAGGTTTGACCCGGATCATCTGCGGTGCGCCACTGGCCAACGCCTCATGTGCCGACGACCGAACCGCGCGTTGAACACAGGCGCCACCCAAATGGCCTAGGATTTGACCGTCTCGCGTGATCGCAGCCTTTCCTCCGGCTTTGGCCGAAGTCGCATCCGCGGTACGCAATACAGTCGCTACACAGAACGCCTCTCCGGTCTGGCGCAGTTGATCAATCGTGTCGAATATGTCGAAATTTGCCATATGGGCTCCTTTCACAGCTTTCGGAACTGCGGCTCCAATGCCGCCAGTGCCTCTAATGTGTTGGCCGGCAGGTGCGCATCCAGGTACGGTTCGGCCGCCTGCATCGCAGCGGCAATAGGTTGATAATCTTTCCATCCTTTCAACGGGTTCAGCCAGACGATGCGCCGGGCCTTACGCCGAATGCGCGCCAGTACGTCGCCCAGCGCTTGTGGATCTGAGCTGCAATACCCATCTGACAGGATCAGAACGATCGTGCGACCGTTCAATGCGCGTGCGCCGTACCCGTTCAGAAAGCTCTCAAGGCTGCCAGAGATATCCGTGCCTCCGCCAAACCCTTCTGCCATCAACGACAACCGACCGGCCGCGCGCAGCGTGTCATGGTCGCGCAACGCATCGGTGACACGCATCAACCTCGTGTGGAACAGATAGGCGTCGGCCTCGGTCCCAGTACCGATCAGACCCTTGAGAAAGGCGAGAAAGACCCGGGCATACACCGTCATCGATCCGCTCACGTCGCACAGCGCCACAATCCGCATTGGGCGCGGCGGTCGAGCTTTATGAAACAGGTCCATTGGCTCACCGCCCCGTGCAAGGCTGGCACGCTGGATCCGGCGCATATCCAGGGCTGGCCCTCTGCGAGACTGCTTGCGCCTGCGCGACCGGCGATCCCGAATGGCACGCGCAAGGGCCAAAGCCGCCGATTCCGCCTGTTTTAGCGCCTCTTCATCCATGATTTCGCGCAAATCCCGACGCGACAGGTTGGCCGTGCGGGTCGCAATCAGCTTCCCGTCCATCCCCTCGGCCTCCCCGTCGCTCGGATCAGGAGTGGTAGCCTGATCTGTGTCGGATTGGGTGTCCTTGCCTTCTTGATCCTGCGCTTGCCAGATCATGGGTTTCGCCGATTGCACCCGAACGTGCGCAGTCTGTGCTGTGCCCGCCCGCTGCTTTCCGGCATTGAACCAATAGGCGTCAAACAACTCATCAAAGCGGCGCCAATCCTCGACATCCCCGGCCAGTAATGCACAAAGTGCCTGCCGGGCCTGCCCTGCATCGGTCGCATCAATCGCCGACAATACAGAAAGCGCGTCCCCGGTTTCCTTTGGGCCAACGCGCAGACCATTCATCCGCAAATGCGCAATGAAACCGGACATGCGATCCGCAAGCCCCTGCGCACGAGCGGGAAATCGGGTGACCTGCATTATGCCACCTTTCCAATCAGCCGATCCATTACCTCGGGCGGGGCGGCGTCGTAATCTGCGGCGGTTTTAAGAAGACAAACCAGGGTTGCCTGCACCTCTTTGCGTGATTGGGCAAGGTCATTGACCCCCAATCCTGACAAAGCAGCCGACCAATCCAACATCTCGGCAATGCCTGGTGTTTTCTCCAGATCTTCCTTCCTTAGTGCCTGCACAACGCCAACGATCTGTTGCGCCAGTGTTGCCTCGACATCGGGCATTCGGGCCTGCAGGATCGCCAATTCAGTTTCCTGCGACGGGTAGTCGAGGAAGCTGTAAAGGCACCGCCGCCGCAAAGCATCCGACAGGTCACGCGTTCCATTCGCAGTCAGGATCACAATCGGCCGCGCGCGTGCCGTGACTGTTCCCAGTTCAGGAATCGTAATCTGAAAGTCGGACAGTATCTCCAGCAGATACGCCTCAAATTCCTCATCCGCCCGATCAATCTCATCGATCAGCAGAACAGGCGGAACTGCGGCGGAAATAGCCTCTAACAAGGGTCGTTTCAGCAGATATTCATCTGTAAACAACTGAGCCTCGCTGGTTCCTCCCTGCGCTTCACTGGCACGAATGGCCAAAAGCTGGCGCTGATAGTTCCATTCATAGATAGCGTGGCTGGCGTCCAGCCCCTCGTAACATTGCAAACGGATCAAACGGGTATCGCGCCAGCCCGCCACAGCCTTAGCAACCTCGGTCTTTCCCACACCCGCCGGACCTTCCAGCAGTAAGGGTCGCCCCAGGTCCTGCGCCAAATGCAACGCCATCGCCAACCGATCATCGGCGACATAGCCCTGTGCGGCCAACCCGTTCTGCACGTCACTCAAAGTCAAAACCAGGATCCCATCTTCATCTGGCCCAAAATATCCCGGGGGAGGTTTCGGAGGGGGTAGAACCCCCTCCGTTCGGTCGGACCGGCGACAGCCGGTTCGAAACCGATTAGCCGTGCATCCCCAGGCCGTTGGCAACCTTCCAGATCCGCCAATGATCATGCGGCATGTGGCTCTGAACCAATCCAAATGGGCGGAAGGCATCATGCACCGCATTCGAAAACGCAGGTACACCGCCCACGTTAGGGCTTTCCCCGACACCCTTCGCCCCAATCGGATGATGCGGAGACGGCGTCACCGTGTGATCGGTGGTATAATTTGGCGTCTCCCACGCGGTCGGAATGAAGAAATCCATCAGCGTCGCGGTCTTGACGTTGCCCATCTCGTCATACGCTATCTCCTGCCCCATCGCGATGGCCAGTGCCTCAGTCACACCACCATGGACCTGCCCTTCGATGATCATCGGGTTGATCCGTGTGCCGCAATCGTCCAGCGCATAGAATTGCCGGACATCCCACTCGCCGGTATCAACATCGATCTCCATGACACAGATATAGGCCCCGAACGGATAGGTCATGTTCGGCGGATCATAGTAGCTGACGGCCTCCAGACCGGGTTCCAGCCCCGGTATGGCCTGATTGTAAGCGGCGAAGGCGATTTCCTTCATGGTCTTGAACCGTTCGGGCGCGCCTTTGACAGCAAAGCGATCCACATCCCACTCAACGTCGTTGTCGTGAACTTCCAGCAAATACGCCGCGATCATCTGTGCCTTGGCGCGGATTTTCCGCGCAGCCATTGCCGTTGCAGCCCCCGCGACCGGAGTAGATCTCGACCCGTAAGTCCCAAGCCCATAAGGCGCGGTATCGGTGTCGCCTTCCTCCAGCGTGATGTCATCGGCGGGCAGACCGATCTCACTGGCGATAATCTGGGCAAAGGTTGTGGCGTGGCCCTGGCCTTGGCTGATCGTGCCCAGACGCGCGATGGCCGACCCGGTTGGATGGATGCGGATCTCGCATGAATCGAACATACCTAGCCCAAGGATATCGCAGTTCTTCACTGGTCCAGCGCCGACGATCTCGGTGAAATGCGTCAGACCGATGCCCAGCAGCTTGCGGGTCTTGCCAGCTTTGAAGTCGTCGATCCGCTGCGCTTGCTCGGCCCGCAGACCGTCATAGTCGACAGCCTTCAATGCCTTGTCCCAAGCGGTATGGTAATCGCCCGAGTCATACTCCCAGCCCAGCGCGGATTGATACGGGAACTGATCTGCCCTGATGAAATTGATCCGGCGCAGCTCGGCCGCGTCCATGTTCAACTTGATGGCCAGAACCTCGATCATACGCTCGATGAAATAGGCGGCTTCGGTCACCCGGAAGGAGCAACGATAAGCCACGCCGCCCGGAGCCTTGTTGGTATAGACCCCATCCACAGCTAGATAAGCGGTCGGGATGTCATAAGACCCGGTGCAGATATTCATGAACCCTGCCGGGAACTTGGTCGGGTCGGCGCAGGCGTCAAACCCCCCGTGATCCGCCGTCGTATGACACCAAAGCCCGGTGATCTTGCCGTCTTTGGTCGCCGCGATCTTGCCCCGCATCCAGTAGTCGCGGGCAAAGGCGGTGGACATCAGGTTCTCCATCCGGTCCTCGACCCATTTCACCGGCTGGCCGGTAACAATCGAGGCCACGACTGAGCAGACGTATCCTGCATATGCGCCGACTTTGTTGCCGAAGCCCCCGCCAATATCCGGGCTGATCACCCGGATATTATGCTCGGCGATGCCCGAGATCAGCGAGACAACAGTCCGGATCGCATGAGGCGCCTGAAATGTGCCATACAGCGTCAGCTTACCGGTCACTTTGTCCATCGACGCGACACAGCCGCAGGTCTCCAGCGGGCACGGGTGGGTGCGGTGATAATAGACCATCTCTTCGGCGACCACGTCGGCCTCTGCCAGAATGGCTTCGGTGGCTTCCTTGTCACCCTGTTCCCAGGTGAAGATGTGGTTGTGATGCTTGCGCGGTCCGTGCGCGCCCGCGGTCTGCCCTTCAAGGTCTTCACGCAGGACAACATCGGATTTCAGTGCCTCGAACGGGTCGGTCAGAACTGGCAGTTCTTCATAGTCGACCTCGACCAGTTCCACCGCATCAGCCGCGATGTAACGATCTTCGGCGACGACATAGGCGACCTCCTGGCCCTGAAACAGGACCTTGCCATCGGCGAGCACCATCTGCTTGTCACCGGCCAGCGTCGGCATCCAATGCAGACCCAGCGGCGACAGATCTTCGGCGGTCAGAACGGCGATCACACCGGGCAGCGCCAGTGCCGCCTCTTTGTTCACGCTTTTCACGCGCGCATGGGCATAGGGAGATCGAACAAAGTCGCCAAACAGCATCCCGTCCAGCTTGATGTCGTCGACATAGTTTCCTTTGCCTTGGGTAAAGCGCACGTCCTCGACGCGCTTGCGCGAGCTTCCCATACCCTTGAGGTTGGCGGCGCGTTCTTCGGGGGTCAGAGTCTGGTCGTTCATTCCGCAGCCTCCTTCTGAGCGTTCAGCATGTCGGCCGAGGCCGAGATGGCCTTAACGATGTTCTGGTATCCGGTGCAGCGGCACAGGTTTCCTGCCATGCCAAAGCGAATGTCTTCTTCGGACGGGTTCGGATTTTCCTGCAACAGGCGGTGCGCGCGGGTGATCATCCCCGGCGTGCAAAAACCGCATTGCAGCCCGTGATGCTCGCGGAACATCTCTTGCAGCACACCGAGGCTGCCATCGTCATTTGTAAGCCCTTCGACGGTAGTGACATCGGCCCCGTTCACCTGAGCCACAAAGGTGGTGCAGGATTTGACCGACTTGCCATCGATATCCACGGTGCAGGCCCCACAATGGCTGGTTTCACAGCCAATATGCGGCCCAGTGATTTTCAGATCTTCCCGCAGGAAGTGGATAAGCAATGTGCGCGGTTCCGCGAGGCCTTCGACCTGCTTGCCGTTCACGGTGAGTTTTACGTGCATTTTAGACATGGTTTACTCCCCTCAGCTCGCGCGGCTTTGAGCGCGAGCGATGGCGCGGCGCAGCATCACGGCGGCCACATGTTTCTTGAACTCGACGGGGCCACGATTGTCGGCCACAGGGTCAATGGCGTCCAGCATGGCCGCCACGCAGCCGTCGACATCGCCATCCGCTAATGCTGCGCTGGCACTTTCGGACCAGACTGGTGTGTCAGCCAGATTGGTCATCGCGACAGAGGCTTGACCGTTTCCAACCATCACCGCCGCTGCAGCGGTTGCATAATCCCCGATCTTGCGTTTTTGCTTTTCATAAGCCTGACCAACACCTGCACCGGGCACGGGGATCGTGATACGTGTTAGGATTTCTTCATCCTCACGTGCCGTGAAGTAAGCCGCCTCATAGAACTCGCGCGCAGCAACGCTGCGGGCGCCATCGGGGCCCGACAATTCAAAGGTCGCGTTCAGGCATTGCATCAGCCCTGGCATGTCGTTGCCCGGATCGCCGTTGGCCACGTTGCCACCAATAGTCCCGACATAGCGCACCTGAGGATCTGCAATCTGTAAAGCGGCCTCGCGGATCAAGGGAATGGCTGATCCCAGACCGTCATGGGTGATCAACTCGTGCTGCGTGACCATCGCGCCCAAAGTGACCGTATCAGCACCAACGTTGACGCCCTTCAGTTCGTTGATCGCTTGCAGGTCGACAAGATGTCCCATCTCGGCCATGCGCAGTTTCATCATCGGGATCAGGCTGTGCCCGCCGGCGATTACGCGCGCCTCATCTCCATATTCCTGCAAAATGCCGATGGCCGAGGCGATGTCGCCTGGCCGGTGATACTCGAAACCGGCTGGTATCATAGTTTTCCTCCCTGGGTCCGGACATTATGCCTTGGGGGACCTGGGATAAGAAAAGCGGCTGTGGCCTTAACCTCGCCAGCAGGCGGGAACGGAGCGCGCCGTCTGTTTCACGAAATGCGAATGAGCTGCACGAACGACGATCACAACCCCAGCGCGTCACGGATATCCGCCAAGCGGGAACGGCTGACGGGGACCTTGGTCAACGCATCGATACCGTCGAAATAGCAGGTCCCGTTGTCCTTGTGCCGCTCAAAACTGGACACGTGTTTTGGGTTCACCAAATAGCTGCGATGCGCCCTGAGAAAGCCATCGGGTTTCAGGCGAGCCTCGGCCTCGGTTATCGACCATGGGCAAAACAGTTTCTCTGCGCCCATGTACAGTATAGTGTAATGTCCTTCGGCCCGGATCGCTGCGATCTTTCCGGGCGCGGAGAAAAACGTCTGACCCTCGCGTTCGAACGGAATGCCCGCGCGGGGAAGAGTGACCTGGGGACCGGGAATAGGGTCCGGGGCGCTGGGCACTGGTGCGACCTCTGCCTCGGGCCCGATGAAGGTAATCCCAGTCAGAAGAAAGGCACCGCAGATCAGAAACACGGAAACCGTGACACCCATGGCCAGCACCTGATTGTTGAGCGCCGGTCCTGCACCCCCTGCATTTTCGCTGGCGACAAAATCGGTCAGCCCGGTCGCAACGAAATGCATAGTGAATACGGCCAGGCCGAAACAAACCGTCCCCAGCAGGATGTTACGCTGGGTCCGGTTGTCATAGGCGACCCAGATCGCAAGCACCGACAGAACCACCGACGCCATGGCTGCAATCACTACGTCCAGCGCATTGTAAACCGGGCGACATAGCTGCATCCCTGCCATGCCCACATAGTGCATTACCACAATGCCCAGACCCACAATAACCCCCGCCCCGACGATCGTGCGCATTGTTCGCGGACGGAAATGCAGCAACAGCAACGCCAAACCCACCATCAGGATCGCAACCAATGCCGAAATCAGCGTGATCAGGGCGTCGTAATAAAACAGGATCGGCAACTGCAGGCCCAGCATCGCTACGAAATGCATCGACCAGATACCGCCGCCCAGTACAACGGCTGCAAGTGCTACGATGAATTTGCGGCGCTGGTTGTCCAGTTTGGACGCGCCATGTGTCAGATATAGGCCTGTAAACCCGGCCATCAGCGCCACGGCCAAAGAGGCCGCCACCAGCCAGGCGTTATGCGAGTAATCCAGCATTAGGGTTTGCGCGCCCTCCCCGACGCGAGGCTGACGTTAGCAAACAGATTCGGTTGGGACAATCGCCTGCCGAAACAGAAAGATCAGGCCTGTTTTTCGGCCTGACCCTCGACCGGCTCCACATCAAGCTCGATCACCTCGGCGCTGTCGGATTGTTCAGGCTCTGAAATCTCGACCGAATCAGACTGATCTTCAAGCGCGCCAACAATCAGCGGAAGCATATGAACCCCGGTCGCACTGGCGATTTCAGGGGATTGGGGTGTCTGCCAACTCAGCGTATCGAAACTGTGGCAATTCTGGCAGACAGGTCCCCATTCGACCTGAATGTCATGACAATTGTCGCACACCCATTGTGGGCCGCGCGGCGCGTTCAGCGCCTTGGCCAGCCACCCCTGAACTACGGCGTCCGAGGAACCCTCGCCCCGCTCAATCGCGGCCATCAACGTATACCCACGCGCGTCAGCCTGTTTTTCGACAACATCGCCCAATGCGCGACGCGCCTCGGGAAAGTCCTCGGCCACTATGTTCAACTCGGCCAGAATCAGGCGGGTTTCCATGTTTTCGGGATGGACCCGCGTTAAAGCAGTGAACCGTTTTATCCGATCCTGCGGAGATTCATCCGGGGCGATCTCGGCAAAAGCATGCGCCAAATCGGGATGCGGTTGAACCTCCCAGGCCTTCTTCAGGATCTTGGTGGCCGGGCGCGATTTGCCTTTTTCGATGTAAGCCCGCGCGGCCATTGCGGCAGCGGGTACCAGATCGGGCGACAGGCGGTTGGCCTCGATTGCATATTCCTGCTGTTCGACGCTGGCGGTCTCATCTAAAACATCCTTTGCTTCGGACAGGGCCAAAACGGCATCCCGGCGTTTGAACACATCACGCGGCAGGTATCCGGCCTTCAACTTCGATGTCAAAGTCGATCGCGCCCCGGCCCAGTCCTGCGCCTTGGTCTGCAGGTTCAACAAAACATCCTGCGTTTCTTCGTGGCGCGGTTTGATCGCCAGGGCCTTTTCGGCCAGCTTTCGGGCGGTTTCATCATCCCCCTCGGCCAGCTTCTGTTTCATGATACCACGCACGCCGACAAATCGGGTTGCGTTGTTTGTGACGAGTTTCTTGTAGGTCTCGGACGCCTTTTCGGTGTTTCCGGTCATTTCAGCCGCTTGCGCCACAAGCAGATTGGTCAGTTCAGGCTTGTTAAGCAGTTTTTCGGCTTTGTTTGCCTTGGTCATGGCCACACGCCCTTCACCCGAAGCCAACGCCATCAACCCATCCGCAAGCGCCTGATAGCCACGCTGTTCGCGACTGCGATCGAAATAGCGGGACAAGGCTGTCTCATCACCATTAAGGAATTTGAGTGTCGCGATCAGCAGGCTGAGCAGTTTGAAGAACAACCAAACAGCAAAAACCAGCAGGCCCAGCGCAATAACCGACTGTAACGGTCCAAGGGTAAACTCGGTGCCGGCAACCGTAATCTGCACGCCGCCACTGGTTTGCATCAGGAAATGACCCCCAAGGGCCAGCAGTCCAATAATCGCTACAAAGACAAGGATCTTAAACAATGACCACAGCATGGCAGGTCCTTCAATTCGAGTTCAGGCTTGAAGCAAGCGTGTTTGCGGCATCCACGGCGGACACCCGCGTCTGGGCTGCCTGTTCCCAATCAGCCATCGCTGTCTGCGCCGCTTCGGGCAGGGATTTTAGTTCACTCAGCACCTTGGACAGATCTCCGTCGGCCAATGCCGCCTGCGCGCGCGACAGGATAGCATCGGGGCCGTCCCCGTCCTGCGGTGTCACCGAACGCGCGCCGGTTTGACGCTGCAGGAAGGCAATCAGGCCTGTACCCTTATCCGCATCCCTTGCATCCGAAAGTGCCGAACGCGCCGCCGGGGTAAACGAGGCACGCAGATCTGAAAGCGTTTGCACGCCCTTCTCTGCGGGCGTCGACAATGCGTCAGGCACTTCTACGCCACCTGCCTTCAGTTCGGTAACTAGCTCGGCAAAAGGCTGGCCGGCATCCATTTGACCATGCAAGCGCGACAGGATGGCTGCATTGGTCGCGGCACGCGCCTGGGCTGAGGCTTTGGCTTCCAATGCCTGCGCGTCTGAGACCATCTTTTCCACTTCGCTGCGTTGTGCAGCCAGTGAATCGCGCAGTTTTTCCAATTCAGCCTCAAAGGCTTTGGTGGCTTCCGGCGAAACATTTGCTTCAATCGGATTTTTCTCAAGATCAGACAGCCTGTCACCCAAGGGTCCAACTTGTCCGCTTAGGCTTTCCACACTGGACTTCACCGCGTTCAGATCATTTTCAACCGGCGTCAGCTTGTCAGCAAGCGCCTTGAGCTGATCTAACAGGCTCGAGACATCCGGACCGTCGGATATTGTTTTTGAAAGCTTGGCAATCTGCTCCGACTGATCGGTCAGCTTGGTCTCAAGCGCCGCGATGGCATCGGAATTGCCGGATTCCGAGGGCAAAAACCCACCGTTCCCAACCACATATCCGATCCCAGCGGCAATCACGCCGCCAATCAGCGCAGGAACAAACCCGCCGCGTTTTTCGACAACGCGTTCAACAGTCTTTTCTTCTGCGGAAGGCGCTTCGGCTTCGGCTTCGGCTTCGGCTTCGGCTTCGGCTTCGGCTTCGGCTTCGGCTTCGGCTTCGGCTTCGGCTTC